>JBGCFW010000099.1:0-6295 GCA_045107155.1 Ilumatobacter sp. | reverse complement strand
GAAGCGGTGGAAATGCACCGTCATGAGCGGCGAGGCCGCATGGCCGGGCTCCGCGACCAGATCCGCAAGAGCGATGTCCAGGGTTGGGCGGACCGGTTCCTGTCCGAGCTGTCGCCGTCCGACAACGCAACCTCGTCGGGCGCCCGATGACCAACGGCTCTGTTGACGTCACCGCCGAGCCGGGTGACGTCGCCGTCGAGATCGCAGCGCTCGAGCGGCCGCTCCTGCTCGTGTTCGACTGCGACGGCGTCTTGGCCCCGCTCGTGGATCACGCCGACGACTCCACACTCTTGCCTAGCGTCGGCGACCACCTCGCTGCGCTCTCGACCCGCCGCGACGTCACCATTGCAATCCTGTCCGGGCGGTCGCTCGATGGACTCGCACAATTCGATTTCGCCGACACGATCCAGGTCGCCGGCAGTTACGGAGGTGAGCGTCGTGGCGCCGATCCGGCGCCGCTCACCCAGACCGAGCGTGAGCGGCTCGCTGTTCTGGACTCCATCGTGTCCGATGCCGTCGAGCTCGCTGGCGCCGGCGCATGGGTGGAACGCAAGCCCACGAGCGTGGTGATCCATGTCCGCGAGGCCGACCGCGAGCTTGGACGACAGGCCCTCTCCCATGCCCGCGAGCGTCAGGCGGCCCTCACCGGACACGAGTGCCACGAAGGCAGCAACGTGCTCGAACTGATGGCTCGTCCCACCAACAAGGGCCACGGGCTCGATGCACTCCGCATCGAGTTCGCCCCCGCCGCCACGGTGTACCTGGGCGACGATGTTCCCGATGAGGACGCCTTCGCACGCTTGAGCGGCCATGACCTGAGCATCAAGGTCGGCCACGGAGACACCATTGCCCGCCGACGACTCGCTGGGCCCAGCGCGGTTGCACGGTTGCTCGGCGACCTCCACAGCCGCCTCTGAGCGGCCCCACGCCCGTCAGAAGAGCGACGACTGACCGGCCGGCGGTGTGCGTCGAATCGCCGTCCACGGGACGTAGTTGTCCATGAAGACCCAGCTCCGACGGTGTATCGCTGATGGTCCGTATCCGGTCAGCGCCCGCTTGTGCGCCGGGCACGGATAGCCCTTGTTCGTGTCGAACGACCACTGCGGATAGTGCACGGCGAACTCGCGCATCTCGCGATCTCTGACCACCTTGGCCAAGATGCTCGCCGCTGCAACGCTGAGACACCGCAGGTCTGCTTTCACCGCCAGTTCCACCTTCGCCACCGCCGGCGACACGAAATCCCACGTGCCGTCGGTGACGGCCACATCGGGAACCACGGTCAACCCAGCGATCGCTCGGCGTGCAGCCAGCTTTTGCGCTGCTGACATTCCCAGCGCATCACACTCGGCCTGGGTCGCTGAACCGGTCGACCAACTGATGCACCATTCGGCGATCCGGTCGAACAGGAACTCACGACGGGCTTCGGACAACAACTTCGAGTCACGGATCCCGTTGACCCGTGTGTCGCGAGGGACCACCGCAGCCCCGACCGTCAGCGGACCGGCCCAAGAGCCGCGCCCGACCTCGTCGATGCCGACGACGGTCTCGTAGCCCTGCTCCCACAGCGACTTCTCGATCTCACGAGTCGGCGCCTGCTTCTTGGATCCTGCTCGTGCGGCCATGTCGAACGGTCAGACGAAGCTGCCGCCCTCCGGATCAACGGTGATCGACAACGATGAACGCGCCCGCTCCTTGGCCGGAGCCGGCCAGAGCGCTTCACCTGACGCCTCGGTGGTGGTCCACTCCGGATCGATGTCAGGGGCGCTCAGCTCGATTAGCGCCTGGGCATCAGTCGGGTCGGCGCCGAGGTCTTGCTCCCAGAGCACGGCCGGGCGTTCTCCGTGCCAGCGAACGGCGAACGACACGGTCGATCGGGGCGAGGTCGGGAGTCCGTGCACCTCGAAGTTGCTGCCCAACCAGAGGTTCGGGATACCCCCGGGCAGCAGTCGTCCGCCATCGGCCACGCGACGCTCGATCGAGCGAACGAATCGACCCACCGAGGAGCCTCTCCGGACGTCGGCGAACGAGGTGATCGCTCCTGCAGAGCCAGCTGAATTGGCGATGTCGCCATGGCGCTTCGCGAGCTTCGACATCGTGCGATCGACGTCGCGTGCAGCTCGGTCGTCACCTGCCCGCATCGCCACCAGGCGGCATGCTCCAAGCGCTGCCAGCGCGTCGGCTGCGTCGTCTTCTGAGGCACCTCGCCGGCCAGCTTGCTTGGCGACACGCTCGGCGGGCTCGACGATGTCGAGCATCCACGCTTCGGCCGAATCGCCGCAACGCACCAGCTCAGCGACATCGAGCAGGAACCCGACTGGATCGGATGCGCCGTCGATGGGGCCTTCGAGCAGGAGGTCGCAACGAGCGGCCACCAGGGCCTCCACCAGGCGTTCGTCAGGCAACACGAGCCGGCTGGCCTGCTGCACGACGCGCAACCAACCGCTCACCACGGCCGACGCCGGCGGGACCGCCGACAGCGACTGCGGACCGGCGCCGCCGGGAAACGGGATCGCCACACGCACGATCGCTCGGTGGCCAACGGGTAACACGATGGCGCCTTCGGGGAGCTCGATCCCCTGAATCGGAACGTCAGCCGGAGGGCGGTCGGTGACCACGCCGCCGCCGGTCACCGCCACGGCAAAGGGCATCGGCGACTCGTTCTCGAACTCGACGATCACGTTGCCCTCGCCGTTCGGCACGGCCCATACGCGCTGAACGGCGTCGCCATCCGGAATCCGCATCCGGGTCTCGATCACCGGAGCACCTTCGATCCGTGTCTGGCGGATCGTTGGTTCCTGCGCGGGAATGTGCCACCGGTCGTCGGCGGCGAGGAACCAGTCGAAGGTCTCCGGCGATTCTTGACCCCACGGGGTCACTGCACCCCACGGGCTGACCGTCCAACGGGCGACCTGCCCGGTCGACCCGATCGTGATCCCGACGGCGATGTCGTCGGTATCGGCGGCTCCATTCGTTGCGTTGGAAACCGGAGAAGTCACTGCGTCACCCACGCCAGCAGTCAACCAGCCACGATCACAGAACGACCGCGTGGCGACGCGTCAGTCGTGCTCGCTCTTGGCATCTCGGTCCATCAGCGACGTGAGTGCCTCTTTTGCCGACCGACCGTCGTGGCACACCGCCACGACCTGCTCGGTGATGGGCATCTCCACGCCAGCGTCGGCGGCGAGGGCCAAGACACTCGGGCAGGACTTGACGCCTTCGGCCACCATGTTCATGGAGGCCACGATGTCGTCGATGGGTTCACCCTGGCCGAGCCGCAGACCAACGGTGTTGTTGCGGCTCTGCGTCGATGAACAGGTGGCGATGAGGTCACCCATTCCAGCCAACCCGGCAAACGTTGCCGGATCGCCGCCGAGCTCTTCGCCGAGTCGTGTCATCTCGGCGAGGCCACGGGTGATCAACGTGGCGCGCGTGTTGTCGCCGAACCCCATTCCCTGCGCCATTCCCGACGCGATCGCAATGACGTTCTTCACCACGCCCGCCACCTCGCACCCCACGACGTCGGGGTTGGTGTACACGCGCAGCGACGGTCGGGAAAACCCTCGCTGCAATTCGGCAGCGATCCGGTGGTCGTCGATGGCGACCACGCTCGCTGCGGGCTGGCCGCTGATGACCTCCTTCGCGCGGTTGGCCCCGGTGTGCACCGCAACGGGGTGACCGGGCATCTCCTCCTCGGTGACCTGGCTCATGCGTCGCTGAGTGTCGCGTTCGAGCCCCTTCGACAGCGTCACCACGGGGACCCACGCACGAAGATGCGATGCCACCTCTCTGGCCACTTCTCGATACCCGTGTGACGGGACCGCCATGACGATCACGTCCGATGACGACACGATCTCGGCCAGGTCGCTCGTGGCCGAGAGTTCATCGGGCAGAGCGAACGACGGCAGGTACGACGAGTTCGTATGCTGCTCGTTGATCTCCGACGCGAGTTCGTCGCGACGCGCCCACAGTCGGGTACTCACGTTGGCACTCGTCATGGCCGCAACCGTGGTCCCCCACGACCCGGCACCGATGACCCCGACTTGCATTCCGTTCCCCATGGTGGCTCCCCACATCGTTCACACACGTCGACGAGACCCGCCGGCGAATTGCGCTGACCGTAGCCCGTCAGCCGGAGGTCGATCGCCGTGGAGTCGCCGGCACCGAGCCGTGCAGCCATCGCGACGAGGCGCCTCGGCGGACCACCTGACCTCCCGCATTCGGGTCCGGGCTCGCTGGTTCCTACACTTCGGTCGGTGAACCTCGCCGTCCTCGTGCCCGTCAAGGCATTCTCGATGGCCAAGGGTCGCCTGTCTGGGGTCCTCACGCCCGACGAACGACAACGCCTCGCTCGCTGGCTCGCTGATCGCGTCGTGACAGCAGCGAGCGCCGCACCGGTGTTCGTGGTGTGCGACGACGAAGAGGTTCGCACGTGGGCGACCGAACGCGGCGTGTCAGCGCTGTGGACGGCAGAGTTGGGCCTGAACGGCGCGGTCGACGACGGTGTGGCATCGATCGCCGAGCGCGGCTTCGAACACGTCATCGTCAGCCATGCGGACCTCCCCCTGCCGAGCCGGCTGCTCGGCGTCGCCCGCCCGCACACCGCCACCTTCGTCCCCGATCCAAACAGCGACGGCACGAACGTCATGTCGTTCCCACTCCAACGGCCCCGGGCGCCTCACAGCCCCGCTGGGGCCTTCGCTGCGGCCTACGGCCTCGGCTCCTTCGTTCGCCACCGTGATGCAGCGACCAGGGCCGGGCTCCCCGTCGAGGTCCGCATCGATGTCGAGCTCTCACTCGACCTGGACACTCCCACCGATCTCACCCACCCCCTTCTTCGAGAGGTTCTGCCGACATGGCTGCCAACGATCCCGGTCAACCCCTTCACCCACCGGCGAACCCCGCCGGCCTGATGACACCCTGGTCACGCGACCTGGAAACACCGAAGTCAGCGCTGGCCATCGGTGCACATCCTGATGACGTCGAATTCGGTTGTGGCGGTGTGCTGGCGAAATGGGCGGCCGACGGGTGCACGATTCACCATCTCGTCTGTACGGACGGCTCGAAGGGAACCTGGGATGCCGACGCCGACATCGCAGCACTCGCGGCGCGCCGCCAACTTGAACAACGCGAAGCTGCCCGCCGTCTCGGAGGAGCCAACGCCGGCGAAGTCCGCTTTCTCGACTACGTCGACGGTGAACTCGACAGTGGACTCACCGAACGCGGGCGGGTCGCCCTGGTCATTCGCGAACTCACGCCCTCCGTCGTACTGGGGCATGACCCGTGGAAGCGCTACCGACCCCACCCCGATCAACGACATGCCGGGCTATTGGCCGTGGAAGGCATTGTGGCCGCCCGCGACCCACACTTCTTCAAGGAGCACCCGGTCCCTCACCATCGACCTGATGCGCTGCTCCTCTGGGAGGCCGACGAGCCCGACCATGTGGAGGACGTGTCGTCGGGGATCGACGCAAAGCTCGACGCGCTCCTCGCACACGAGAGCCAGTTCGAGTCCACCATGAAGGCGAAGGACTCCGACGAGCTCAGCGCCTTCCGGGCTCGGGTCGAGGGCAAGCTCACCACCGCCGGAGCGGCAACTGGGGTCGAGATGGCCGAGGTCTTCAAGCTGATCGACGACCTCTGATGGCCCACACCAGCACCCCATGCTGATCGCCGGGGCCGACGGCTGCCCGAAAGGGTGGGCGGTTGCGACCGCCACGGTGGTTGGGGAGGCATTGGCCGATCTTCGAGTCGAACTCGTCGAAACGCTCGACACCACTGTCGCCAATGTCCGCGACGGCACCCTCTCGGCGCTCGCCATCGACATGCCGATCGGGCTCATCAACGAGCACCCGAGAACCGCTGACGTCCAGGCCCGCAAGGTGCTCGGGGCCCGACGCTCGTCGGTCTTTCCCACTCCAATCCTGGCAACGCTCGAAGCCGCCGACTACGACGACGCGAGAGTTCGATCACTCGATGCGTGCGGCAAAGCGCTGTCCAAACAAGCGTGGAACCTGATGCCGAAAATCCGCGATCTCGATGCGCTCGTCACCGCTGACGACCAGCCGGCGATCGCAGAAGCTCACCCCGAGTGTGCGTTCCTTCGCCTGCAAGCCGACATCCCCCTCGACCACGCCAAGTCAACCGACGAGGGCCGGGCGCTCCGCATTAGATTGTTGCGAGCATCCGGGCGATTCAACGCCGACGAACTCGACCTGGCGCTGGCCTCGAAAGCAGCACCCGTTGTCGATCTGCTCGACGCCATTGCGTTGACGGTCACCGCTCGCCACATGGCGAC
>JBGCFW010000098.1:0-20668 GCA_045107155.1 Ilumatobacter sp. | reverse complement strand
GTGGCGCGATCTGTCGGACGCCGCTATCGAGCGAGAAGCGGCGAGCGTCGCGGCGGTCGCGGCGAGTCGAAGTGGTCCGACGGTTGCGATCACGAACGAAGTCGGCCTCGGCATCCACCCAGAAAACGAACTGGGCCGCCGCTATCGAGACGTCCTCGGACGGGTGAACCAGATCTGGGCGGCGATGGCGTCGAAGAACCTGCTCTTGGTCGCCGGGCGAGCGGTCGAGCTCCGGAACCCGTGGGACCTGCTCGACGAGTGACCTGCGCCGACGACCTGGTACGTCACCGCACCGACTGCCACACTGCGTCACGATGAGCCTGCTCGCCGACCGTCTCGCCGATCTTCCGCAGCCACACGCTCCGAGCCGAGAGGCCGTCGCTGAGCGCGCGTCGCAGGTGCTGCGACCCTCCGACGCACTGGCGTGGCTCGACGAGCTGGCCGTCTGGAAGGCCGGCTGGCAGGCGAGCACCTCGCCGAGCGTGGCTCGGCCGCACGTGCTGGTATTCGCCGCGGATCACGGCGTCGCGGCCGCCGGCGTGAGCAACTACCCGAGTGACGTCACCGCCGCGATGCTCACTGCGACCCGGAACGGCCAGGCCACCGTCAATGCCTTCGCCTCCACGGTCGGCGCCGAGGTCACCGTCGTCGACGTGGGCGTCGGACGCCCGACTGGCGACATGCGAACCGAGTCGGCGCTCGACCCCGAGCGCTTCGACGAGGCGACACAGGCCGCATTCGCGGCGGTCGACGAGCTCGACGCCGACCTGCTCATCCTCGGCGAACTCGGCATCGGCAACACGACAGCGGCCGCGGCGGTCGCCGCCGCGTTCGCGGGCGGCGAGGCCACGGTGTGGGTCGGCCGCGGGAGCGGCATCGACGACGACGGCCTGGCGCGCAAGCAGGCAGCTGTTCAGGAATCGGTGCGACGGATCGCTGGCGTCGTGGACCCTCTCGAGATCTTGCGCGAAGTCGGCGGTGCCGAACTGGTCGCGATGGCGGCCGCCTGTGTGGCAGCTCGACATCGTTCGATCCCGGTCGTGCTCGACGGCTACATCTGCACGGCCTCGATGCTGCCGCTCCACGTCGCGTCGCCCGATGCCCTCGACCACTGCATCGTCGGACACTGCTCGGCCGAGCCCGGCCACCGGCTGCTCCTCGATCGCCTCGGCAAGAAGCCACTGCTCGACCTCGACATGCGTCTCGGTGAAGGGTCCGGAGCGACTGCCGCGATCCCACTGGTGGCGATGGCGTGCGCCGGCGTCACGACGGTCCCGACGTTCGACGAGTTCTTCGGTTCGCAGGGCTGAACGGCTGTGGCCTTGCCGGCACTGGGCTTCTTCGCTGCCGTCCAGTTCCTCACTCGGATTCCGATCCGTCTACGAACAGCTCCTGAGCTGTCGGGCTCGGTTCCGTGGTTCCCGGTCGTGGGCGCACTCGTCGGCGCAACCGTGGGTGGGGTCGCGGCCGGGCTGGGCGAACTCGTTCCGGCGACGGTCGCCGCCACGCTCGCGGTCTTGGTCGGGGTGACCGTCACGGGTGCGTTCCACGAGGACGGGCTCGCGGACACCTGCGACGCAATGGGCGGGTGGAGCCAAGACCAGCGACGAGCGATCCTCAAGGACTCCAGGCACGGCAGCTACGGCGTTGCGGCGATGTGCGGGACGATCCTGTTGCGGGTCGTCGCACTCGCGGCGCTCGGACCGGCGGCGGCGTTCGGCGGGGCAGTCGCGGCGCACACACTGGGACGCGGGGCTGCGGTGGCGGCGATGGGCCTCGGGCCGGCCGTCCCGACCGAGGGGTTGGGAGCCGACTACGCACGCGCCTTGTCGCCGTTTCGAACGCTGGCCGGAGTCGTCGTGTCCGTCGCGTTGGCGGGTCTCGCCGTCGGCTGGTGGGTCGCGCCATTGGCCATCGGCGTCGCGATCGCCGGAGCAGCGGTCACCTGGTTCGCAGTTCGAGCGTTCGGCGGTGTCAGCGGCGACGTCCTCGGCGCCATCGAACAGGTGGGCGAGTGTGTCGTTCTGGTCATCGTGACCGGCTTGGCCACACGGCACACGCTCTGGTGGGCGTGACGCGGGCCCAGCGCAACGCTCCCATCCGGTCATCTCCATGAGGTGAGCCGAGCTCGTCGGTAGCATCGGCGGCCGTGTCGGAGACTCGAACCTCGCCCGTGGGCCACGTCGCTCAGCTCGCCCGCGGGTTCGCGATGGGCGCCGCCGACATCGTCCCAGGCGTGTCGGGGGGAACGGTCGCCCTCGTGCTCGGCATCTACGAGCGACTGATCCGCAACGTCCGGATCGGTGCCCGGGCACTGAAGCAGCTGCTGACAGGCGACCTCGCCGGGTTCAAGACCACCGTCGGCGAGATCGAGTGGATCTGGCTCGTCACACTCCTCGTCGGCATCCTCGCTGCGGTCGCCACGCTGTCGTCGATCCTCGAGACGCTCCTCAACGACCACCCGCAAACGATGGCCGGACTGTTCTTCGGCCTGGTGATCGGCACGGTCTGGATCGCGTGGAAGATGCTCGACGGTGTCGATTCGACGGTGTCGGCGATCATCGTCGGCGTGGGCACGGCATTGTTCCTGGTGCTCGGGCTCCGCGAGGACACCGAGGTGGCGGAGGGCGCCGAAGAAGTCGTGACCCGACCGTTCTGGGTGTTCTTCCTGGTCGGCGCGTTGGCGATCTGCGCCATGATCCTGCCGGGCATCTCTGGCTCGTTCATCCTGGTGCTCCTCGGCATGTACACCGAGGTTCTCGGTGCGGTGAACGACCGGGACCTCGTCTCGTTGCTGTCGCTCGCCGCGGGCTGCATCGTCGGCCTTGCACTGTTCTCGACGCTGCTGAACTGGTTGCTCGACAACTTCCGGAACTGGGTCATCGCGGCGATGATCGGGCTCATGCTCGGGTCGATGCGCGTGTTGTGGCCGTGGCCGACCGGCACGTTCACCACGACGCTCGGTGCGCCCGAGGATCCGATCGTCCTCCCGGTCGTCCTGGCGGTCGTCGGTGCCGTCGTCGTCGTGGCGGTCGAGCGATACGGCAGCCGTCTCGGACACCACGACGCCGACTCGACGTCCTGACCGCCCAAATCTCGTTTGCGTCGGGTTTCTTGCCCGGCACCGGGGCAGAAACCCAGACACAAACCGAAGAACTCGGAGCCCCGCCGACGCCGCCGAGCGATGGTGATCGATGCGCTGAACAGCGATGAGGTGGCGCGGCTCCTCATCGGGCGAACCGCGCTCACCGGACAGAACTACGGTCCCGAGGTGACGGAGACCGACCACGGTCCCCGAGTCGGGAGCATCGGGTGAGAACCGGAATCGAGACGCTGACCTCCGAGACCGTCGAGTTGCTCCAGCAGCTCATCCGCAACCAGTGCGTCAACGACCAGACACCTGAGGGCGGTCAAGAGATCAAGAACGCTCGGCTTCTCCGCGACGAACTCGACGGACTCGCGCTCGACATCGAGTTGCTCGAAGAGCTTCCTGGCCGCACCTCTCTCGTCGCTCGCTATCCCGGCACCGATGCCGATGCCCCGGCGCTGTGCCTGATGGGACACACCGATGTCGTGCCGGCGAACCCGGCCGGCTGGCGACGAGACCCTTTCGGTGGCGAGCTCGTCACCACCTCCGACGGGCTCACCGAAGTGTGGGGCCGGGGTGCGGTCGACATGCTGAATCTCACATCGTCGATGCTCGTCGCCTTCCGTGACGTCGTCCGCTCCGGCGTGCGATATCCCGGAGACATCGTGTACTTCGCGGTCGCCGACGAGGAGGCCGGCGGCCTGATCGGCGCGAAGCCGATCGTCGAGAACAACTGGGATGCCGTGCGCTGCGATTACGTACTGACCGAGTACGGCGGCATGCCCTCGCACGGCGCCGACGGGACCACGGTGCTACTCACGGCCGGCGAGAAGACCGGCGGATCTCGCCGAATCGTCGTCACCGGAACGCCCGGCCACGGATCGATGCCGTACGCAACCGACAACGCCCTGGTGAAAGCCGCCGAGATCGTGCGGCGACTGTCGACCGCCGAGATCACCCCGCGAATCGACGACATGTTCGAGGACCGCGTCCGGGCATTGGGCCTCGAGCCGGAGGTCGAAGCAGGACTCCTCGACCCGGCGCGGATCCGAGACACGCTCGCGCAGATGCCGCCCGCGCTCGCCCGCAACGTCCACTCGTGCTGTCACACCACCTTCAGCCCCAACATCATGCGATCGGGCGACAAGGCGAACACCGTGCCCGACCGGGCCGCGATGTACGTCGACATCCGGATGCTCCCCGGCCAGACCCAGCACGAAGTCGATGTGCTCCTCGAGGAGATCATCGGCCCCGACCTGTTCGGCTCGGTCGAGCTCGTGAACCCGGTGCCGGGCGCGCCGGACGCGCGCCCACCATCGTCGACCGACACGCCGTTGTGGGACGCCCTCAGCGACTCGATCCGCATGGCCTATCCCGACGCTCGCGTCGTTCCCAGCCTCGTCACCGGTGGGACCGACGCGCGGTTCTTCCGCGACCGAGGAGTGCCCGCCTATGGCGCCGGTCTGCTCAGCAACCGGCTGCCGCTGGCTGCGTTCCTCAACCGCTTCCACGGCAACGACGAACGCATCGACATCGATTCACTCCGGCTGACGACCCAGCTGTGGCTCGATGTGTTCGACCGGCTCTGGCGCTGAGCTGCTCGCTGATCCGTCGCACCACCCGCGTCCTGCGGGCTCCCGGAAACTCGCTCGATTCGACCGGGCGTCGACACCTACGTTGACGACATGTTCACGCCGATGGTGATGTCCCGTGTCCGACAAGCGATCGTCGCGCGATCGACGTCGACGCGAGCTCGGGCAGAACTTCCTCGCTGACGAACGATTCGTCCGAACCTTCATCGATGGCCTCGCCATCGTGCCCGGCGAGCTGGTGGTGGACATCGGCGCCGGGTCGGGCGCTCTGACCAGACCACTCGCTGCCGCCGGCGCACGAGTGTGGGCGGTCGAGCGCGACCCGGAGTGGGTCGCCCACCTCCGACGCGGGTTCGACCGGTCTGGCGCGGGCCATGCCGTGCGGGTCATCGGCACCGACATCCGACACCTGCGACTCCCACGCGAGCCCTTTCGAGTCGTCGCGAATCCACCGTTCGGGCTGACCACCGAGATCCTCCCGCTGCTCCTCGATCGGCCCGAGCGTGGGCCCGAACGCGCCGACCTGATCGTGCAACGCGAGGTTGCCCACAAGCACGCTCAGCAACCCTCGGCAAACCTGCGATCCGCCGCCTGGGCGCCGTGGTGGGAGATTCGATCGGGACCCGAGGTTCCTCGTGGATCCTTCCGACCGATTCCGAGCGTCGACGCCGCGGTGCTCGTGATCACCAAACGGTCACCGGCGATCCTGCCGACGCATCTGTCACCGAAGCTGCGCGAGCTGCTGCGCCCCGGCTGGTCGTAGCCCGCGCACGGGGCCGTATCGCTGGGCTGGACCGCGCGATCGATTCCGGCGTCGATCGAGTCCGACAGCAGTGGCCACGGACGCTGCGAGCTCAGCGGACGAGGTCGGCGAAGCGAGCGACGCCTTGCTCGATGTCGGCGTCACCGAGTGCGAAGCTGAAGCGGGCGTAACCCGGCGTGCCGAACGCTTCGCCCGGCACGATCGCGACCTTCGCCTGGTCGAGCACGATGTCGGCGAGCTCGAGCGTCGTGTTCGCCATGACCCCGCCGTACTCCTTGCCGAGCAGCCCACGCAGATCCGGAAAGGCGTAGAACGCTCCTTGAGGCTCGGGGCACACGACTCCGTCGATGCCGTTGAGCAGACCATGGATCAGGCCGGCACGACGGGTGAACGCCTCGCGCATCTCGTACACCGGATCGAGCGAGCCGTTGAGCGCCGCGATCGCAGCGCGCTGGGCGACGTTGGCGACGTTCGACGTGGCGTGGCTCTGAAAGCTGGTCGCGGGCTTGATGACGTCGTTCGGACCAATCATCCAGCCGACGCGCCACCCCGTCATCGCATAGGTCTTTGCGACGCCGTTGACGATCAGGCACTGATCGGCGAGATCGGGGACGAGCACCGGCATCGAGGCGAACTCGTTGGCGCCGTAGACGAGGTGCTCGTAGATCTCGTCGGTGATGACCCAGACCCCGTTCTCGACGGCCCATTCGCCGATCGCCTTCACTTCGGCCGGGGTGTACACGGCGCCCGACGGATTGTCCGGGCTGACGAAGAGCAACACCTTCGTCTTGTCGGTCTTGGCGGCGTCGAGTTGCTCGATCGAGACCTTGAAGCCCGCCTCGACATCGGTGTCGATCACGACCGGGACGCCGCCGGCGAGCGTGATCGCTTCCGGATAGGTGGTCCAGTACGGCGCGGGGCAGATCACCTCGTCACCCTCGTCGCAGAGCGCGGCGAACGCCGTGTACACCGCGTGCTTGCCACCGTTGGTCACGAGAACCTGGCTCGGGGCGCACTCGAATCCCGAGTCGCGCTTCGTCTTGGCGACGATCGCCTCCTTCATCTCGGGGAGGCCGCCCGCAGGCGAGTAGCGATGGTTCTTCGGCTCGGCACACGCCGCCTGTGCCGCTTCGACGATGTGGGCTGGCGTGGGGAAGTCGGGCTCGCCGGCACCGAACCCGATCACGCTCTCCCCAGCTGCCTTCATCGCCTTCGCCTTGGCGTCGACGGCGAGAGTGGCCGAGGGCTGGATGGCGGAGAGTCGTTGCGATGTGCGCTTCACGTCTGGTGAGGCTACAAGCCGCCTCCGGAGCGCCTCGCCGTGGTTTCACACACCCACGCTCGAGTTCGAAACTCTCCCCGTGCGTTTCGTTGCTCGTGCAAACGGTGCCGTACCGTCCCGAGCATGAGTGGAGACGCAACCCTGCGCAATGCCGTCGGCGGGCTGCCGTCGCCCGAGTTCGACACCGCACCCGCCAGCCTCGGCAAGCCGCTGTCGGAGGCCAAGGTCGCGATCGTCACCACGGCCGGCCTAAAGCGTTCGGGCGAGGTCGAGCTCTGGCAGCCGGGTGACGGCTCCTACACCGTCATCCCTGCCGATGCCCGAGACCTCCAGCTGTCGCACTTCAGCCCGAACTTCGACCGATCCGGGATCGCCGCCGACCTCAACGTGGTCTACCCCATCGATCGGCTGAACGAGCTCGCCGAAGCCGGCATCATCGGCTCGGTCGCCGAGCGACACCTGTCGTTCATGGGTGCGCAGTTCGATTTCGCCTCGATCGTGCAGGACACTGCACCGCGGGCCGCCCAGGAGCTGATCGACGACGGCGTCGACGTGGTGATCTTCACGCCGGTTTGACCCCTGTGCACGCGCACCGGGGGTGTGCTCGCAAACGTGTTCGAACAGGCCGGCATCACGACGGTCAACATCGGTCTGATCCGAGGCCAGCTGGAGACGTCGAAGCCGCCACGTTCGCTCTACGTCGAATTCCCGCTCGGTCGCCCGCTCGGTCGTCCCGACGACATCGAGCTTCAGACCGCAGTGCTCAACGCGACGCTCGAGCTCGCGAGCCGCGATGACGGCCCGTTCATCGTCGACTACCCGGAGGTCATCGCGGAAGAAGGCGACGAACCTGCGGCATGCACGATGCCGCCGCGCCACGACCCCGAACTCCATCCGGCGATCGACGAAGCGCGAGGCATCCGCAACGCCTACCAGCGCAACGTCGACGCAACCGGGCGCACGCTGCTCGGACGGGTCACGACCCCTGACGCCGACGGCGTCGTCACACTCATCGAACAGCTGATCCGGCTCGAGAACGCCGAAACGCTCGACGAGATCGGATGGGACAGCGCCACCACCATCGCCGCCGGCCAGGACATTCGGGCGTACTACGAAGAGGCCGGTCTCCAGCTTGCCGAGAACGTGGTCGGTTCGCGGTCGCTCGAGTCGTGGTTCTACTCCGTCACCGAGGCGGGCCAGCTGATCCGTCGTGCTCAGAAGGTGATGAAGGAGCAGGGCACGGCCGACGACTTCAGCGTCCAGTACCTCTTGCCGGGCACACAGGCCCGCTGATCACCTGACGCCGCGCGTCGCTCCGGCACTGCTCTTCGAATGCCGACAGTCCTGATCACCGGCGCATCCGACGGGATCGGCCGCGCGCTCGTCGACCGCTACCTCGCAGATGGCTGGGAGGTGATCGCCCATGGACGCCGGCCGCTGGCCGACGTCGAACCATCGATGCCGGGTTCGGTCGACTACGTCCGACACGACCTCCGGGACGGCGTCGACGCGGTCACCGCATCGCTCCCCGATGCACTCGACCTCGCGATCCTGAACGCCGGAGTCGGCTTCGTGGCCCCACCCGGAGCGACCGATCCGAGCGCCATCACCGAGCTGGTCCAGGTCAACACCATCGCCCCACTCCGGCTCGCCCACGCGCTCCACTCGAGGCTCGCAGCCGGCCGCGGCCGGCTGGTGCTGATCGGCTCGACGGCCTCGCGCGGGGCGCACGGCGACTTCGCCGTGTACGCGGCTACGAAGGCTGCGCTGGCGGGGGCAGCTCGCTCGTTGCGTCTGGAGTGGGACGGCAGTGTCGATGTCCAAGTCATTCATCCCGGACCCACCGCCACCGGCATGCACGAGCGGGCCGGGCTCCCGGAGACCTGGCACCGTCGGTTCTTCACCCCCGCCGCGACGGTGGCAGACGCGATCTCCGCATCGATCGAGTCGGGCAGGGCGTCGACGCGGTTCGGTCTCGGTTTTCTCGTACGCCACGCGCTCAGCCGGGGGCGAACATGACCGTGGTCGTGACGGGAGCGGGCAACGGGCTCGGACGGTCACTCGCTCTCGCGTGTCGGGCCCGTGGCGACGCGGTGCTCGCCGTCGACTGCGACGACGAAGCCCTCACTTGCCTCGAGGGCGTCACATCTGTGGACGTCGATCTGCTCGCCGTCGGCGCGGTCGACCACATCCGCAACGCGCTCACCGAGCCGTGCTCCGAGATCCACCACGTCGCCGGCATCAGCGGAACCGGTCGGTTCGAGGAGATCCCACCTGACCACCACGAGCGGGTCCTCACGTTGAACTTCGAGGTGCCCATGCAGATCACCTGCGCGCTCCTCGCCGCCGGAGCATTCGCCCCGACCGCCCGCCACGTGTTCATCGCCAGCCTGTCGAGGTTCACCTCGTACCCCGGCGCCACGTCATACGCCGCCTCCAAGGACGGGATCGCGAGCTTCGCCCGATCGCTCGACGCCGCGCTGCCCGAACGGATGTCGGCGCACTGCGTCTTTCCCGGCCCGCTGCGAACTGCACACGCCGCTCGCTATTCACCCGACAACAGCGCGGCGAAAGTGCGCCGACGACAGGATCCAGACGACGCTGCCGCGGCGATCCTCCGCCAACTCGCACGTGGACGAACGCGGATCTTTCCCAACGCCGCCGCTCGCGGCTTCGCCGCTGCTGGAGTCCTGGCACCCGGCCTCGTCGGAGGCGCGCTCCGTCGCTCGCTGTTCGAGAACTTCTCGGCCCCACAGCTCTGATCCCGTCCGCCGCAGCAGCGGGCGAAGGCGAGAATCCGTGGCGCGATCCAGCGCGATCGTCGCCATGCTGTCCGGGTGAGCCAGACGCCCGATCAGATCACCATCCCGAACGACTTGCTGCCCGGCGACGGCCGGTTCTGCTGCGGCCCATCGAAGGTGCGCCACGAGCAGGTCGATGCCGTCGTGGCTGCTCGCGACACGCTGCTGGGCACGTCGCATCGCAAGCCCCCGGTGAAGAACCTGGTGGGCGCGGTTCGTTCCAAGCTGTCCGAGCTGTACGCGTTGCCCGACGGCTGGGAGATCGTGCTCGGCAACGGCGGCTCGACGATCTTCTGGGACGTCGCCACGTTCGGGCTCGTGCAAGCTCGCAGCCAGCACGCAGTGTTCGGCGAGTTCTCGTCGAAGTTCGCCGATGCGTGCGCTGCCGCGCCACACCTTGGCGAGCCCACGGTCGTGAAGAGCGACGTCGGGACACATCCCGAACTCGCTGCCGAGGACGGCATCGACGTCTATGCACTCACGCACAACGAAACCTCCACCGGAGTCGCGATGCAGCTCGCTCGCCCGGCCGGCACGAGCGCCGACACGTCGCTCGTCGCAGTCGATGCGACATCGGCAGCGGGCGGACTCCTCTGGGATCCCGCCGAGGTCGACATGTACTACTTCGCACCGCAGAAGTGCTTCGCGTCCGATGGTGGTCTCTGGATCGCCGCATGCTCGCCTGCAGCCCAGGAACGCATCGAGTCGATCGGCGGATCGGATCGTTGGCGCCCTGCCTCGCTCGATCTCCAGGTCGCGCTCGACAACTCGAAGAAGAACCAGACCTACAACACTCCGGCGGTCGCGACGCTCGTGATGCTCGACGCCCAACTCGATTGGATGCTGTCGAACGGCGGACTCGACTGGGCGGCGGGTCGATCGGCCGAGTCGGCATCGACTCTCTACGGGTGGGCCGAGTCGCGCGACTGGACGACTCCGTTCGTGACCGATCCTTCGAAGCGGTCGAACGTCGTCGGCACCATCGACCTCGACCACACGATCGATGCGAACGACGTGTGCACTGCGCTCCGGGCGAACGGCATCCTCGACACCGACGCGTACCGCAAGCTCGGTCGCAACCAGCTCCGCGTCGGCATGTTCCCGGCGATCGAGCCCTCCGATGTCGCCGCGCTCACCGCGAGCATCGACCACGTGGTCGAACAGCTCGGCTGATGTCGGGATTTCGGTCTGACCCAAACCGTTACGCGGCAGACTGATCCCCATGGACGTCACGGAGGTGCTCACGTTCTCGACGGGAACGATCGGCTCGCTCGATCGTCCGGTCATGCTCGTGAGCCTCGACGGTTGGTTCGACGTCGCGAGTTCCGCGAGCCAGGCGGTCGACACCTTCGTCGACGACGAGGTCGCGGTGACGGTCGGCGAGATCGACCCGGACCCGTTCTACGACTTCACACAGCAGCGCCCGCTGGTCTCGATCGACGACGACATCCGCACCATCCAATGGCCGGTGAACGACTTCCTCGTCCAGCGCAACGGTGGTGAGCACCGCGATGTCGTGGCGCTGGTCGGTGTCGAACCTCACCTCCACTGGGGGACCTACGTCGAATCGATCGTCACCGTCGCCGAGGCGCTGGGTTGCGAAGCGGTGGTCACGGTCGGTTCGTCTGCCGAGGCAATTCCACACACGCGCCGGCCGGTGGTGACCGGCAGCTCGGCGAACGTCGAACTGGCGCGCAGCCTCGGCCTCTCCCAGCCCTCGTATCAGGGCGTCACGGGCGTGGCCGGTGTTCTCCAGGCCGCGCTCGAGTCGGCCGGGCTGCCGGCCGTGTCACTGCGTGTCGGAATCCCGCACTACCTCATGAACGCTGAGCATCCTCAGGCCACGGCGACCCTCGCACTCCACCTCGGACATGTGCTCGGTGTTCCCGTCAAGACGGACTTCAGCGATCAGATCGACTCGTGGCGGGACATCCACGACGAGATCGCCGAGAGCGACGATCAACTCCGAATGTACGTCCGGATGCTCGAAGCCGAGTTCGATCGGCGCGCCGAAGCGGCAATCCCGTCCGCCGACGACCTCGCTGCGCAATTCGAGGAGTTCCTCGACGACCAGCGCGACGACGACTGATTGCGATGCTCAGGTCGTACCGGCGACGCCGATGCGCTCAGCGGCGCGTTGCGCTGCATCGGGACCGACCAGCTGGCGCACGAGCAACAGCCCGTCGACCATCGCGACCGTGGCCTCGGCTTCGGCGCGGCGGACTTCGGCATCACCGCCGATGAACTCCATGACCCACTCGACCCACGCCCCGACCAGTTGCGGGACCAGCGTGGCGTAGGGCTCCCGCCCTGCCGCAGCGAGACCGTTCGCCTCGAAGAACAACGCGAAGACGCGATCGGTCTGGTCGGCGGCCAGCACGGGCCACGCCGCTGCCCGGAGCCGGCTTGTTCTCACACGAGGAGGCACCCGAAGCCGTCGCCGAAGCGCTGTTGCCCACGCTCACCGCAACGAGCTGAGGTCGCGAGGTGGGGTTTTCCCCACCCTCGAGACACCAGGCGCCCCGATCGATCAGCGCCCTTCGATGGCGGACGATCGACCGCATGACAACATCGACATCGGTCAGTCCACCCTCGGTCACCGGCGAACAGCTCGTCCCGCCGGTCGCCGACGCGCCCGCCCTCGTCTCAGCCCGGGATCTCACTCGAAACTGGGGCCGAGGCTCCAACACCACCATCGGAGTCGATCGGATCCATCTCGACCTGGGTCGGGGGGCGCTCGTCGCGATCGTCGGGCCATCCGGCTCGGGCAAGTCGACACTCGGTGCGCTCATCGCCGGGATCGATCGCCCGTCGAGCGGTTCCCTCGTGATCGACGGCGTCCGCACCGACAGCCTGCGGAACGATGCGCTCGCCCGCTGGCGCGCCGAGCACGTCGGCATCGTGTTCCAAGACTTCCACCTCCTGCCGACGCTCACCGCACAGGAGAACATCGAACTGGCATTGCGCTTCGCCGATCGCCGGCTCGGCCGCAGCACTCGCTCCGACCGCGCTCGACGAGCCCTCGGCAAGGTCGGGCTCGCCGGGTTGGAGGGTCGCCTGCCTGCGTCGATGAGCGGTGGCGAACAGCAACGTGTTGCCATCGCACGTGCGATCGTCGCCGAGCCGGCGCTGGTGGTCGCCGACGAACCGACCGGCAGCCTCGACCAGGCGACCGGCCACCAGGTGTTCGACCTCCTCCGCACGCTGCGCGACTCGGGCACCACGGTCGTGTTCATCACCCATGATCCATCCCTTGCGGAACGTTGCGACCGAATCGTCGAGATGCTCGACGGCCGCGTCGACGGCGTCCGCGCCGGCACGGCAGCGGTGGCGTGATGCGCCGCCTTCTGCGCGAGATCCGGCGCGCCCCGGTCCGTATCCTCACGAGCGTCTTTGCGCTCGCCCTCGCCGTCGGAGCGATCGGCGTGTTCGCCATTCCGACCGTGTCGACCAGCTCACTGCGCGACGCCGCTGAGCGCGACGGCATTCCCGACATCATCCTCACGACGACGGCCTTCGACGACCCGAGCCTCATCGACACGCTGAACGCCATTGGCAGCGTCGAACGCGCCGAACCCCAGGTCCTGTTCACCACCGAGGTTCCCGGCGATGAGGATCGATCGGTCGATGTCCTCGGCGTCGACCTCGACGGCCAGACCATGGACGTCATCAGCGTCGACGAAGGCCGACGACCCACGACCATCGCGGAGGTACTCGTCACCGAGGGAACCGCATCCGTCGGCGACCGGTTCGAGATCGGCGCCGAGGCCGGGGCGACGACGATCGAAGTCGTCGGTATCGGATCGACGAGCTTCTGGAACGAACCAGGACTCGTCATCGCCGACCTCGCGGGTGCGACCGCGATCGGAGGCGAAGGCGTCAACCGCGTCGTGGTTCGCACCATCGATGACGACGCGGACGCGTTGCGTTCGACCTCCGCCGAGCTGCGTGACGCGCTCGATCAGAACGACGTCGCACTCACGTCGCTTCCTTTCGAGATCGCAAACGGCGAGCATCCCATCGAAGCCGAAATCGAGCAGATCTCGATGCTGATCGGGCTGCTCGGCATCGTGGCCGGCATCGTCGGGCTGATCCTGCTCGCATCGACCACCAACACGCTGATCGTCGAGCGCAGCCGAGAGGTCGCAGTCATGCGCGCCCTCGGAGCGACGGACCGGACGGTTCGCCGCCGGCTTCGACGGATCGCGCTCGGCATCGCGGCTGCAGCGACCGTGATCGGTCTGCCGCTCGGCATCGCGATCTCGTACGTGATCGCTCGCATGGTCCTCCAGGAGTTCATCGGCCTTACGCCCGGCTTCGCGGTGTCGTGGCCGGTCCTCGCCGCGAGCGCCGCGTTCGCGCTCGTCGGAGCACGCGTCGTGGCCGCCCGAAGTGCGCGCCGGGTCACCCGGACCCCACTGGCCGAGGCGCTCCGCGATCGAGACGCCGTCCCCTTCGGCCGGCGTTGGGTCGAGCGAATCGCGGCTTCCTGGAGCGGCGGCCGCCTCGCCGACCGTCTCGCACTGCGCAACGGCCTCCGAAACCGAGGACGTTCGCTCGCCATCTCGCTCCAACTCGGATCTGCAGTGGCCGCGTTGATGATCGTCGCCTCGATGGCGACGACCATCACCGACTTCAACGAGGCCGAGCTGGATCCGATCCGTTGGCGCTCGGAGTCATGGGTCGCAGGACCCGGCCTCGACATCCCCGCCGACGTCGCAGACCGCGACTCGCGGTCGGAGACGGGCATCGAGGTCACCGGCGACGTACTCGGCTGGTATGTCGACGTGTACGGCTGGGAGCCCGACACACAGATGATCGACCGCACCGTCACCGACGGTCGATGGTTCACCGAAGCGACCGATGCCGTGGTGTCCGAAGGTTTCGCCGAGCGGGTCGGCATCGCCATCGGAGACTCCCTCGAGGTCGACCTGGCCTCGGGAACCGCGTCCTACGACGTCGTCGGTCTCCACGGGAATCGGGGCCGAGAGGTGTACGTGAATCGCACCACGCTCGCCACCGACCTCGGGAATCCCTCACTCGCGAACCGGCTGTACTCCCTCGACGCGATCCCGGCCACGTCGCTCGCCGGCGTGACCGGGACGACCACGTTCGACAGCCTCGATGCAGACGACAGCGGACGGACGGCGATCCTCGCGATCTTCGGTGCGATCGGCGTGGTGGTCGTCTCGGTTGCCGGGCTCGCGGTCATGTCGGGGCTCGGCGTCAACCTGCACGAACGACGCCATGAGCTCGCGACCATGCAGTCCCTCGGCGCCCGCCGCCGCGACCTGTTCGGAGTCCTGCTCACCGAGGTCACCGCACTCGGTGTGGCGGGCATCGGGGTCGGCCTCATCGGCGGCTTCTTCGGGGGCCGGGCCGTCGCACGCTCGTTCGAAGCATCCAATGCTGTCGAGATCGGGTTCACCTTCGCAGACCGAGCGATCCCCACCGTTCTCGGCGTCATCGCCGGCCTGGCCGTGTTCATCACGGCGGCGATGATCCGGCGAGTCGCGCGGCGCCCGGTCGCCGAGACGCTGCGCAGCGCAGCATGAACGGCGAGACTGGGGAGATGGAGCCGATCGACGAACCCCGTCAGCGTTCGTCATGGGGCCCGCCGCCTGTGCCACCGAGCACCGACGAGGGGCCTCGGTCTGCGGAGCAGCCGTCGCTGGGCGACCGCGTCGGCCAGCTCACGGACCGCCTCGGGTTCGGACACGTGGAGGTCCCGTTCGACTCGCCCGCCGAGGCGGCGAGATGGTGGTTCCGACCGATCACCGAGGCAGCGACCTGGCGATCGCTCGCTGCGGCGTTCGCAATGTCGATCATCGGTCCGCTGTTCTTCGGATTGACGGTTGCGGTCGGCGCGGTCACCGCCGTCGCCATCCTCACGGTCGTCGGCGCACTCCTCGTCGTGCCCGCCTTCGCATACGTCAACGCGACCGCGTCGATCGGACGGCGGCTCGCGGGATGGGCGATCGGCGACGAGATTCCGCAACGAGAGTTCGCCCCGCCCGGACCGAGCCGCCTGGCGCCGGTCACCGGCCGGCTACGTGACGGAGCGCGATGGCAACAAGTGATGTTCCTGCTGCTCGACGTGCTCAGCGCGCCGGTGTTCCTCGCGGGATCATTGCTGCCGATCGCCGGGCTGCTGAGCCTGTTCGGGTCGTTCGACCTCGACGTCGACACCCCCGGCGCCTTCGATCTCGTCGCGGTCGGCATCGACCTGACGCTGCTCGAGGTCGCGATGGCGGTCGTGCTGCTCGGCCCGGTGGCTCGTCTGATCCAGTTCGTGGCTCGGCTCCGGCATGGATACGTCGCCGCGTTCCTTGGACCCGATCGAGAGGCGGTACTCACCGAACGGGTCGAAGAGTTATCGGTTCAGCGCGACCAAGTGCTCGACGCGGTGGCCTCGGAACGGCGCCGAATCGAACGCAACCTGCACGACGGTGTGCAACAGCAGATCGTCGCACTCGGGATCGACATCGGCCGGGCACAGAAGAAGATCACCGACGACCCCGACGCAGCACACGCGCTCCTCGACGAGGCCCGAGACAAGGTCCGTTCGTCGATCGGCGAACTGCGTCTCATCGGTCGCGGCCTCCACCCTGCCGTCCTCGCGGACCGCGGGCTCGACGCAGCCCTCTCCGCCGTCGTCGCCAACGCTCCGATCCCGATCTCCGTCGACGTCCTCGCGCTGACCGACCGAAGCGAGCACGCCCATGACCTCCCGCCCGAGGTCGCCGAGACCGCGTACTACATCGCGAACGAAGCGATCACGAACGTGCTCAAGTACGCCGAGGCCCGGTCCGCATCGATTCGCGTCGAGGACGACCCCGGGCTTCTCCCCGCGGTGCGGATGACCGTGCACGACGACGGGCGCGGCGGCGCAGACGAGACCCGAGGGAGCGGGATCGCGGGCATGCGGGCACGCGTCGAAGCCGTCGACGGCGCGTTCCGTCTCGACTCACCGACGGGAGGCCCCACCGTCGTGACCGCTGTGATCCCACTCCGCCGCCAGCGCCTCGACGTCGAGGCGATCGACTCCCCGAGCGACGACACCGAGACGAGCCAACGATGAACTCCTCCACGCCGACTGGCCGCGGCGACCGCCTTCGGGCCGTCGTCGCCGACGACTCTGTCCTCTTGCGCGACGGCGTGGTCCGTCTGCTGGGCGACGCCGACATCGACGTCGTCGCCGCAGTGGGCGACGGCGGCGCACTCCTCGACGCCGTCGTCGAACACGAACCCGACCTCGCGATCGTCGACGTTCGGATGCCACCCACGCACACCGACGAAGGAATCAGGGCGGCCATCGAGATCCGTCGCAACTCTCCCGGTGTGGCCGTCCTCGTGCTGTCGCAATACGTCGAAGAGCGGTACGCGACCGACCTCTTGTCGGGCGACACCGCCGGCGTGGGCTACCTCTTGAAGGACAGAGTGGTCGACGTCGACGACTTCCTCGACGCGGTTCGGCGGGTGGCCGAGGGCGGCAGCGCTATCGACGGAGAAGTCGTCTCGCAGCTCCTCGGGCGCTCGGGCAGAACGACCGAGCTCGACCGCCTCACACCACGTGAACGCGACGTCCTCCGGCTCATGGCCGAGGGCTCCTCGAACCAGGGCATCGCGACCGAGTTGGTGGTGTCGCTCGGAGCGGTGGAGAAACACATCACGAATGTCTTCACCAAGCTCGACCTCGACCACGAGACCCACGTCCACCGTCGAGTCCTCGCCGTGCTGACCCATCTCGGCACACGCTGACGACGCCGCAGGGCACGCGCGGCTTCGTCCTCACTCACTGAGCGCGACGAGGGCTGCGTTGACGATGCTGCCCGCGTCGATTCCGGTGAGGCGATGGAGGTCGGCGATCGTGCCCGACTCGCCGAATCGATCGACACCGAGCGCGAACTGGCGCGTCCCGAGCGCCGAGCCGATCCACGACAAGCTGTGGCTCGCAGCATCGTGCACGCTGACGACGGGTCGCGACCGCTCGTCGGCAGGAATGACGCGGTGCAGCCGGCTCGGCTGGCGAACCACCGTCGCCGTCGCCGTCGACCGGACGAGCCCCGCACGCCAGCTCGCGTAGACCCGGTCGGGGCTGGTGAGATGGATCACCGATGCCTGCACGCCTTCCCCGTCGAGTTCGTCGGCTGCCGCCAACGCCTCCGGCGCCATGACACCCGTGGTCACGATCGTGACACCCGGCCGATCATCGCTCGGTGCGTCGCGCAGTCGATATCCGCCCGCCAGCACCTGGTCGCGAAGTCGATCTTCGCCGAATCGCGCGAGCGCTTCGGCGAACGGCGCCTGGTCGATGGGCCGAGTGGACAAACGGAGATAGCTGCTCGTTCCGTCATCGCGACCCACTTGGTCGAGCGCATCGCACAGCAGCCAGTCGACCTCCGTGGCGAACGCGGGCTCGAAGTACGTGAGGTTCGGCAGCTCTGCACCCACCGATGCGGTGATGGTCGACTGGTGCGCCCCTCCCTCAGGCGCGAGCGTCACACCCGCGGGCGTTCCGGCGACGACGAACTTGGCATCGTTGTAGATCCCGTAGATGAACGCGTCGAGGCCGCGCAGCACGAACGGGTCGTACACCGTGCCGACGGGCAGGAGGTGTTCGCCGTGATGATCGTGACTGAGGCCGAGCTGGCCGAGCAGCATGAACAGGTTCATCTCGCTGATGCCGAGCTCGATGTGTTGGCCGCTGGGGCCCGGCGCCCACTTGAGGAGACGTTCCGCTCCGCCATGGTCGTCGCGCTCCGTGTGGGAGGAGACCCCGCGCTTGTTGATGAAGCCGCCGAGGTTGGTCGAGATCGACACGTCCGGCGCGGTGGTGACGAGCCGCTCCCCGACGCCGTCCACGTCGGCGAGGCTGGCGAGCACACGCCCGAACGCTTCCTGGGTCGATGTTGAGCCGGTCCGCGCCACCGATCGTGCAGCAGCAGGGATGGGAAGGTCCGGCCGAGGCGTCGGCATCGGGTTGTTGATGTCGCCACCGACATCTCGGCACCACCGTCCGGCGGCGGATTCAGGGTCGAAGCGATCCCACTCGGTGTCGGCGTCGAGCCCGAGCTCGGTGCGGAACGCGTCGACCTGCTCGGGGGCGAGCAACGCCGCGTGGTTCATCGGGTCACCCGCCATCGGCAAGCCGTGCCCTTTGATGGTGTACGCGAACACGACAGACGGCCGTTGTGTCTCGGCGTCGCACGATCGGAACGTGTCGACCAGCACGCCGAGGTCGTGGCCGCCGAGATCGGTCACGAGATGTTGGAGCTCCTCGTCGGTGAGGTCAGCGGTGATCGAGCGGACCGCTTCGACGGCGCCCACCAGGAACTTGCGCCGGGCCTCGGACGGAGTCAGACCGAACAGCTCCTGGTATGCCTCGTTCGGCATCTGATCGATGTGCGCCTCGAGCGCATCGCCGCCCGGCCGAGCGAAGGCTTCGGTGAGTCGGCGACCGTACTTGGCTTCCGCGACATGCCAGCCGGCATCTTCGAAGAACTTCTTGAGCCGCACCGCAGCGATGTCCGGGATGACCCGGTCGAGCGACTGCCGGTTGAGGTCGATCACCATCGTGAACGCGCCGAGGCCCTGCGTGGCCGGGTCGGCGATCGCCTCCCAGACGTTGCCCTCGTCGAGCTCGGCGTCGCCGACGAGAGCGATGAATCGGGCATCGGGCCGATCACGGAAGCGCGAATCGACGTAGCGGCGGGTGAGTGCGGAGAAAAGTGGCGCCACCGCGCCGAGGCCGACCGAGCCGGTCGAGAAGTCGGACACGTCGGGGTCCTTCGTCCGCGACGGATAGGCCTGGAGCCCGCCCTGCTGACGCAACGTGGCGAGGTACGACCGATCGAGCTCGCCGGTGAGGGACTTGATCGCGTGGTACACGGGCGACGCGTGCGGCTTGACGGCCACCTTGTCGTCGCCACCGATGTGGGCGAACCAGAGCGCCGTCATGATCGACACCATCGACGCGCTCGAGGCCTGGTGGCCGCCGACCTTGACGTCGGTCTCGCCGCGACGATTCGCGTGATCGATGATCCGTGTCGCCAGCCACAGCACGCGCCGCTCGATCGTGCGCAACGTTTCGAGATCGAGATCGTCACTCATGAACGACATCTTCGCTCAGCAAGCCGGCGACAGTGTCAGCCGCGACGTCCAGATGGTCGACGAGCAGCACGACGACACACGTTGGGGAACCGTTGGGATGTTCAGGCTCGGGCGAGCGCCGACCGCACCCGATCGACGACCCCGTCGACCTGATCGTCGGTGGTCTGCCAGCTCGTGACGAACCGGATGACACCGGGGCTGATCCGGTAGAAGAGCACCCCCGACTGTTCGAGTGCATCGATCGCTGCGTCGGGCAGGCGGACGAACACGATGTTCACCTGCGGTTCGGCGACGAACTGGACATCGAGGCCACGTAGGCCTGCTGCCAGCCGCGCCATCTTCTCGTTCGAGTTGCGAGCGAGTCGAAGCCACAGATCGTCGGCGAGGTGTGCTTCGACCTGCGCCGATTGATAGCGCATCTTCGACGTGACATGGCCAGCACGCTTCGTGCGGAAGAACAGCTCCTCGGATGCTGCGTCGTCGAACGAGACGATGAGCTCGGCCGAGAGGCCGCCGTTCTTCGTGGCGCCGAGCGTCAGGACATCGATGCCCGACCGCCACGTCGCATCGGCCGGTGAACAGCCGAGGTGAACGAGTGCGTTCGCGAAACGAGCACCGTCGAGGTGTCCGCGCATCCCGTGCTCCTTCGCGATCGACGTGAGCTTCGCGAGGTGCGACAGGTCGTACACCGAGCCGAAGTCGGTGGGCTGAGTGACCGAGATGACCGATGGCTGGGAGTTGTGCGGGTCACGCCACGGGAAGTGCTCGAGGGTGGCGTGCAACTCGTCCGGGTCGATGAGGTACCGGTCACCGCCGACGTGCAGCATCTGAGCGCCGCTCGCGAACAGCGACGTCGAGCCGGGCTCATTCGACACGATGTGGGCAGTGGGATGGCACACGACCGCTCCCCACGGTGGTGTCATCGCGCTGAGCCCGACGGCGTTGCCCGCGGTACCACTGGTGATCGGGAACACGCGGGCGCCATCGTGTTCGAAGACCTCACGAACACGGGCTTCGAGCCGCTCGGTG
>JBGCFW010000097.1:0-3750 GCA_045107155.1 Ilumatobacter sp. | reverse complement strand
GTCGGCGCATGGCCCTCGACATCTCGTTGGCGCTCCACGACGGTGTGATCATTCTCGGCGCCAGCGGTGAGGTCCTGTGGCACAACAGCGTTGCCTGCCGACTCATGCGGCGCACGTCTGACGAGTTGTTCGCCGGTGGTGGCAAGGGCGGTGGACGGGATGCCATCCGTCCAGATGGCACGACGTTTCCGGTTGCTGACGATCCCGCCGTGCGCACCCTCTGGGATGGGTTTGCCGTGACCGACGAAGTGATGGGTCTGCGCGTGGGTGATTCGTCGTTGCGTTGGATGCGGGTCAACTCGACACCGATCGCCAACTTCGGAAAGTTCTACGTCCTCACCACGTTCACGGACATCACCGATGAGTTCGAGAACCGTCGAGCGCTCGATGCGACACTGCTCGAGATCGAAGAGCGCCTCGTTCAGCTTGACCTGCCTGCTGATAACCGCATCCGGTTCGTTGGGTCGTATCGATCCGTGGGAATCTCGAACTCTGTCGGCGGAGACTTCTACGGTGCGTATCAGCATCCCTCTGACCGTGTGTCGTTCTTCATCGGCGACGTGTGCGGCCATCGCGTTCGCGCAGCAGGACTCAGCTCACTCGCTCGTGACGCCGTTCGTGCACTCGCCCCGGTGGTGAGCGATCCAGCAGCCGTGATTGCTCACCTCCACGACCTGGTCAAGGAAGAACGCCCCGACACCTTCCTCACCGCGCTGTTCGGGACGCTGTACCACGACGAGGTGAGGACCACGATGTCCCTCGTGAGCGGTGGGCATCCTTTTCCGTTGTTGATTCGTGATGGCTCGGTCGAGCAGATCGGGCGGGCTGGACACATCGTCGGCATGGTGGCGAACTCCCCGCGTCCGGTCACGACGTTCGAGCTCCGCCCGGGTGACCAGGTCGTGTCCTACACCGATGGCCTGACCGATGCCATGCACCCGCGCTTGAGCGACGAGGAACTCGCCGAACGGATCCCGACCAACGCGTCGCTGGACGACGTGGTCGGCGTGCTCCGACGGATGAGCGAATCGTTCCGCGGAGACGCGAGCGACGACGCTGCCGTGCTCGCGTTCGAGATCCTCTGAACGACCGGTTCAGCCGCAACGTGCTCGACGCTCAAACCCTTGTGTACCGGGACTTCTGCGCCTCTGTACGACGTATTCTCGGTTCAAGATCCAGTTGTGGCTGTCGATGGACTTCACATGGTGACAAGCATTCAATCCGTACCGACGGCTCGGCCCGTGCCGCGTGGAGTTGCTGATGCGTCACGCATTCTTCCTCACAACCGACTCTCGAACACCGACACGGACGAGACGACGTCGGCCGAGACCGGCTGGCTCGCTGCGATGTGTACCGAGACCGCACTCGCTGTGGTCGAACGAGCGATCGACAGCGCATTGGGCCTCGACGAGGCAACCGCTGCTCGACTCCGTCACGAGGTGCGAATTGCGCTCGGACCCGCGGTGGGTGAAGTGATCGGCAAGATGGCCGCACCCGATATCGCGTTGCAGCCCATCGTCCACATCGAGGGTCGTACCGTCATCGGCTACGAGGCGCTCGCCCGGTTCGGAGCAGGTACGGCAACCGCCGACGCCTTCCGGCGCGCTGCTGATCGTGGACTGCAGGTCGAGGTCGAGTACGTGACGCTGTGTGCAGCGCTGCGTCGGCTGGACGACCTGCCCGAGCACGTGTTCCTCGGCGTCAACCTGTCGGCCCAGGCGCTCCTCGACGATCGGATCATGACCACTCTGGCTCACGCCGACACGAGCCGACTCGTGATCGAACTCACGCAACAGGCCGACCTGGACGACGTTGCTGGGCTCAAGCAGAGCTTCCGCGACCTGCAAGGTGACGGTGCGGTGATCTGCGTCGACGGCGCAGGCATCGGGTTCTTCACCGCTTCGCGCGTGGTCGAGTTGGAACCCGAGATGGTGAAGATCTGCCGGTCGCTCGTCACGCACTGCGACCTGTATCCCGAGCAGCAAACCGCGATTCGCGAAATGGTCGCAGTTGCTCGGCGAATCGGTGCACTGTCTGTGGGAATCGGTGTGGAGAGCGTCCAAGAACGTGACGTACTCCAAGGAATCGGCGTCGATGCCGTCCAAGGGCACCTGTTCGGCGCTCCGTCGCTCGAACTGCTCGATGCGACCCTGCCCGACGACGCGCTCATCACCGTCTGACCGCATGGTTGCCTGACCTCGCCGGTATCTGGATCGGTGTCTGGTCGATCGCTCGACGCACCGCGTTGCGCGACCGGTGGTGCCTCCGTAGCATTGCGGAGTCCTCTCAGCGGGAGTTCCCTTCGTTGGTCGCTGTATGGCGGGCGTGCATCCGTGCGCCCAACACACCACATGTCGAGCTGGTGCCTGCTGCACCCGCCGATCCTGAACGAACGAGGTTTCGTACATGCCAACCATTCAGCAGCTCGTCCGTCAGGGACGCAGCTCGAAAGTCACCAAGTCGAAGACGCCGGCGCTCAAGGGCAGCCCGCAGCGTCGTGGGGTGTGCACCCGCGTGTACACCACCACCCCGAAGAAGCCGAACTCGGCGCTTCGCAAGGTCGCTCGTGTCCGCCTGAACTCGGGCATCGAAGTCACTGCCTACATCCCCGGTGAAGGCCACAACCTGCAGGAGCACTCGATCGTGCTCGTGCGCGGCGGCCGTGTTCGCGACCTTCCAGGTGTGCGCTACAAGATCATCCGCGGCGCACTTGATGCCGTGGGCGTCAAGAACCGCAAGCAGGCCCGCAGCCGTTACGGCGCCAAGAAGGAGAAGTGATCACAGATGCCTCGTAAAGGTCCCGCTCCCCGCCGCGATCTGGTCGCCGACCCGATCTACAAGTCCGTCGTCATCACGCAACTGATCAACAAGGTCATGCTGCACGGTAAGCGCACTGTTGCTGAGAAGATCGTGTACGACGCAATGGAGATCATCCAGAGCAAGCTCGAAGGCGACGAACTCGCCATCGATACCGTCAAGCGTGCTGTCGACAACACCAAGCCGCCGCTCGAAGTGCGCAGCCGCCGTGTTGGTGGTGCCACCTACCAGGTGCCCGTCGAAGTGCGTCCGCGCCGTGCGACCACGCTGTCGATCCGCTGGCTCGTCGATTTCTCCCGCAACCGTCGCGAGAAGTCGATGGCACTCTGCCTCGCCAACGAACTGCTGGACGCGTCCAACGGTCTCGGTGCAGCGATGAAGCGTCGCGATGACATCCAGAAGATGGCCGAATCCAACAAGGCATTCGCTCACTACCGCTGGTGACGTTGCGCCTTCGGGCGTGCACATCGAATTCGAACGGAGCCCGGGCCGAGTGCCCGGGCTCCGGCCGTTTTCGACCCGGTCGACATCGTTTCACGAGTGCACTAGGTTGAGGCTCCGACGAGAGGAGCACGCCATGAACGTCCAGACCATCCTGTCCGCGAAGGGAACCGAGGTGGTGACGATCGCGCCGTCAGCAACTCTTGCCGACGCGATCGCGCTGCTCCGAGCGCGCGGCTTCGGTGCCTTGATCGCCAGCGTCGACGGCGCCAGTCTCGACGGAATCGTTTCGGAGCGCGACATCGTTCGAGCCATGGCGGATCACGGCGGACAGGCGCTCGCACATGATGTGGCCAGCGTGATGTCGGCCGAGGTCTTCACCTGTGCGCCCAGCGATTCGATCGGTGATCTGATGTCGTTGATGACCGATCGCCGGATCCGTCACCTGCCGGTCCTCGACGATGGCACGCTCGGCGGCATGGTCTCCATCGG
>JBGCFW010000096.1:0-8015 GCA_045107155.1 Ilumatobacter sp. | reverse complement strand
GTCCATCACGCCGATCTGCATGTGTCCCATGTCGAAGGTCCAACCGACGTCAGACACCTCGAGCAGGGCCTCGATGTCGGCCTTGGTCTCGACGCCGGTGCGCAGGTGCGGGTGGATCGCCTGCGTCATCCCGTGTTCGTTGACGATCTGGTCGATGCGCTCGAGGGTGTCGGCTGCGAACTTCCAGTCGGCGTCCGACAGGTCATGGCGCGGTCCCCAATCCCAGTCGGTCACTCCCGACGTGACGAACACGGTCCCGCCCGCCGCCGACATCACGCTCGCGGTGCGTTCGGCGGCGGCGAGGGTGGCTTCGAGCTGATCCGGCCGGTGGAGAACCAGGGGAACGAATCCGCCGATCATCGTGAGGCCGTACTCGGCGCAGAGGTCCTTGAGCTCGGCGGGATCAGACGGGAGATACCCGTCAGACCCGAGTTCGGTGGCTCCGAGGCCGCACTGGCGCATCTCGGCGAAGACGCGACGCGGGGGGAGCTCCACGCCCCAACCTGGGACCTCGCAGACGCCCCACGAGATCGGCGCGCCAGCAAGGCGCTGCATCAACGACATCGACTTCTCTTCCCCCATCGTGGGCCGCGCACTCGGTCTACATCTCCTGCGGAGGTGCCTCAACCCGGCCAAATTAGAGCGCTCTAATATCAGCGCCAGGTGTGTACTATGACGCCCGACACATCCCGTGTCAAGGCGGAGATCAACGCGACGAGGCGAAGGGCGAGCGATCGTGACCCAACCGACGATGCAACAGGTGGCCGAGCGCGCTGGCGTGTCCACGGCGCTGGTGTCGCTCGTGATGCGCGATGCGCCCAACGTGAGCGACCACCGCCGCAAGCGGGTACTCGAGGCCGCCGATGAGCTCGGGTATCGACCCAACGTGCTGGCTCGCAACCTCGCATCACGCCGCACGAAGACCATCGGCGTGGTGCTCAACGACTTCCACAATCAGTTCTTCGCCGAGGTCGCCGACGGCATCCAGGCAGCAGCCGACCGCGCCGGATACCGCCTGCTCTTCGGAAACGGCAAACACTCGGTCGCCGGTGAGGCCGAAGCCGTCGAGACCTTTCTCCAGTTCCGTGTCGACGGCGTGATCCTGGCTGGCTCGCTCGACGTCGCGTCGATGGAACGAGCGGCGCGCTCGGCCGCCGTGGTGGTGGTCGGCCGCACCGAAGCGAGTGACCTCGTCGACACCGTCAACACCGACGATCACGCCGGAGCCACGCTCGCGGTCGATCACCTCGTGGGGCTCGGACACCGACGAATCGCTCACATCGACGGCGGCGACGGTGCCGGAGCGGCAGGGCGGTCGCGGGGCTACCGCGAGGCAATGGAGAACCACGGCCTCGGGAAACACGTGCTCATCGCTCCGGGCGACTACACGCAGGAGAGCGGGCAGTCGGGGGCTGCCGAACTCCTCCGGGCTTCGGAACGCCCGACGGCGATCTTCGCGTCGAACGACCTCTCCGCCATCGGCGCACAGGACGAGTTGGCCCGAGCCGGACTCAAGATCCCCGACGACATCTCACTGATGGGCTTCGACAACACTTCGCAGTCGGCGATCTCCTACGTGTCCCTGACAACGATCAACCAGCCCACCGACGATCTCGGACAGGCTGCGATCGATCTCGTTCTGGATCGACTCGATCGAGAACGAGACGCCGGCGAAGCCGTGCAGTACGTCGGGATGCCGACTCTGGTCGCGCGGTCGAGTACCGGACCGCCGGCCGAGGTGGACGATCGATGACCCTCGCGCCCGTTCGCGTCGGCGTGCTCGGCACCAGTTGGTGGGCCGACTCCATGTACCTCCCCGCGCTCCGCGCGCACCCGAACGCACGGATCGCGGGCCTGTGCGGTCGGACTCTGTCGACGGCCGAGAAGCTCGCGACCGAGTGGGATGTCGACTGGGTGTCGGTCGATGCCGATGCGTTCCTCGACCCCGAGCGACTCGACGCGGTGGTGATCGCCACCTCCAACGACAGCCACGAGGAACTCACACTCACAGCACTCGACCGTGGGCTGCACGTGCTGTGCGAGAAGCCGATCGCCACCACTGTCGAGGGCGCTCATGCGATGGCCGAACGCGCCGGCGCGACCGGCGGCATCACGCTGGTTCCGTTCACGTACCGCTACATGCCGACGAACCAGTTCGTGAAGCGATTGATCGACGACGGTTTCGTCGGCCGCCCGTACCACCTGAACATGCGCTACTTCACGGGCTTCGCGCGGGACGGCGAGTACAGCTGGCGCTTCGACGACGAACTCGCAGGCTCAGGCGTGCTGGGCGACATCGGCAGTCACTGGCTCCATGTCGCTCGATGGTTCCTTGGCGAGGTCAGCGAGATCGGGTGCGTCAGCAGCCGGTTCGTCGAACGCGACATGCGGCCCGACGGCTCCGACTACCGACGCGGCGAGGACTCCGCACAGATGACGGTCCGGTTCGAGAGCGGCGCCTACGGGACCCTCCAGGTGAGCGCGGTGTGCTGGGAAGGCACCGACTTCAACCAGACCCATCACCTCGACCTGCACGGCGCCGACGGCACGGTGTACGCGTACAACGACTGGTCGAGCGTGCAGGAGGTCCGCACACTGCGCGCCGGAGAGCCCGGCCCGGCCGCTTTGACACCGATCCCCGACGACATCTGGGGCGACATGCGGCGCGACAAGGTGCACGACACCTATCGCGACGTCTTCCGCTCGAACGGTTCGATGATCGGAGACTGGGTCGACGCGGTCGCCGCCGGCCGCCCACTCGAGCCCGATCTCGCCGAGGGCGCCCGCGTCCAACAGCTCCTCGAACTCGCCACCCGCAGCGCGACGTCCGACGGTCGCCTGCTCGACGCCCGAACCGGCTGACCTGCATCGTGTCCGCCCGACTGGCTGCACTGGCGATCGCGACCGGCGGCGTCATCGGGTCGTGCGCCACCTCCGACGGTGCCCCAGTCGCAGAGGACCCGCCCCCCGATGCACGAGCGGCAGCGGTCGGCATCGTGGTCGACGGGTGCACACTCGCCGACGAGATCGGCTCGGGTGTCGTCGTGGGCGAGGTCGGACAGGTCGTCACCGTCGCGCACACGCTGAGCGGAGCTCGCGGCGTCACCGTCGTGGCAGCCGACGGTCGCGAACACGAGGCCACCATCACGGCGTTCGACCCGGATGCCGACCTCGCCGTGCTCGACGTGCCGACCCTCGAGGTCGCACCACTTCCCGTGGCCGACGGAACGGTCGAACTCGGCACTGCGACCGTGCTCGGCTGGTCGCCGGAAGCAGGGTCGCAGCCGATCGAGGTCGAGGTGTCTCGACGGTTGATCATCACGATCGAGGACATCTACGTCGAGGCCGAGGTGACTCGCACCGGGATGGAGCTGGCGGGCGACATCGACGTCGGCGTCTCGGGTGCCGCCGTCATCGATGCCGACGGCGCAGTGGCGGGCATCGTCTACGCCCGATCTCGTGGACGCGAGGCGATCGGGTTCGCGACCGACGCCGCTGAATTGCGCGACCTCCTCGACGATCGGCCACAGGGTTCCGCCGATCGCTGCAGGTCCTGACCGCGAGCTCGGATCCCGGCATCCGCGTCGTCCCCGTCGCCGGGCGTTCACACCACGCGCGAGGCTGCATCGAGCACACCCGCTGTCAGACAGGAGACCCCATGTCCACCGCACCCATCCTTCCCGGTCGCCTCGGCGACCCCGGCATGGACATCAAGGACGACCCTCGCGCCGACCCTCGCATGGTCACCGCCATGGCGGCACTCGGCATGGACGTCGCTCCGGCACCGACTCCTGTCACCGCCTCGACGCCGATCGAGGGCCTGCTCGCCTACTGCAGGGAGGCCGAGGTGGGATTCAACGCGCTCGGCGGGATCCTCACCGCTGGTTCGGTGCCGGTGTCGGGCGTGTCGTCGCGCACCGAGACGATCACCGGAGTGGACGGCCACGACATCAAGCTCTACATCCACACGCCCGACGGCGCCGACGGCGCGCTGCCCTGCATCGTCCACACCCACGGCGGCGGGATGGCGATCCTCGAGGCGGCGAATCCGAACTACGTCATGTGGCGCGATCATCTGGCGGCTACCGGCCTCGTCGTGGTGGGCGTCGAGTTCCGCAACGCTGCCGGCGCGCTCGGCCCGCATCCGTTCCCGGCAGGTCTCAACGACTGTGCGAGCGCTGCCCAGTGGGTCATCGCCAACCGCGAAGAGCTCGGAGTCTCGAAGGTCGTCATGTCGGGCGAGTCGGGCGGCGGGAACCTGGCGATCGCGACGGCGCTCAAGGCGAAGCAGGACGGCTGGATCGGCGACATCGCCGGCGTGTACGCACAATGCCCGTACGTGTTCGGCGACTACGCCAACCCGATCCCCGAGCTCGGCTCCCTGGTCGAGAACAACGGGTACTTCCTCGACGTGGAGAACATGGGGGCGCTCGCCGCCACGTACACCACACCCGGCACGCCCGACATGACGAACCCGCTCGCGTGGCCGATGCATGCCGACACGTCCGACCTCGAAGGGCTGCCGCCCCACGTGATCTCGGTCAACCAACTGGACCCGCTACGCGACGAGGGCCTCGTCTACTACCGCAAGCTGCTCGATGCCGGCGTCAGCGCCGTGAGCCGCACCGTCAACGGCACGTGCCACGCCGGCGACTGCCTGTTCCTCGACGCGATGCCCGATGTGTGGAACGCCACCATCCGCGACATCGAGGCATTCGCCGACTCGCTCTGATCATCGCTCGACTCATCACGATGCCGGCCGTCGTGCCGCGGGGGTGTCGATAGCGTCGTCTCGGTGAGCGTGATGCGCCGTCAGACCTGGGCTTCGATGGACGCGGCAGCGCGCGCCGAGATCATGCATCGTGGCCTCGACGACATCTTCGAGCCGGAACTCCGTGCATCCATCGGCGAGCTCATCGACGACGTCCGCGAGCGCGGCGACGCCGCAGTGTGCGATGCACTGGCGACGTTCGACCAGATCGACGTCGAGCCATCCGGCCTGCGCGTCACCGACGACGAGCTCGACTCCGCCGAGGTCTCCGACGCAGTCGATCGGTCGATCGACGATGCGATCGCTCACCTTCGGGCATTCAACGAAGCGCAATTGGCGCGATCGGCCGACTGGCAGTTCGAGTCCGAGCCTGGCCTGAGTGTCGGTGAGAAGATCACGCCGATCAGCTCCGCCGGCTTGTTCACGCCGTCGGGCAAGGCCAGCTACCCGAGCGTCGCGTATCAACTCGCTGTGCCCGCCGTCGTAGCCGGCGTGCCCGAACTCGCACTCGTCGTGCCACCGATCCCTGGCGGGACTGGCGACGTCGACCCAGCCGTCCGCGCCGTGTGCCGCAAGCTCGGCATCCGCAACGTCTTCCGTGTCAACGGCCCGGCCGGGATCGCTGCGCTCGGTTTCGGCACCGAGTCGATCCCGAAGGTCCGCAAGGTCGTCGGCCCAGGCTCGCCCGCAGTGACGATCGCCCAGGTCGAGATGCAGCGCTTCGGCATGTCGACGATGATGCTGCTCGGCCCGACCGAGTCGATGGTGATTGCCGACGACTCGGCAGATCCCGAGCGCCTCGCCGCCGACCTGCTGATCGAGGCCGAGCACGGGACCGACTCCTCGGTCGTGCTCCTGACTCCGTCCACCGAACTCGCCGACGCCGTCGACATCGAACTCGACCGCCAGCTCGAGGTGCTCCCCGGCATCCGCGCCGAGGCAGCTCGTGCGTCGCTCGGCCCGAATGGCGGTTGCGTCATCGTCGATGACCTCGATGTCGCGGTCGACGTCGCGAACGAGTTCGCGGCAGAGCACCTCCAAGTCGTGCTGAACGATGACGAACTCGATGGCGTGCTCGACGCGCTCGTGAACGCCGGCGAGATCCTGATCGGCCAGCACACACCGTTCTCCGCCGGAAACTTCGTGATCGGCTGTCCGGCTTCGCTGCCGACCAGCGGGTTCGCGCACGTCGCGTCGGGCATCACTGCCGACACGTTCCTCAAGCGCACAGCGATCGCTCGCGCCGACGCCCGTGCAGCGGCTCGAATGGCCCCCTCGGTGATCGCCCTCGCCGAGCACGAGGGATTCCCGGCCCACGCTGCCGCGCTCCGACTCCGCCAGGGCTGACGGATCGTCGGCCCGCGATCGGGACGGACCGCGGTGTCACGGCGCTCGCCGCCCACGTCGAGATCGTCTGGCGCTGACGCCCGTCAGGCCTGGTCGGCGTACATCGAGCCGGTACGTGTGGCGAGGAACGCGTCGAGCGGGACGTCTTCCTGTTTGAGGAAGCCAACGCCCGGCAGCGCGCCGTCACGCACCATCTCGATCACACCGACAACTGAGCCGGCAGTGGTCCATGCGATCGCAGTCGAGTGCGCTCCGTCGATCGAGCGGGGCGTGAATGCACGCACGAACTCCGTGCGTGCGAGCCGGCCGTCGCGCTCGCCTTCCGATGCGACATGGACGTAGACAACGTCTTCGTCGACCGGCGGCTTCGCGTTGGTGAGGATCTCGCCGGCCACGTCGCGACGCTCCCGCATCAACAATTCGTGGAAGAAGAAGTTCATGAGCGCCATGTGGCCGGGGTAGCGCATGGTCTTGTAGTCCAGGTTCTCGACCACGCCGTGGTAGGTCTCGCACATCGTGCCGAGGCCACCCGACGTGGTGAACGCTTCGAGACGTCGACCGGCGACGTGGATCGTCTCGTGCCACTCCATCGGTGACACCCACTTGCGCTCACCCTCTTCGATCACTTCACAGTCGTTGAGGTACTCGTTGACGACACCTTCGGGCGACCAGTTGAAGGCGTACGCGAGTTGCCCGGTCGGATGTTGCGGGAGCGCTCCGACACGCATGCGGACCGAGCGGCAACGATCGAACGACGCGATCTGGCTGGCGGCGACGATGCCGACGAAGCCCGGTGCGAGCCCACACTGCGGGGCCATCACCCCCGTGGCGGTGTCGGCGAGCTCGCGGATCCGCTCGGTGGTCGGCACGTCCTCGGTGAGGTCGAAGTAGTGGATCCCGAGCCGATGTGCGGTCTCCGCGACACCAACATTCAAGTGGTACGGCAAACACGACAGTACGGCATCGACCCTGGCGAGGATTTCGGCGAGCTCGGGGGACGCGACGTCGACCGAACCCGACACGCGGAACGGATGCGCGGCGTCATCCATCGGACGCGCATCGACGCCGATCACGTCGAATCCGCTGTCGACCAGGAGACGAGCGGCGAGGTGTCCCACCTTGCCGAGGCCGAGCACTGCGATGGAGGAGAAGCTCACGGCGCCGCACGATACGCCCTCCACCTCCGCCACATCAGCCGCTGCCGAGATCTCTTCGGACCCGCGGGTCCCTCAACGCCGAACGCTGGCGCCGAGTATCGGGTCAGACGGTCGGCGCGGACATCGCGGTGATCGCCAGCTCCTCACCCTCGGCGACGACGCGGATCACTCCACCGTCGCCGACGCTGCCGTCGAGTATCAGGATCGACGCCGGATCACCGATCTCACGCTGAATCAGCCGCTTCAGAGGCCGCGCTCCGAACGCCGGGTCATAGCCGACACGCGCGAGGTATGCCTGCGCCGACGGCTCGACCTCGAGAGCGATCCGTCGATCGGCGAGTCGCGCCTTCAAGCGTTCGAGTTGGATTCCCACGATGTGTTCGAGATCGTCTTCGGTGAGCGGGCGGAAGCGGATGATGTCATCGACGCGGTTGATGAATTCGGGCTTGAAGAAGTCGAGGGGATCGCCCGGCAGGTTCGACGTCATGATCAGCACCACGTTGGTGAAGTCCACCGTGCGACCTTGGCCATCGGTGAGTCGGCCGTCGTCGAGCAACTGCAACAACGTGTTGAACACGTCGGGGTGCGCCTTCTCGATCTCGTCGAGCAGGACGACCGAGTAGGGCCGACGTCGCACGACCTCGGCGAGGTGGACCGGAAGAGCGTAGCGGAGGGAACGAGGGTAGGCCCCGGTGGGCGCCGAATCATAGAAAAAAACAAAGTACTCGCCAATCTCGATC
>JBGCFW010000095.1:0-2560 GCA_045107155.1 Ilumatobacter sp. | reverse complement strand
GGAGCTCGCTGGCCTCGAGGACGCCCTCTCCGGCTGCCGCTGCAGCATCGATCGCTGCGAACGCCCCGGGGGTGTCCAGATCGTCATCGAGCCGTGCCCGCACCTCCGCGAGGAGGTCAGGGTTCGAGGTGGCGTTCGCTTGCCACGCGGCGAGGCGCACGGCGTTTCTCGGCATCAGCTCCTCGTCCCACTCCCACTCCGTCCGGTAGTGGTGCTCGACGATGCCGAGCCGGATCACCCGCGGATCCCACGTTTCGCGGAGCGCGTCGACGAACACGAGATTCCCGAGGCTCTTGGACATCTTGTGCCCGTCCATCGAGATCAGGGCCGTGTGCATCCAATGCTTCACGAACGGCTCGCCGGTCGCGGCCTCCGACTGCGCCCGCTCGCACTCGTGGTGCGGGAAGATGAGGTCAGCGCCACCACCGTGCAGGTCGATCGTGGTCCCGAGTTCGCGCAGCGCGAGCGCTGAGCACTCGATGTGCCACCCCGGACGCCCACTCCCCCACAGTGTGTCCCACGCCGGCTCGTCGTCAGCGGACGGATGCCACAGGACGAAGTCGAGCGGGTTGCGCTTGTTCGGGTCGTCGACGTTGCCACCCCGCTCTTTCGCAAAAGCGAGCATCTCGTCGTCGGAGTAGCCACTCATCGAGCCGAACGACTCGAACTTCGACACGTCGAAGTAGACCGAGCCGCCCGCCTCGTAGGCGAATCCCCGGTCGAGGACCATGCCGATGAAGCCACGGATGTCAGGAATCGCGCTGCTCGCCCTCGGTGTCGAGGCCACCGGCAACGCGTTGAGGGCGACCATGTCCCGCTCGAATCGGGCTTCCTCGCTCGCGGCGAGATCGAGGTAGTGAACGCCGAGTTCACGCGCCTTGGCGAACAGCGGATCGTCGACGTCGGTGACGTTGCGGACGCACTTCACGGTGTGGCCTTGATCGATCAGTGTCCGCTGCAACACGTCGTAGGCGATGAAGGTGGCCGCATGGCCGAGGTGCGTCGCGTCGTAGGGCGTGATGCCGCATGTGTACATGAGGACCTGCTCGCCGGGTTCGAACGGGACGATGGCGCGGCGTGCGGTGTCGTAGAGCTGCATCGAAGGCAAGTCAACCAGGCCGGCACCCACTTGATTCCCATCGACCGAGAACTCGACGGACTCGGTTGACTCGGCGTCGCCAACTACGTTGCGAGCCATGGGAATCCTCGACGGCAAGAAGATCGTGGTCACCGGCGTGCTCACCGACGCCTCGCTGGCGTTCGGAGTGGCCCAGCTCGCCCTCGACGAGGGCGCCGACATCGTGCTCACCGGCGCCGGGCGTGCGCTGAAGCTGACGCAGCGCACCGCTCGCAAGCTGAACCATCCGAACGGTGACGACATCGACGTTTTCGAACTCGACGTGACCGTCCCGGAACACGGCACGGCGGTACGAGAGGCCGTCGACGCGAAGTGGGGTCGCGTCGACGGCGTCCTCCACGCCATCGGGTTCGCTCCCGAGGCCTGCCTCGGCGATGGCTTCATGGCGGCGCCGTGGGACGACGTCGCCGTCGCCATGCACATCTCCACCTACTCACTCAAAATGCTCGCCGACTCGTTCGTCCCCCTGATGCACGAGGGCGGTTCATTCGTCGGGCTGGATTTCGACAACCAACAGGCCTGGCCCGCCTACAACTGGATGGGGGTCGCGAAGTCGGCGCTGCAATCGGTGAATCGCTACCTCGCCAAGGAACTCGGCCCGAAGGGCATCCGCTCCAACCTGGTGGCCGCGGGGCCGATCAAGACCATGGCAGCCAAGTCGATCCCTGGGTTCGCGCTGTTCGAAGACACCTGGGACGGCCGAGCTCCACTCGGCTGGGACGTCGCCGATTCGACACCGGTCGCCAAGGCCGTGGTGGCGATGCTCAGCGACTGGTTCCCCGCGACGACGGGCGAGATCGTCCACGTCGACGGCGGCTACCACGCTGTCGGCGCCTGACCCGCGTCTCGCTCGGTCGACCAGGTCGGTGGTGGTCCACTGGGCCTCGGGCGACGACGGGGCCGAGACCGGCACGCTCGACAGGCGAGCGGAGATCGGTGACACCGAGTCGGTGCACCAGGTGTTCCAGCAGTGGCTCACCGAGCTGCGGGCAGCTCCGGCCGATACCAGGCGATGGGTGCGCGAATCAGCGGGACGCAGCGCGACCGAGCACGTACGGCTCCAGGAGCGGCGGGACCCGCATCGACGCGGGCACGTTGTCGACGCCGATCACCCGATCGATCTGTTCGTGGAGATGCCAGATACGGCGCTCCTGGTAGTTGATCGGGATGCCGGTGAACGCCGGTGACTCCATCGACCGCTGAATCGGTGCCATGTTCATGGCGTCTTCGGCCTGGGTCTGGTTGTACGACCGGCGCGGGGCCTGCCAGTGGTCCGGCAGTTGCTCGGCGTCGAACGAGTCACCGTCTTCGGGAAGTCCGTAGTAGATCCAGTCGAGGCGCGTCGACCCTTCGTCGATCGGCCAGAACACGTTGATCGGAAAGCCGAAGGCGCCGAGCGGGATGATCACGTTGGGGAAGATG
>JBGCFW010000094.1:0-3957 GCA_045107155.1 Ilumatobacter sp. | reverse complement strand
GGCTCCAGGGAGGTGGTCGATCTGGAGTCGAGATCCATACACATCAGCAGGGCCGCACGGATACTGCCCGACGGCCAGTTCGTCGTCCGGCTCACACGGGAGGTCCCGGCCCTCGTTCGATCGGCGCCCATCACCCGGCGTGGTGTCGAGCACGTCGGCGAGCTTCGCGCCGGAGCACGCGAAGAAGTCGAGCCCCGTGACGCTGAGACCGTCGATCGCGCCGAGCTCGGATCCGTCGTCGTGCCCCACCGGTTCGCCGTCGTCGTCGAGAGCGACCAAGGCCGGGTACGCAGTGGGAGCGCGCCGACACTCGTTGCGATCGGATCCCTTCTGGTCGGTCGACTCGAAGAAGTCGCGCGCACCCTCGCCAGAGATGAACGAGTCCCCGAACGCGACGACACCACCAGTGGCCGCCACCTCGCCGCCGCTCACGCCTCGATCATCGCCGACCGTGTGCGAAAAGAGCCCCCACACGAAGACGAATCCGACCAACACCGCGACGACGATGGTCGCACCACGCCACACGATCCAGGCCCCAGCCAGCGAGATGGTGGCGACGAGAAAGATCAAGAACGGCACCGAGCGGCCGACCGTGTCGGTCGTGAAGAGCTGGTAACCACCCACCACGATCAGCGCGACACCTCCCCAGAAGATCGTGCGGTGCATGGTGAGCGAGAGGCCGAGCCGACCAGGGCGCACACTGAGGACGATCATCGACACCAACACGACCCAGGCACCGAGGCCAGCGACGACGACGCCACCGACCACGGCACCCACCGCCACCAAGATGCCCCCGACGACCACTCCAGCGACCGCTCGGCGCGAGGCGTCACCTGGGAAGAGCCGCAACAACGGCGCCGACGGCAGCTCGCCCGCGTCGCTGTGCTCGGTGTGCTCGGTGAGCCCGGTGGTGAACGCTCCCAAGCCCGACAGTGTGAGCGCCACGGCGACGAGTCGGCCGGACGCGCCGACGCCGGGGGCTGCGATCGCCGCCGCCCCGACGAGGCTCACGAGCAGTCCGACCTGCATCCAGGCTTCGCGGCGCCTCCCACTCGACGCCGTGACCACGACGACGATCGGGCCGAGCACGAGCGTGAGCGTCATGAGGCCGACGAACGCCGGGAACGGCCACCGGAGCACTTCGGCACCGACGAGGATCGCCAGCCCGATCGCGACACCTCCCGCGAGGTACGGGGCCCATCCGGCCGGGCCGCTCCGGCGGCGCCGTTCGGCCATGTAGTCGACGACCACGAGTGCCGACACCGTCGCGAGCACGAGCCCGATGAGCCCAAGCAAGGCACTCGACCGTCGCGTCGACAGATCGAGCAGACCGCCGCCGGCCAGCGCTCCCAGGGCGGTGGCGCCGACGACGAACACCCCCGGCTGAGCCCAATACCAAGCCCGCAGGCCGGTTGGATCTCCGGTCGTGTCGTTCATCGCACCCTCCCCTCGTGGAGAGACCACCATAGATCTGGACGCGAAAGCGGTTCTGCAGATATCGAACCGCGCCAGGCCGGCACCCGAAAACGACCGATGGCCCGCACCGGAGTGCGGGCCATCAGCTCAGTTCAGCGCACCCGAAGGGCGCGATCAGCGGTTCATGAACTGGTTGCCGGAGGCGGCGGGGCGCCCGGCCTTGCCCTCTTCCATGAACGGAAGCGTGATCAGCGTGATCGAGCCGCCGGCGGCCTCGATGGCCTCTCGGGCCGATGCCGACACAGCGTGTGCCGACACGTTCACCTTCGTGCTGATCTCGCCGCGGGCGAGGATCTTGACGAATGCGCCCTTGCGCACGATGCCGTTGGCCTCGAGCACCTCGGGGGTGATGTCGCCCGACACCTTCTCGGCGAGGTCGCTGAGCGTGTGCAGGTTGACGGCCTGGTACTCGACGCGGAACGGGTTGTTGAACCCCTTCAGCTTCGGGAGGCGACGAAGCAGTGGCGTCTGACCACCTTCGAAGTCACGGCGAACGGTGTTGCGAGCGCGCTGGCCCTTGGAACCGCGGCCGGCGGTCTTGCCGCCTTTGCCGCCAGTACCGCGACCGACGCGCTTGGCCTTCTTGGTCGAGCCGGCAGCCGGCTTGAGGTCATGGACCTTCATCTCAGTTCTCCTCGCTCACTTCGATCAAGTGCGGGACTCGCGCGATCATGCCGCGAATCTCGGGGCGATCGGGCAGCGTGTTGGTCTGGCCGATCCGGCCGAGCCCGAGTGCGCGCAGTGTCCCGCGATGCTTCGGCTTGGTGCCGATCGATGACCGGGTCTGGGTGACGGTGATGTCCGCCATGATCACTTCGCTCCTTCGGCCGCGTCGGCGCTGGCTGCGGCGGCCGGCTTCTTGTTGCTCTCGTTGTAGGCGTTGAGCAGTCCCTTGGGGACGAACTCGTCCATCGCGAGGCCGCGGCGTGCGGCAACGGCATCAGGACGCTGCAGCTGCTTGAGGCCGTCAACGGTCGCACGGGCGACGTTGATGTGATTGGCCGAGCCGAGGCTCTTGCAGAGGACGTCGTGGACGCCGGCCTCTTCGAGGATCACGCGAGCGGCGCCACCGGCGATCACGCCGGTACCTTCCGAGGCAGGCTTGATCATCACGCGGCCACCACCGGTGCGTCCGAGGACCTCGTGGATCACGGTGCCACCGGCCATCGGCACGGTGAAGAGGTTGCGACGTGCTTCCTCGGTGCCCTTCTGGATAGCGAGCGGCACTTCCTTGGCCTTGCCGTATCCGAGACCGACCCGACCGTTGCCGTCACCGATCACCACGAGTGCGGTGAAGCTGAAGCGACGACCGCCCTTGACGACCTTGGCCACACGGTTGATCGTGATGACGCGTGACTCACGCAGGCCATCGGGATCGGGGGCGCGCTCGCGCCCACCGTCACGGCCGCCACGGCCACCCTGGTTGTTTCCTCCGAAACCCATCAGAACTCCAGTCCTGCGTCACGTGCAGCAGACGCCACGGCAGCAATGCGGCCGTGGTAGGCGAAACCACCGCGGTCGAACACGACCTGGGTGATGCCGGCGGCCTTGGCCCGCTCAGCGACGAGGTCGCCGACCTTGCTGGCGGCGGCGACGCTGGCGGTTGAACCGGCGGTACGAACGTCGGCCTCGGTGGTCGAAGCGGCGACGAGGGTGACACCCTCGTCGTCGTCGATCACCTGCACCGACAGGTGCTTGTTGGAACGGAACACTGCGAGCCGGGGCCGGGCAGCGGTTCCGTGGATCTTCTTGCGGACCCGCCGATGACGACGGATCCGGCCGGTGCGACGAGCTTGTGCGATCTTCGTCATGACTACTTCTTTCCTGCCTTGCCGGCCTTGCGAATGATGCGTTCGCCGGCGTAGCGGACGCCCTTGCCCTTGTACGGCTCTGGCTTGCGGAGGCTGCGGATGTTGGCGGCGACCTGACCGACGATCTCGTTGTCGATGCCGGTGACGATCACCGAGGTCTGCTGCGGCACCTCGAAGACGATGCCCTCAGGAGCCTCGACGTCGATGGTGTGGCTGTACCCGAGGTTCATGCGGAGCTTGTTCGGGCCCTGCTGCTCGGCGCGGTAACCGACGCCGTGGATCTCGAGTTCCTTGCGGAAGCCCTCGGTGACACCGATGACCATGTTGTTCACGAGGCTGCGGGTGAGGCCGTGGAGCGCCTTGGTCTTGTTCTCGTCGTTGGGACGGGACACGACCAGCGTGTCGCCTTCCTGCTCGATCGTGATACCGACCTTGCCGGGGATCGTGCGCTCGAGGGTTCCCTTGGGACCCTTGACCGACACGTGTCCGGGCGTGAGCGTCACGTCGACGCCGGCAGGAACCGTGATGGGTGATTTTCCGATGCGGGACATGTCGTTCTCCTAGTTCCCCGTCACCAGACGTAACAGAGGACCTCGCCGCCGACGTTGCGCTTGCGCGCCTCGCGGTCGGTCATGAGGCCGTTCGAGGTGGACAGGACAGCGACACCGAG
>JBGCFW010000093.1:0-6484 GCA_045107155.1 Ilumatobacter sp. | reverse complement strand
ACGAAGCGCTACATCCAGCACGCCAAGGTGCCCCACCTGCGGTGGGTGAACAACAACGACATCGTCACTCGGGTGCCTCCGAGGTGGCTGCGCTACCGCCACGTCGGGACCCGGATGTACCTCGACTCGAACGGTCGGCACCGCACCTACAACGCCGCTCGTCGGGGCAAGGATCGGTGGGCAGGGTTCTGGAACGGGCTGAAGAACAAGAAGTTCGATCACTTCTCGGACCATGCGATCGCCGCGTACGTGGCGAACATCGGCACCTCCCAGGATCCGCTCACCAGGTCTCGTCGTTCCGTCGGCGGTTGACCGCCGGCACCTGCGGGTCGCGTTCACCGGCGCACGGTCCGCGAAGATCGGGAGATGGCCGCTCTCGATGATCGTCACCTCGACCGACTGACCGATCGAACCGTCGATCTCCTGCAGACGCTGATCCGCAACGAGTGCGTCAACGACGGCACGCGCGAGTCGGGTCACGAAACGCGCAACGCCGACGTGCTCGAACAGGTCGTCAGCGGCCCCGGCGTCGACGTCGAACGATTCGAGCCCGTCCCCGACCGGGCGACGATCGTCGCCCGGATCGCTGGCTCGGATCCGGCGGCACCGAGTCTGTGCCTGATGGGCCACACCGACGTCGTGCCGGTGCACGCCGATGGGTGGAGCAACGATCCGTTCGGTGGCGAGCTGATCCGGTCGCCCCAAGGGGTCGACGAGGTGTGGGGCCGCGGCGCCGTCGACATGTTGAACCTCACGTCATCGATGGCGGTCGCATTCCGCGACCTTGCCGACGCGGCTGGCCGGGGCGAGTTCCGCCCGACCGGGGACCTGATCTTCTACGGCGTGGCCGACGAGGAGTCGGGCAGCGCCCACGGCGCACGCTGGATGGCTGATCACCATCCGGACGCGATTCGCGCCGACTACGTGTTGACCGAGAACGGCGGTCTGCACAGCGGTCCGTCCGACGCTCCGTACGTCGGCGTCAACGTCGCCGAGAAGGGAGTGGCCTGGCGCACGCTCACGGTGCGGGGCACGCCCGGCCACGGGTCGATGCCGTTCCGGCGGGACAATGCGCTGATCAAGGCCGCCGGCGTCATCCAACGACTCGCCGACTATCGCCCGGCGCCACGGTTCACGGAACTGTGGCGAACCCGGGTCGACACGCTCGGGCTCCCCGACGAGATGCGCGACGCCCTGCTCGATGAGTCGGCGATCGACGAGTTCCTCGACGGGTTCCCGAATGCGGCTTCCGCCGCTCACCTTCATGCCTGCACGCACACGACGTTCTCTCCCAACCTCGTGGAAGGTCATGCAATGAAGACCAACGTCATCCCCGACGAGGTCAAGATCGACGTCGACATCCGCACGCTCCCCGGAGACGGTCCCGACGAGGTCGATGCCCATCTGCGAGCAGCGCTCGGTGACTTGGCCGATCACGTCGAGGTCGAGGTGCTGATGAACGACCTCGCGTCCACGTCGCAGACCGACACGCCGTTGTGGGACGCGTTGGCGCGTGCTGTGGCGATTCCGTTCCCGACAGCTCGGCTCACGCCGCAGCTGGTCGTGGGATTCACCGATGCTCGGATCTACCGCGAGATGGGCGCCGTCGCGTACGGAGCGGGATTGTTCAGTCCGGAGTTGGATGCCGGTGAGTTCGGGAGCCGGTTCCACGGCCACGACGAGCGGATCGACGTGGAGTCGCTGTCACTGACGACTCGGCTGTGGCACGAGGTGTGTCGGGACCTGTTGTCCTGAGGGTGGCGGTGGCCACGTGGCAGGCGGCGCGTCGCCGTTCGAGGGTCGGGCGTCGGTCACCCCTCCTGGGTCGATGTGTTCCGGCGGAGCGATCGCCGAGGTGCCGGGGGTGCTCGATGCCTGCTCGTTCTTGCCGTTCGGCTCCGACTCCGGGGTTTCGACGGGGCGACGCGCGGGGGTGTTGTCCCCGTCGGTCAGATGGCGGAGCGCTCGCAGCAACACGAACCACGCGAGCACCTGCAGACCAGCTGCGGTGACGTTGGCGATGCGGACGTCGAACGCCTCGGTGACGAAGCCGCCCAGGATCGCGCCCACCGGCGCCGCGCCCATGCCGACCATGCGGAAGGTCGCAACGACACGACCGAGCAGCGGCTCGGGAGTCAGCGACTGTCGGAGCGACTGACCGGGCACGTTGAAGCAGATGATCGCGAAGCTCACCACGAAGAACGCTGCTGCCGGCATCCACACGGCCGTCGCGAGTGCGTTGACCAGATAGGCGCCACTGGCGATGAGTGGTGTCATGGCCAGAACGGGCCTGCGTCCGAATCGTTCGACGAGCCGGGCGGCCGTGAGCGAACCGAGGACGCCACCGATGGCGCCGACGCCGAGCACGAGACCGAACGACGCCTCGCTGCCGCCGAGATCGTCGACGATCAACACGACGAACACGCCCATCGACACGTTCGCCGCGAAGTTCGACGTCGCGACAGCGAACATCAGGCCGCGCAAGAGTCGATGACCGGCGAGGAACCGCCAACCCTCGGCGACGTCGTCCCGAACGGTGGTCTTGATCGTGCGTTCTCCCTGGAGTGGACGACGAATGGTCAACAACAGCGCTGCTCCGACCACGAACGTGACGGCATCGACCGCGAACGGAAGTGACGACGCGACGCTGAAGAGCAGGGCGCCGAGCGCAACGCCGACGACGGTGTCGAACAGTGTCATCGCCGCGATCAGACGGCCGTTGGCCCGCTCGAGCTGGTCAGGGCCGACCAGTTGCGGCACTGCTGCCTGAGAGGACGAGTCGACGACGACTTCGCCGGCGCCGAGGACGAACGCGATCGCGATGACCCACCAGATCGAGGCGGTCTCGGTGGCGACGAGCACCGTGAGCAGCGTGACGGCGATCGCGCGGACGAGCTGTCCGACGATCATCAGCATCCGTCGATCGCCGCGGTCGACGAGGGCGCCCCCGAGCGGTCCGAGGAGGAGCCACGGCAGCATCGTCGCAGCACCGGTCAAACCGATCAGGCGTGCGTCGTCGGTGAGAGAGATCGCGAGCAGCGGGAGTGCACCGAGGCGAATGCCGTCCCCGAGGTTGGATGACGCCGCAGCGGCGAGGAAACGCTGGAAGTCGCCGCCGAGTCCGCCACGGGACGCGCCGCTTCGTGGAAGCCGGCTCATCGGGCCCCGTGAGCAGGCCAAACGAAGGATTCGAGGCGCCCCCGCGCAGTGACCTTCTGCATCACCTCACTCACCGTACCCAGCGACGGCGACGCCGAAACTCAACGCTCCTCCATTGACGGTCGAAGTGACCGTTGTTGCGGACGGTGGTAGGGGCGTGTCAGACGGCGCGAAATCGGCCTGCGTCGACTTCCGCGGCTTGGCCCTCGCGAACCATTCTCGCCACGTGCATCTCGGCACTTCGCTGCTCGACCGAGTCGACGAACGCCATCTCGACATGCGGTCGGTAGATGAAGCGGTGCGCGACCATGTCGGCAATCGATTGAGGCTCGGTGAGGAACTCGAGCATGGCGTCGTGGCGACGGCCGATCACGGCATGGAACGCATCGAGTAGTTCGAGGAACGCGTCTCGGCCCTCGATGATGCCCTTGTGATGGAACGTCACGTAGAAGTCGGCCTCCTCGTCTCGTACCTTGACCAAGCTGTCCTCGAAGTCGTCGAGGTCGCTCCAGACGTCCCCGTAGTACGGCCCGAAGCCGGTCAGGTCGATGTCGGAGAGGAAGAACACGCCGCCCATCCGAAATCCCGAGTGACCGCGAGTGTGGCCCGGCAGGTGGACTGCTTCGACCGTCGCGCCGCCGAGGTCGAAGATGTGGCCATCGGAGAAGCCGTGTGCGTCGGGTCGAGGTGTGTAGTGGAACTCCTCGAGCATGGTCTGGCTGAACTCCTCACGCGAGCGGCCTTCGAGTCCGTAGACCTCCATCAGGCCGTCGAGTGACTCCACACCCGTGCGGTCAGCGTGGTGGATGTGGACCCGGGCGTCGGCGAACAGCCCGTTGCCCGCCATGTGGTCTTCGTGGCAGTGACTGTTGATCACGGCATCGACCGGTGCGGGTGCGCCGCCTCGTGACACGACGTCGACGGACGGGTCGATGATCACGGTCTCGCTGCTCCCGCGCACGAGGAGGGAGTTCCCGGATGGGTACCCACCGCGATTCGTCCCGCACAGCACGCTGACGGTGTCGGTGAGTTGGCGCTCGTCAGCACCCCAGTCGGCGATCACGCCGGCACGCTATTGCGAAGCGCCGGCGTTCGTGGTGTCGGCCGCGAACGCAGCGCGGCTCGTGGCCCCGTCGAGGACCCCGCTCACGTAGGTGTGGGTGCCCGGACCGAGCATCTCGTGGGCGGCGGACATCAGCGCACCGTAGGCCGCGCTCGTGAAGAGGTTGCCGACCGAGACGCGAGCGACGCCGAGCTCGGCCAGTTCGGGGATCGATGGTGTACCCGGCAGCGCGAGGACGTTGACCGGAACCCCGAGTTCGTCGACCACGCGGGCGATGTCGGCAGCTGCGACGAGTCCAGGTGCATAGACGACGTCGGCGCCCGCATCGCGAAGCGCCTGCAGTCGAACGATCGCGTCGTCGAGGTCGTCGTTGCCGTGGATCAAGCCGTCGGCACGTCCGGTGAGCACCAGATCGTCGGCGGCGCCTCTCGCAGCAGCGAAACGCTCGATCGTGTCGCCGAGCGAGCGGATGCTCTGGGTCGACGCGTCCCAGTCCTCGATCGAACACCCGGCCACGTCGGTGGCAGCGAACAGTGCGATCGACTCGGCCACCTCGGCTGGCGTCTGACCGAAACCGCCTTCGGCATCGACACTGAGCGGGATGTCCACTGCGGCGGCGAGCTCGACCGCGTGCGCGAGGACCTCGTCACGCGTCACGTTCTGGTCGAGTCGGCCGAGCGATGCAGCGAAGCCGGCGCTGGTGGTGGCGAGCGCTCGGGCGCCGGCCTGCTGCAGCAGTCGAGCAGACCCCACGTCCCAGGGGTTGGGGATCGCCAGTGTGCGTGGGGTCGGGGTCGCCGGCGGTTCGTGGTGGAGTGAGAGAAAGGTGGATCGAAGGTCGGAACGGCGGGTCATGCCACCGTTCTACGCCACCTCGATGGCGGGCGCTGGCGGGAATCGGTTGTCAACGCCACCCGGCTCCACATCGTGGTGCGCGCCGGCGGGGCGGGTGTCGGAGCGGGTCAGTCCCACTCCGACACGATCGTCAGTCCCACTCCGACACGATCGTCAGTCATCGTCGGTCTTGAGGTCGAGCGACGCCGAGTTCATGCAGAACCGGTCGCCGGTCGGCTGCGGGCCGTCGGGGAAGATGTGGCCGAGGTGAGCGCCGCACTTCGCGCACAGCGCTTCAGTGCGGACCATCCCGAACTTGCGGTCTTCCTCGAAGCGAACGACGTCTTCGTCGAGCGCGGCGTAGAACGACGGCCAACCGCAGCCGGCGGCGTACTTCGTCTCCGATGAGAAGAGCGCGGTGTCGCACACGATGCAGTGGTAGGTGCCATCTGCGGTGGTGTCGTGGTAGATCCCGGTGAAGGCCCGCTCGGTGCCGGCGTTCTGCGTGACCTCGTATTGGAGTTGCGTGAGCCGCTCACGGAGTTCGGTGTCGGTGGGAAGTGCTGCGTCAGCCATGCCTCTATGGTGCCGGATCCGCTCTCGAACTGCACGATGCGAGCGCCGACAGAGCGGGTGTTTCGGAAGCGTTTCGCCGGTGGTTCGCCCTCGGCCCGACATCGATTCGTACCCTCGCTCCATGCGATCGAAGCCGTCTCGCTCACGCCGCCGCCTGGGCGCCGCACTCGCTGGAGCCGTGCTCGTGGCGGGCGCATGTACGAGTTCCGATGATGACTCAGCCGACGGCGAGACGAGCCCGGGTGACGTCACGACCGAGGCCGATGTCTCGAGTGACTCCGACGATGCAGGAACCGAGGACGACGCAGACGCACCCGACGCCGCACCGGTTCGTCGCTACGTGTATCCGGACCCGCCGACGGCCCCGGAACGGACCGAGGCCAACACGGCCGCCACCGATGCCATCGACAGAGTCGTCGCCGGAATCCAACTCGGCTCGCTCGATGCCGATTCGGTCGGTGTCGTCCGCGCCGAGGGCGACGCCCGGCACGCATGGTTCATCTCCGACCTGCTGCGCTTCTTCCAGGGGCCTGACTCCGAGCGTCTCGTGGCCACGTTCGAAGACCTCACCGGTGTGAGCGTCCAGGACGATCCGGACCTCCAGCGCAGTCCGTGGCTCAGCATCACGAACCACCTCATCGCGTGGGACACGCCCGACTATGAGGGTTACTCCGATGACAAGGGTGCGATCTTCACCCAGGTCGAGGAGGCGTGGGAGCCGTTCTTCGCCGACGCCGACGCAGCGATCGACTGGCGATACGTCAGCTGGGGAGGCGTGTTCATCGATGATCGCCCGCTCGGTGACCCGAACCTGTGCCCCGGCGGTTGCATCCCTGCGCTCGACGACCCGGC
>JBGCFW010000092.1:0-13626 GCA_045107155.1 Ilumatobacter sp. | reverse complement strand
CAGCCACGCCTCGCCACTCGGCGACTCGAGGATCGAACCGAAGTCGCGGTCGGCGGGTGAGGGAATCGGGACGGCCTCCTGCAGTGCGAAGAGCACCGTCATCGGTACCAACACCCACCAGAGTCGTCCGCCCACTCGGCCGGTCGTGGTGCTCCTCGGCGATCGCAGCCACAGTGCATCACGAACCGCCGGCCACCGAAGGGTTCGCTGTTCGCGAGCGACCAGGATCGTCACGAGCAGGAACTGCCAGATCAGCCCGGCGGTCAGGGTGAGCACCAGTGCCTTGACGAGACCGAGCTCGCCGAGCGAGTCCGCGAGCCGCGGCGCGACGATCCACGCGGCGAATGCCATCGGCAGGCTTGCTGCGGCCCAGACGCTGGCCAAGCCGCCGATCGAGAGTTGTTGCATCGGTCGCCGGAGGTCGGTCGGAGCAGGCGGCGCCTTGAGCGGCGTGTGCGGTCGATGGTGCTGGTGGGCAGTGCTGAGTGTCATGGCTTCAACGAACACCTCGGCCGGTTGAGAGTGGCTTCCGGCCGAGTCGAGTCGCAGTGGAGCCCGCTGGGTCACGGTTGGTTCGGGTGCACTCGGCGGTGGGTCCAGCGCACGCAGATCGTCATCACGGTCAGCGCGCCTGCAAGCTGTATCGCTCCGAAGATGAGGTCGTCGGCGTCCTTGGGCCAGCTCGCCAGAACGCCGGAGATCATCATCGCCGAGCCGAGTGCGTTCGCCCATCGATTCGCTCGATGGGGAAGCACTCGCGAGAGCACGACGAGGACGCTCAGGTATCCGAGTACGACGCCATAGACGGCAAGCGAGCCGTTGGTGACGGTGTTGCCGTACACGGTTCCCTGGGTCGCCAGTTCCGCGACGAAGCCTGGTCGAAGCGTCTCGTGGATGCCCCGCAGCACGTCGGCCAGGAGCACTGCGATCCAGAGGGTCGACAGGAGTTCCGGCGTCGAGATCTGCGAGCTCATCCGGTTCGGTCCGGGTGGAGCGCCGCTCGTTGCGTGCGAAGGGCCGGAGGTGTCGATAGTCGTCATGCGATCCACGATCGGTCGGACTGGTCGAGACGGACTGGAGCCCCGGTCGAGGCAGTGTCAGGCGGTCAGTAGCTCATCGATGGCCGCTGTCATCGGGTTCGCCGGTCCTCATCTCGTGGTCACCGTTTCGCGTAGGTGGCGGCCGGTGTTGCGCGAATTCGGTCGACGTGGGCCAGCTTGCGGAGCGCCAGGATCAGTGGTTCGAAGAGTGCGGTTCCCAGCACGCTGAACCGGAGTGTCGCGCTGAGTGGCATCGTGGAGATCGGACTCGGCATCGCGCTCGTCGCGAAGTTTCCCTCGAGCGTCGTGATCGGGCGAGCGGTTGCTGCGTTCTTCGTGGCCGTGTTTCCGGCCAACGTGTATGTCGCCATAGCTGGCATCGACGTCGACGGGCAGCCCGGCGGGCTCTACCCGTGGATCCGGCTACCGTTCCAGTTCCTCTTCATCGCATGGGCGCTGTGGAGCACACAACCGGCGCGCAACGTTGGCCACCCCGCCACCAGCGGCGTCATGTCACCACTGCCGTGGATCGCGGGCGCCGGCTCCGACGCCGCAAACGGCTCCGAGGCCGACACCGTCGTGATGGCGTCGGTCCTCGAGCTTCGGCGGTTTCGCGACGTGCCCGGGTTCCTTGTTGCCGCGCTCCGCCTGCGGCGATTGTTCGCGACGTCGCCGGGCGCGATTCGGCTGTCACTCGCGGCGATTCCCCTCCGAAGGACGTTCTGGACGCTGTCGCAGTGGGAGGGCCGGAGCGACCTCGACAGCTATGCCCGCCATCCGGTCCACGTCGAGATCATGCGGAAGTACTCGCCGCTGATGGCCGGCTCGACCTTCGTCACGTGGGTCGATTCCACCGCAACGGTCCCGTCATGGGGGCGTGCACACGATGAGGTCGCCCATGCGAGGCGCCCCGGCGCGTCGACGGATTGCTGAGCTTGCCTGCTCGGCAGCGCCGAGCGCGGGCGTCAGTGCGTCGCCTCAGTCATGGTGTGAACGTGCCTCGAGCGCGTCGAGGATGAGGTCGAGCCCGTATTCGAACTCGTCGCCGAAGTCGTAGCCGGGTTGCATGGCGTGCCCGGCGGCGAACTCGTGAAGTGCCGGGAAGTCCTCAGCCAGCTGTTCGGTCACGATCTCGTCAGCGACCGCGGTCATCTCCTCACCCGGCTCGGGCAGCGCCGCCTCTTGGATCGCGAAGCCGTAGACGTACGCGTCGAGCGTTGCGTACGCGTGGCCCGTCATCGTGAGTGAGAGCTCCCGTCGGAGGCAGGCGACGACCGCATCGTGGTGACGCAGGGTTGCGGGCCCCGGCGCGCGACGTGACTCCATCAACGGAACGGCCCAGGTGTGTCGAGCGAGCACCTTGCGAGCGGACACACACCGTGCCCGCACCGCAGTTTTCCAGTCGAGGTCGGGAGTGGGGAGTTCGATCTCCGCGAACACCAGATCGACGATGCCGTCGAGAATCTCGTCCTTGCTTGGCACGTGGTGATAGATCGTCATCGGTTTGCTGTCGAGCGCGTCGGCGAGTCGCCGGATCGTGAGATCGGCGGCGCCGATCTCGTCGGCGAGCGCGAACGCGGCGGTCAGCACGCGCGCTCTCGTCATCGGTTGGCGCTTGGTCTTCGCGGTGGTCACGTCGGTCGCCTCATTTCTCGGTTCGCCCTTGACATCGTACAAAGTACGAGTACCGTTGCCCACGTCATCGTACTAAGTACGACGTCAACGCATGAGACAAGGAGAACCGATGACGACCACCACCAACCACGACGCGACCGCTGGCATCGAGTCAGCGAGCGTGGAGCTGCCCATGTCGATCGCAGCAGCCGTTCGGTACCGCGACGGGTGGTCCGAACAGCAGCGCCGAACCGCTCGTCTCGCCGGAGTGCTCTACCTCGCGATCTTCGTTCTCGGCCCGTTCGTGTACTTCTACGTTCCGGGCGAGCTGTTCCACGACGATGCGGCGACCACCGCCACCGAGATCTCGGCGAACACCGGGCTCTTCACAGCCGGCATGATCGTCGAGACCGTGATCATCGGCATCGAGATCGCGCTCGCGGGGTTGCTGTGGCAACTCTTCCGGCCCGTGGGCCGAGCGTTGGCGCTGTCATCCTCGCTCGCTCGAGTTGGCGAGGCGCTCATCCAGACGGTGAACGTTCTGATCGCCGGAGCGGTCCTGATCGCCGTCGATCGTGGCGGGCTGTCGGGAATCGACGTAGGTGAGCGCGATGAGATCATTGGCTTCCTCGTCGACTCGACGCAGTTCGGGGTGATGGTCTGGGGCCTGCTGTTCGGGCTCCACCTCCTGTTGCTCGGGGTGCTCGTCCGTCGATCCGAGTTGATGCCTCGTTGGATCGGCTCGCTGTTGTTGCTCGCTGGAGTCGGATACTTGGCGCAGAGCTACGGTCACATCGTCGACCCCGACCTCGATGGCTTCTTCGAGGGCCTCGTCGTCGTGTTGTCGGTTCCCGGTGAGCTCGCCTTCGCCGCCTATCTCGTGTTCCGCGGGATCCGCCGCGCACGGCCGCTGCCGGAGGGGATCTGATGGGCCGGCGTGTCGACTCGCCGACTGCCGAGGGGGTCGACCTCCCGGCGCGGTATTGCCAGTTCTCCTTGCAATAGATGTGGTGGCGTCGTACGGTTCCACCGTGGAGCTGAACGAAGTCATCCAGTTGCGCAGCGCGTCATGATCGCGACGATTGCAAAGACGATCGGGTCGATGCTCGTCGCCCCGATCCGGCGTCGGCGTCTGCCTGCCGATGTGCCGCCTGCTGGCCGCGAGCATTACGAGCCGACGCTGCTCGCCGCATCACTGTCGGCGGCGACGGTCAAGGCAGCTGACATTCCGGTCGCCAAGACACCGCACGGGGGTTGGATCGCTGGTGACTGGCCCGCACCCGTGCTGGCCGATTGTGACGAACCACTCGCCGCAGGCGCGCCGGACCTGCGTGGTGTCTGGCGTGTCGAGCGGGGTCCCCTGGAGGTGCACGGCGAGCGGGTGGAACAGGCTGGCAATCGGGTGGTGATCACCGCCGGGGGCGTGATCCACGACATGTTCGTCGACGGCACCCTCGAAGGCGGCGTGAACGACATCAGCGAAGCGGGCACCCAGGTCTCCGTCGCCGCCCGGTTCGAGAACGGACGCCACAACCTCTATCCGGGTGACAAGCGAGTCGTGGCCGTGACGCGCTATCTCGATGGTGACGAGATGGTGTGGCGCTGGGGTCCATGGCGCAATCGCCTGCGACGTCTCGATGCACCCGTTGACTCGCCAAGCACTGGAGAATGACACCGTGGAGTTTCACGACTTGATGTTCGAGCGGCGGAGCATCCGCGGCTACAAGCCCGACCCGGTGCCACGCGAACTACTCGACGAGATCATTGAGGTTGCGGCGCAGAGCCCGTCGTCGATGAACACCCAGCCATGGAACGTGCATGTGGTCACCGGCGACGTGCTCGATCGAATTCGGCAGGGCAACACCGAGCAGATGCTCGCGACCGGCAAGCCCGACCGCGAGATCCGTGGCCACGTTCGCTACGAGGGCGATCACCGCGAACGCCAGAAGCGGGTCGCGGCGCAGCTGTTCGAGGCTGCAGGCATCGGGTGGGATGACAAGGCGAAGCGTCAGGACTGGACGATGCGTGGCTTCAGGCAGTTCGACGCGCCGGTGGCGGTCATCGGTTGCATCGATCGCGCCCTCGAAGACACGACCGAGGCCTACTTCGACCTCGGACAATTCGTCCACGCGTTGGTGCTCGCCGCGTGGGATCGAGGTGTCGGTGCGGTGATCAACGGGCAGGGCATCATGCAGTCGTCGGTGGTTCGTGCCGAGGCGCAGATCCCCGACGATCAGCTGATCGTGATCACCGTCGCCATGGGCTTCCCATTGGACGACTTTGCGGCGAACGATGTGGTCTCAGAGCGTCGTTCCGTCAGCGAGATCGCGACCTACCGCGGCTTCTGACCGCGCCATCCGTTCTCGGCGTGCCGCTTGCGCCGGAAGGCTTCGAATCGGCCGACGAACTCATCGGTCTGCTCGGTTGACCACTCGACGCCAGGCCACCCGGCGAGCATGCGGCAGCGGTCGCCATGCGCACGCCACTCAGCGCTGAGCTCGCCGGTGAACCCGAGTCGCTGCAGTCCGGCCATCCGAACGTGGATCGGCATCGCGACCGCCTCGGCCAGGCTGGGAGCTGTGCCGGCCAGCCATCCGGTCTCGGCGGACCAGCGACCCATCTCGGCCAGTGCCTCGCCGAGTGCCTCGCTCGATCGTGCGATGGCGTCGGGTTCGACGCCGTAGTAGACGCCGATCATCGGACGGAATGCGTGGCGGTCGATCCACGCCATCCGTTCGCGAACGAGTGCATTCCCGACGTCGTCGGTGGGCAGGAGGGCGGGCGCGTCCACGCGGTCTTCCAGCCATTCGAGGACGGGGATCGAGTCGGCGAGGTAGTCGTTGCCGACTCGGACCATCGGGATCTCGAGGCGCGGGCTGTGCTCGACGAACTCGTCGGGGAGCACGAAGTCAGGTCCGCGCACCGCTGAAGGTGGGAGGTCGACGAGGTCGTGAACGATGCCGCGCTGATGCAGCGCGAACTCGACACGGGTCGCGAACGGGCAGATCCAGTGCCCGTAGAGCGCAACGTCAGCGGCGGCTTCACCCATGCCGCCGCTCACACGAACAACTGCTCGCAACCGGTTCCATCGAGCGCGGCGTCCACGCGGGCCCGATCGGCCTCGCCGAGTGCGGCGTGCGCCTCGCGCAGCCATTTCAGGCACTTGCCCTGGTAGCCGAACGGTGCCTGGCGGAACTCCCGCCCGTCGATCTGACAGACGACTTCGTCGGCGCTCGACACCAGCGCTTCGGCGTTGGCGACGAGGAACGGTGCATAGGTGCGGCCGCATTCGGTGAGCAGGTCGTCGATCGCGGGGTCGAGGTCGTCGATCGAGTCCCACCCGTCATCGCCGTCGATCGGCAGCCAGGAGAGGTCGTCGTGGCGTTCGACCCAGCGAATCACTTTCGGGGCTTCATCGACCGCGATCTGCATCGACGTCGGATCGAACTGGACGAGCTGCGTGAGCTGCCCGAAGATGCCGAAGTCACCGCGGCCGGGCCGATCGCCGAGCAGGAAGTCACCGCGCGAGAACCGTGCCTGCATGACGGCCAGCACCCGTCGGTACGAATCCTCGATGAGCGGGGTGTTCCACTCGGTCGACCCGACGAGGGCGCGTCGGCTGATCTGGCGCTCGGTGATGAAGTCGTAGCCCTGCTGGGCCTGGTCGGAATCGAGTTGCAGGTTGGCGCCGAGTGGTAACAGCTTGCCGGCCTTGTCGATGTCGGGTTCGTAGGCCCATCGGTAGTGGTACATCATCTTGGTGACCCACTCGTCGCCGAAGTCCTCGAGGAGCATGTCGATGAATGCGAGCGCCGGGTCGTTCGGCACGACGCTCCGGTCGGCGTGTTCGGCTTCGAGCCGCATGATCTGCGGCGACGAGTCGACCGTGACGTCGCTGTAGCCATCGCCCGACTCATCGGGGTACGCGATCACCGGGATGATCGGCACCGGTGCGCGGCCGATGTCGTCCCACTTCGAGTCGCGCAGGACCCACCGGAACGGGATCCGCCGATAGCGCAGTACCGCGCGCATCTTGCGGGTGTACGGCGACCAGTACTGGCCCGCCAAGGCAATGGGCGGTGTGCTGTTCATGTGGGTGCCTCTTTGCACGGTGAAACGATTTCGCGAGTGCGCCGGACAATACCACCGGTCCGTCATCAAGTGCCAGTTCAACTGGCATCATGGAGCGACGGCTGACGGGCGCGTCGCTCGGCGGTTCAGTCGATGCGGGTGACGAGCGTGTCGAGTGGCTTTCGAACCTTGGGCATCGGCAGCAGCCAGTCGGCGTCGGCATTGCGGTGGCCGAGCGAGAGCAGCACGACGGAGCGGAGACCGCGTTCGCCGAGACCGAGGATCTCGTCGACCTCGGCCGGCTCGAAGCCCTCCATCGGGGTGGTGTCGACTTCGAGTTCGGCTGCGGCGAGCATCGCGAAACCGAGGGCGATGTACGCCTGGCGTGCGGCGTGGTTGTGGTTGACCTCGGGGTCGCGTGGGAGATAACCGGCCTTGAGATTGTCGTAGTAACCGTCGATCAGCGGAATGTCGCCGCGTGCGTCCTTGTTGAGCCGCACGATTTCGTCGATGCGTTCCTCGGTGTAGTTGTCCCAGGCTGCGAACACGAGGAGGTGCGAGCCGTCGGTGACCGGCCCCTGATCGTACGCGGCGGCGCGAATGCGGCTCCGTACGTCCGAGTTGGTGACGACGAACAGTTCGAATGGTTGGGTGCCGCTGGATGTCGGAGCCATCCGGACTGCTTCCACGATCGCGTCGACCTTGTCTGGTGCAACCGGTGTGGCGGGGTCCATCGCCTTTGCGGCGTAGCGCCAGTTCATGCGTTCGGTCAGCGTTGTCGTCGCCATTGGTTCTCTCTGATTCTGAGTCGGTGTGCCGCGGGGTTCGCCGTCGAACTCCATGTCCGACGTACGGTATCGAGAAGGTAGTAGTATCTTCCAAGATACTGACTCAGGAAGTTGGACAGCTGTGACGCACCACACCACCGCGATCACGGTCGATGCACTCGCCTCGTTCACGAGCGTGGTGGGGGGCCGCTGGAAAATCGGGATCCTCTACAGCATCGGCTGTGATGGGAAAGCTCGATTCAACGAACTCGCAGCGCGGATGAGTCCGGTCACGCCGACCACTCTGACTCGCCAGCTGCGCGAACTCGAGCGCGACGGGCTGATCACGAGAACGCAGTACAACGAGATTCCCCCGCGAGTCGAATACGACATCACCGACACTGCTCACACACTGATCCCCGTCTTGGAGACCATCGCCGAGTGGACCACCTCACACGGGCGCCAACTCGCCGAAGTGGACCGACGCTGAACCTCCGGGAACAACGCGGGTGACGTGGGGATCTTTGCTGCTGGTCGGCAACTCCCTGGTGACGCCGCTCCAGATCACGTCCGGTCGCTCCGGAAGTGGTCGTCGATGTGTTCACGACGGAACAGGCCGATCAGTTCGGGGAGTCGCGCTTCACCTGCGCGTAGCCTGCGGCGAACTCGGTGGGAGTCTCGCCGGTGACGCGTTTGAAGAATCGGCTGAAGTGAGACGGTTCGGTGAACCCGAGCGCTTCGGCAACGCGTGTCGCCGACGCACCAACTTCGCTCAACCTGCGTTGGGCCTCCACTGCGACGGCTCGGTCGATGAGGGCTTTCGGTTCGCTCTGGGCGACGGAGCGGCAGGCCCGGGTGAGGGTGCGGGTCGAGCATCCGAGTAGCTGCGCGCACTGCTGCACGGTTCGCGGCGGAGTATCGGTCTCGCCGAGGAGGTGCTCGAACTCGTCGTAGACGATCTCGCGATGCGATGCGTTCTGGCGATTTGGCAGGCTCAGACCGAGCAGGGCGATCAGTAGATCCCGGAGCGCCTCGAGGCTGCGCAGAGTCAGCGGCGTCGTCCGGCGGTCAGGGTCGGCGAGTGCGACGATCGTCGCGAGGTCTCGTTCGAGATCGCCGTCGGTCTCGATGACGTGGGGTCCAGGGCTCCAGTCGCTCCGGTGGTCGAGCTCGCGCAGGAGGAAGAGTCGCGCCTCGTATCGCGGGTCGAGGACCCACCGGTGAACCTGTCCGGGGCGCACGTGGAGAATGCGGCCCGGAGCAAGGTCGACGCGTTCGAAGTCGACCTCATGGTGGCCGAAGCCGGCGTCGCAGCACACGAGCAGTTCGAAACCGAGACGTTGAGGCATGTCGAGCTCGTCGCCGTTGAGTCGTCGAGTGAGGCTGGACAGCGTGAAGGTCTCGAGCGGCAACCCTCGTGTGCGCGGCTGGTAAAGGACGTCGACCACATCGGTATGTGGAGCGACTGCTGTCGCATTTTGGTAACTCAATGGACTGATTCCGGCATTCCACCTCACCGTAGCTTGCACTTGGATGGAGCTTCTTCAGTGGTTCAGTGCGCGTCAGGTGAGGCGCCGACCGTGAACACGTCAACGTCTCCAGGAGTCCCCAAATGACCAGAAAACTCGATCATGCGAAAGCGCTGTACATGGAGGGCATCCGTGATGGAAACGCTCGTGATGCCGTCACCCGGTACACGGGAGACCGGTACACCCAGCACTCGACGGGGGTCCGGGACGGTGTGGAAGGCTTCGTCGAGTTCTTCGAGCCGTTCTTGGCGAAGAACCCCGAACGGGACATTCAGGTGGTTCGCGCCATCGAGGACGGCAACTTCGTGTGGGTGCACGTTTCACAGTCGCTGAATGGCGGTGCGGCCAAGTGGATCACGATGGACATGTTCGACACCGACGATGACGACCGCATCGTCGAGCACTGGGATGTGATCACCGAGTGGGTCGACGAGACCGTCTCGGGTCATTCCCAGATCGACGGGCCGACCGAGATCCAGGATCTCCACAAGACCGAGGAGAACCGGGCGACGATCGAGAGATTCTTGCGCGAGATTCTCATCGGCGGCGGCCAGCACTTCACCGAGTTCATCTCCACCGAGACGTACATCCAGCACAATCCACAGGTCGGAGACGGCCTGGAAGGCTTCGGTGCGTTCGTCGAAGAGTTGGCCGCGGATGGCAAGGCGATGGTCTACAAGTACAGCCACAAGGTGCTTGCTCAGGGGAACTTCGTCGTGGCGTATTCGCTTGCTCAGATCGGCGACGAAGACTTCGCAGTGTTCGACGTCTTCCGCCTCGACGCAGGCTTGATCGTGGAACACTGGGACACCATGGAACCCCTTCCCCGTGGCGCAGCACTCCTCAATCAGGGCAAGTTCTGAACGAGTCGCGCAGAGCACCCCGAGATCGAAGCTGGAACCAGCGGGCTCGAGCCCAGGCGTGATCACGCAGGACGAGTTCGACCGCCGACGAGCCACTCTCCTGGCCCGAGCTCCGTTCTCGGTGTTCCGCACGTGCCTGCCCGGTCCACGAAAGTCGTGCGGATCGCTTGCTTGGTAAAGTCCGACACCGATGACCGAGCCGGTGACCACCGAGCAGTCTGGCGACGCGCCGGTCGATGGGCGCGTCGCCCGGCGCGAGCGCAACCTCGCCGCCGTGCTCGAGGTCGGGCTCGAGATGTTCGCCGAGGACATGATGTTCCCGTCGATCGAGCAGGCCTCGAAGCGATCCGGGCTCTCGCTGCGTTCGCTGTACCGTTACTTCGCCGACCCTGGCCAGTTGGTCGAGGCGGCGATCAAGCGCAGCCAGGCTCAGGCCGTCGAATTGACGCACCTCGCCCACATCGGTGAGGGCCCGTTCGCGGAACGACTCGACGACTTCGTGTCGATGCGGCTCCGGCTGTACGAGTCCAGCGGGTCGATGTTCCGAGCCACGATTCACAACTCCGCGAATCACCCACGCGTCCGTGATGAGCTCCACGAGAACCGACGGTTGCTGCGCGAACAGTTCGAGCTCCAGTTCGCTCCCGAGTTGGTGGCGATGTCGCCGCGAGCCCGCTCGTCGGCGGTCGAAGCCGGGAACGTGCTCACGCAGATCGATTCGATCGACCTGTTGCGTCGCGTGCGCAACCTGACGACGGCAGAGATCGACGCGGTGCTGCACGATGCGCTGACGGCGCTGCTCGCTCCCACCACCTGAGCGCCAGTGGCGAACGCCGCGGCAGCGTCGAGGAGCCATCGGCAGTCGGCCAGCCCTCGTCGATGGTCAACGAGTAGCACCGCCCCTCGACGAGCGCCGCTCCGATGTCGCGGTTGATGGCGACGCTCCGCTTGACGCGGCCCGGGGTCGTTTGGGCGCCGTTCGCGGACCCGCTGCCGGAGTGGGACATGTCCTGCGACCTCGGGTGACCACGCTCAGAAATCGAGAGGTCGGGATCTCGCCCGATCCCGTCGTTGCGTGCGCCACGGCAACCCAAACCTGCACGCCGACGTCTCTCTAGCATGAGCCGATGGCAGGCCAGATGATGAGGGCGATCACCTACCACGCGTACGGCGGCCCCGATGTCTTGTCGGTGGACGAGGTGCCACGACCGCGACCTCGCGATGATCAGATCCTCGTTCGCGTCGAGGCAGCGGAGGCGTCGAAGACCGACACCGAGATGCGGAGCTTCAGGTACGACGTGAAGTGGTTCTGGTTGCCGTTGCGGATGATGCTCGGCGTTCGACGGCCACGTCGAAGTGTTCTCGGCATCTACTTCTCCGGTGTGGTGGAGGCGGTCGGTCCAGATGTGAGCGACATCGCGGTTGGCGATGAGGTGTACGGTGCGACGGGGCTTCGGCTCGGCGCATACGGCGAATTCGTCGTGCTCCCGGCCAAGGCGGTGATCGCCGCGAAGCCGGTGTCGATGACGTTTGCCGAGGCGGCTGCCGTGCCGCTGGGTGCCATCAATGCACTCCACTTCCTCCGGAGCGCCGAGGTCGAGCCCGGCGATTCGGTGCTGATCATCGGTGCAGGAGGCGTGATCGGATCCTACGGCGTCCAAGTCGCGCGGATGATGGGCGGTTCGGTCACCGGTGTCGACGCGGCCCACAAGGAGTCGTTCGTTCGGTCTGTGGGTGCAACCGAGTTCGTGGACTACCAGACCACCGATGTCACCAGTCTGGACAGTCGCTATGACGTGATCTTCGACATGGTGCCCTCGACGCCGGTCTCGAAGATCTTGGATCTCCTCAAACCTGGAGGCCGATACGCGCACGGCAATCCACGCCTGACGACCATGATCCGAGCGCGACTCGCCCGTTTCACCGGCGCGCCCATTCAGGTCGCGCAAGCTCGTGAGAACCGCGCTGTCCTCGAAGAGCTCGCTGGGATGATCGATGCGGGTCAGTTATCCAGCATCGTCGACCGAGTCGTGCCGATGGAGCAGGCCTCCGAAGCGCATCGGCTGGTGGACACCGAGCAACGGGTGGGGGCGGTCGTGCTCGCGATTGGGCCCGACGCAATGAACACCCGAGCCTCGAACGCCTCGTGACCGATCCGCTGGTCGCTGGCTCGGCGTCGCGTCGCTCAGACCGACGATCGCGCGATCGACCGGAGCAACTCCTGAACGGTCGGCCGATCTCGTTGCGGGCGTTTGCAGGTCCGGTCGAGGCGAAGAGACGCCCGACGACGACAGCAAGAGCGAACCAACGGCGGGCGTTTCTGGTCATCAATCCGAGCGATGTGATCCGCTCTGCGCTGGTCGTCGACCCCGGTGCGGGTCGGGTCGGCGGTGCTTTTATGGTGGTTCCGGTCGAGGTCGGGTCGGGTCAGCGCTGCTGTTGGGGTTGCCAGCGGAATCCGCGCAGCGCCACGAGGGCGATGGCGGCGAGGGTCCAGGCGGTGAGGATGCCGAGATTGCGGGCGTCGGGGTTGCGGGCGTCGAGGCCGGCCCCGGAGGTGTCGGTGACGTACTGCGACTGGTAGCCGTTGGCGAGCGGTTCGAGGGGGAGGAACTGGGCGAACGAGCGGACTGCTTCGGGCAGGATGTCGGGTGCGAAGAACACGCCCGAGATCATGGCCAAGATGATGCCGATGCCGTTGGAGAGGCCTTGGGCGCCGGACTGGGTGCGGGTGATCGACGTCGCTGCGAATGCCAGGCAGGAAAAGGTGATGGTGCCGGCGAGTGTGTAAACGACGAGGCCGGTGATCGCTGTAGCCGGGGTGCTGACGCCGAACGCGATCGATCCGAGCACGGCGATCAACAGCACGCCGATCGTGGTGATCGATAGTGCGATGGCGAAGCGGGCGGCCACGAACGCGGGCAGCGGTAGCGGTGTGCCGCGGAGCCGGTTGAGCATGCCGCGTTCGCGGAGGTCGACGACGTCGGGTAGGAGTGCGACGAACGCAGTGTAGATGACGGCGTAGGCCATGAAACCGGATGACGAGGCGGTCGGCGAGGGTCTGGGCTTCGTCCATGTAGTGGGTGGTCAGCACGATCGTGACCCCCAGTTCCTTGAGGCCCTCGATCATCGTCCACGCAGCGCGCCGTGCCGCGGGGTCGAGGCCGGTGGTCGGCTCGTCGAGGAACAACAGCTCGGGGTCGCCAACGAGGCCGAGGGCAACGTCGAGGCGCCGCTTCTCGCCACCGGACAGGCTGCCAACCCGGGACGAAGCGAGTCGACCGAGGTCGACCAGGTCGATCGTTTCGTCGACCCCGCGTGGGTCCGGGTAGAGATCGGCGAACATGTGCACGGTCTCTGCGACAGTGAGCGTCGGGAACACGTCCATATCCTGCAGCACGATCCCGACGCGGGATCGCCACTCGCTGCTCGGGTCTTCGGGATCGGTGCCGAGCACCGACACCGACCCGGCGTCGCGGACCAGGTAGCCCTCGAGGATCTCGATCGTCGTAGTCTTGCCGGCGCCGTTGTGGCCGAGCAGACCGAAGCACTCGCCCGCGGCGACGTCGAAGCTCACGTCTCGCACGACGTCGCGGTCGCCGTAGGACTTGCGGAGGCCGGTGACGCTGATCGCTGGTGGCGTATGGGTGCGGATCACCACGGTTCAGGCCTTGCTGCGGTTGCTCATCTGACCGAAGCCAGCGAAGGCACCACCGAGCACGCCCATCATCCACCACATGCC
>JBGCFW010000091.1:0-5319 GCA_045107155.1 Ilumatobacter sp. | reverse complement strand
CCGGCCGCATCGGTGGCAGGTCGGGGCCGAGGCCGTCGACGCCGGTGATTGCCGCCCACGCATCGCGCGACCAGCCGACCGTGCGCTCGACTTCCGCGCCGCCGGCGATCTTGATCACCGTCGGCACGGTCTCGATGTCGTGGAACCAGCTGACCGCGAGGTCCTCGTCGTGGGTCGGCGCGAAGGCCTCCGGAAAGGCTGGATCGTCCTGGGTGTACACGTGCAGCGTGGTCGCCTCCGACAGCTGTCCCAGAACGGGGACCACGGCATGGCAGGTCTCGCACGCGGACTTGACCACGACGACGACGCCGTCGGGCAGAGATGGTGCAGACGCGGTGGGAGTCATGGCGTCGAACGTACTCTCGGTTGCATGCGGGCTCGCTGTCGAACCCTCGCCGTCGACGGGTCCCGAACGTGAGGTGAGGCGACCACGCTGTGCACTGTTACCAAGTTCACAAGCTGTCGTTGGTAACGCGAGCGCGTCGGTGTGCCTACGATGCCGAAATCGGGGACCACCAAGCGTTCAATGCCGCGCTCGCGGGCATGACCGTGTCCTTTCACGGCGTCCGTGGGTCGACGCCGTGTCACGGGCCCGAGATCGTCGAGTTCGGCGGCAACACGTCGTGCGTGTCGATCGACATCCCCGGCGCCGATCCGATCCTGTTCGACCTCGGTACCGGGTTGCGGTACTTCGGCCAGCGAGATGGCTCGAGTCGGCCGTTCACGGGAAGTTGCCTCGTCAGTCATCTCCACTGGGATCACATTCAGGGCCTGCCGTTCTTCGCGCCGCTGCTGACCGACGGTGCAAGCGTCCAGGTCTACGCGCCAGTCCAGGAAGACGGCACCACGGTGGCCGAGGTCTTCGATGCCACGATCCGACCGCCACTGTTTCCGATCGATCTCGAGATGCTGCCGGGCCACATCGAGTTCCGGGATGTCGGCGACGAGCGGTTCTCCCTCGGCAGTGCCGGCGGCTCGAGTATCGACGTGTTGTCGAGGTTCATCCCACACATCGGTCCGACGGTTGGTTACCGCGTCGAGTGGAACGGCCAATCGGTCGCCTACCTGTCGGACCATCAGATGCCGATCGATGGCTCCTTCTCCGCCGAGCGGGGTGCGCTCGAGTTGTGCCGGGACGTGGACCTGCTGATCCACGATGCTCAGTACACACCGGCCGAGTTCGAGAGGAAGTCGAACTGGGGGCACTGCACCCTCGACTACGCCGTGTGGCTTGCGGTCGAGGCGGGCGCCAAGCGGTTGGCGCTGTTCCACCACGATCCGGCACATCACGACGACGAACTGCGCGTGCTCGTCGAGGCGGCTCGAGTCGTTGGTGCGAAGTGTGGTGTCGACGTGTTCGGTGCCCGTGAAGGCGTCACTGTCGAACTGCGACGCTGAACAAGAGGTTGGGTTCGGCTGTGGACGTCGTCTCGACCCTCTCCGGCATCGCCATCGGCGTGGTGTTGATCATCGCTGGCGGTGCGAAGCTGGCGGACCGCTCGCGATGGGCCACCGATGCCGCCGCGCTCGGTGCCCCGCACGCGGCAGTGAGCACGGTTCCTTGGATCGAGTTGGTGCTTGGGTCGCTCCTCGTCGTCGGCGTGGCCAGCCCTTGGCCGGCGATCGCCGCCGCTGGGTTGTTCGCAGTGTTCACCGTTGCGATCGTCAACGTTCTGCGGTCCGGTCGGAGGCCGTCGTGTGCGTGTTTCGGGTCGTGGTCGTCGTCAGAGTTGAGCAGTCGTCACGTCGTTCGTAACACAGTGCTGATCGTGTTCTCGCTGCTCGCGTCGATCTGAACTCGCAACGTCAACGCCTCCTCCGGACATGACGGTGATGTTGGCCCGGACACGAGAAATTGGCCACTCCGAGTGGTCGACTGGACCGGCCAACGCCTCCAAAATGAAGCTTGCGACAAGATCATTCCAGTGCAGCGTCAATTCGCCGACATCTTCTTTCGTCACGGTTTAGTGTTGCGAGGCGCTGACGGCTGGGTCTCCAGCGCGGCGAAATAATCGGAAGGCGGCAACCGGCCGTTTCCGGGTGAGCGAATGGCGGACACCACAGTGAGTGCAATTCAGTCTCGGCGGGATCCCTCCCGCACCAGAGCCGCTTCGGTGAGCAAGCGGGTCACCGCGGTCGGCTTCGCGGCCGCGCTCGGAGCCACGGTGCTCTCGATTGCTGCTCCCTCGGGTCCTGCACGGGCGCAGGCGCCCCAATTCGTCGGCGTCGCGACCGCGCAGGCCGATCCGGTCGCCCAGGCGGCTCCTCTGAATCCTCGCTTCCCGGTCCATCCGAACGCCGTGAGCACCGAACCCGTCAACTGGACGCCGCAGATCCTGGAGGGCAAGGTCTCTGAGATCGATCAGGTCGGTGACATGATCGTCGTCGGCGGTGAGTTCGATCAGGTGGCGCCGCCGACCGGTTCACCGATCCAGGTCCAGCCGAACCTGTTCGCATTCGACGCAACCGATGGCACCATCAGCTCGACCTTCACGCCGAGCGTCGCGAAGGAGATCCGTGCCGTCGAGCCAGGTCCCCTGCCCGGCACCGTCTACGTGGGTGGCGGCCTCGACGGCATCAACGGCCAGAACGGCAAGCTGTTCCTGCTGAATCTGTCCGATGGTTCGATCGTCCCGACGTTCGACGACCCGCCGCTCAACGGTGCGGTCAACGACCTCGCCCTCGTCGGCGACACGCTCTACGTCGGCGGGATCTTCTCGACTGCCGCCGGTCAGCCCTACCAGGGTCTGCTCGCGGTCGACGCGATGACGGGCGACATCGACCCGACCTTCAACATCAACTTGACGGAGAACCACAGCTGGACGGAGGGCGGGAACTTCGCTCGTGGCGGGGTCGGCGCTCGCGAGTTCGACGTCGACCCCAGCGGCTCCACGCTCGCCGTCGTCGGCAACTTCCGCAAGGCCGATGGCCTCGATCGCCGCCAGATGGTCGTCATCGACCTCACCGGGCCGACCGCCGAAGTTCGCCCCGACTGGAGGACACAAGAATACGAGCCCACCTGCGGTCGCGTCTTCGACTCGTACATGCGGGACATCAAGTTCTCTCCTGACGGTGAGTACGTGACGGTCGTGACCACCGGTGGCCCGCGCCCGCCGACGCTGTGCGACACCGTTGCTCGCTTCGACATGGCCGACACCGGCGACGACGTGCAGCCTGTGTGGACGAACTTCACCGGCGGCGACACGCTGCTGAGTACCGCCATCTCCGGCGGGGCCGTGTACACCGGTGGCCACCAACGCTGGATGAACAACCTCACCGGTCGCGACAACGCCGACCCCGGCGCCATCCCACGCCCAGGACTGTCGGGACACGACGCCGAGAACGGTGTCCCGTTGTCGTGGAACCCTGGTCGCAACCCGCGTGGTGTCGGTGCCGAGTCACTGCTCGTCACCGAAGCCGGTCTCTGGGTCGGCAGCGACACCGACTGGATCGGCAACTTCCAGAAATTCCGCCCACGGATCGCCTTCTTCCCACTTGCGGGTGCTCCCGCTCGCAACCCCGAGAACGCGGCGTCACTCCCTGCGAACATCTACGTCACCGACCCCACGGCCGTTCCGCTTATCGGGAATCCTCTGTACCGCGTGAACGCAGGCGATGTCGCGTTGCCCGCGCTCGACGGTGGGATCCCCTGGTCGGCCGACAACGCGAACGCCAACGTGCTGCGCAACTCGGGCAGCAACGTCGGTGGCCCGAATCCGATCACCACGGTCACTGCCGACGTGCCTCCGAGCGCACCGGTCGACCTTTTCAGTCGTGAACGGTGGGACCCGGGTTCTGCCAACGACGGCTCGGAAATGGAATGGGAGTTCCCCGTGGCTGCCGGCACCGTGGTCGACGTTCGTCTGTACCTCGGTAACGGCTGCAACTGCACCAACGACCCCGGCGAGCGCGTGTTCGACGTGACGATCGACGGAGTCGTCGTGCTCGACGACTACGACATCGTCGCCGATGTCGGCCATCGCGTCGGCACGATGAAGGAATTCCGGATCACCTCCGACGGTGTCATCGACATCGACTTCGGTCACGTGGTCGAGAACCCGCTGGTCAACGGCATCGAGATCATCGAACCCGATGACGATGCCGAGCCACCGGCGGAGCCGGATCTCGCATTCCAGCGAATCGGCTTCAACAGCGGCACCGTCGACCCGGCCACCGTGGTCGACGGCCCCACGAGCGACATGGACTGGAACGAGGTCGTCGACGCCTTCATGGTGGACGACGAACTGTTCTACATCACGACGGCGAGCGAGTTCTTCCGCCGGACCTTCGATGGCGACACCTTTGGACCCTCGGAGATCGTCGACCCGTACAACGATCCATTCTGGAGCGACAAGGACAGTGGCAAGGTCGTCTATCGGGGCACGGTGCCGACGTTCTACGGCCAGATCCCGACCGTCGCCGGTCTCGCGTACTCCGATGGACGCCTCTTCTACACCCGCTCGGGAAACAGCGAACTCTTCGTCCGCTGGTTCGTGCCCGAGAGCGGCGTGCTCAACGAAGTGACCCGGACGGTCGATGGATTCGACGTCGAGAACGTGGGCGACATCTTCTTCGACGAATCCGCCGGGCTGCTCTACTTCACGTCCGGTCTGGACGGCACCCTGTACTCGATCGCCTACGCCGACGAAGCCGTGACCGGCACGCCGGTGGCCGTCAGCGGCCCCGGAATCGACGGTATGGACTGGCGTGCGACGGCGTTGTTCGTCGGACCCGATCTCCCGAACCAGCCGCCCGTTGCCTCGGCGACCGCCGATTGCATCGGCCTCGACTGCAGCTTCGACGGTTCGGCCTCCAGCGATGCCGACGGCACCGTCGACGCCTACCTCTGGGACTTCGGTGACGGCACCACGTCGACCGAGGCCGCCCCGATCCACACCTACGCTGCGGCGGGCGACTACACCGTCACGTTGACCGTGACCGACGATGGTTCGTTCTCGGACTCGGTGGAACTCCTGGTCTCTGTTGAGGTGCCCAACATCGCACCCACTGCGGCAGGCTCCCTCGAGTGCACATTCCTGGACTGCACCTTCGACGGGCAGGCCTCGTCGGATGTCGATGGCACCGTCGACGCCTACCTCTGGGACTTCGGTGACGGCACCACGTCGTCCGAGGTCGCCCCGGCGCACACCTACGCCGAAGGGACCTACACGGTCACCTTGACGGTCACCGACGATGACGGTGACACCGGCGTCTGGACCGCCGACGTGACGGTCCAAGCGGCCAACACCGCGCCGGTCGCACTGATCGAAGCGTCGTGTGACCGTCTCGTGTGCTCCTTCGATGGCGCCGCCTCGTCGG
>JBGCFW010000090.1:0-9222 GCA_045107155.1 Ilumatobacter sp. | reverse complement strand
GCCAGAAGGTCACCGAGACGGCGAAGCCGATCCCTGCGCACCACATGGAGGCCGACCCCGACGACCTTGACGTCGCCGGTGGAATGTTCTCCGTGAACGGCTCGCCCGACAAGGAGATGCCCCTCGCGGCGGTGGCGTTCGAAGCCTTCACGGCGCACAACCTGCCCGACGGGCTCGAACCGAACCTCGAGGTGCAGGTCACCTATGACCCGCCGAACTTCTCGTGGCCGTTCGGCACGCACATGTGCGCTGTCGAGATCGACACCGAGACGGGCGAGACCGAAGTGCTGCAGTACGTCGCCGTCGACGATTGCGGCAACCAGGTCAATCCGCTCATCGTCGAAGGACAGGTGCACGGTGGCGTGATCCAGGGCTTGGCCCAGGCACTGTGGGAAGAGGCGGCCTACGACGAGGACGGCAACCTGCAGTCCTCGACACTGGCGGAGTACCTCGTGCCTGCGGCGTCCGACGTCCCGGCGATCACGATGGGCGAGTCCATCACACCATCGCCCTCCAACCCGCTCGGCGTGAAGGGAGTCGGCGAAGCCGGCACCATCGGCGCCGCACCGTGCGTCATGAACGCCGTTGTCGACGCGTTGTCCGACCTCGGCATCCAAGACATCCAGATGCCCGCCACTCCGAACAAGGTGTGGTCAGCGATCCAGGAGGCCCAATCATGAGCCCCCACCCTCATCCATCAACCCGACGACATTCGCACACTCACCTTCAGGAGACCGCACAGTGATTCCCGCAGCATTCGACTACGTCCGAGCCGAGTCGGCCGAGCAGGCCATCGCGCTCATCGGCGAGCACGGTGACGAGTCCAAGTTCCTGGCGGGCGGGCACAGCCTCGTGCCGCTGATGAAGCTCCGCCTCGCACAGCCGGCGGTGCTCATCGACATCGGCCGCCTCAACGACCTGTCGTACATTCGCGACGAAGGCGAGCACATCGCCATCGGTGCGATGACCCGACACATGGACGTCGAGAACTCGCCGGTGTTGAAGGAACACGTTCCACTCCTCGCCCATGCGGCGTCGCATGTCGGTGATCCGCAGGTGCGCCATCGCGGCACCATCGGTGGATCGATCGCTCACAGCGACGCTGCGTCCGACCTGCCGGCGACCACGCTCGCGCTCGGTGCCACGTACGTGGCACAGGGCCCGAACGGAAGCCGCGAGATCGCCGCTGGGGACTTCTTCAAGGGCTTCCTGACGACCGATCTGGCAGCCGACGAGTTGCTCACCGAGATCCGAGTACCCAAGATGAACGGCGCCGGATGGAGCTTCCAGAAGTTCAATCGGCGAGCGCAGGACTGGGCAATCGTCGGTGTGGCGGCATGGCGGCGCAACGGCGAGTCGGGCATCGGCCTCGTCAACATGGCGTCGGTGCCGGTGCTCGCGACGGGTGTCAGCTCGGCGCTGTCGGGCGGCGCGTCCATCGAAGACGCAGCCAATGAGGCAGCAGCACAGTGCGACCCCACCGCCGATCTCAATGCGAGCGTCGAGTACCGCGAGCATCTCGCCCGCGTACTCACTCGGCGCGCGCTCGAAGAAGCGAGCTGAGCCCCACGCGGTATCGCGGCTGATCAGGCAGCGGCCCGGGTCTCCGTCGGGAGATCCGGGCCGTTGCGCGTCCGGGAGCGAACCGGCCCGCCAACCCGTGGCGGGTAACGTCGCTGCGATGCTGTTGGCGCTGGCGACGGGCGGACTGTGGCGGGTGCTGTGGTTCGCACTCGCGGCGGCGGCGGTACTCGGAGGCCTGTCGGCCATCATGCGCGTCGCTGGCATGTCGTGGGCGTACATTCGCCAGTCGCTGCTCGTCGCCTACGTGATCGGCTACGTGTCGTGGTTCTTCCTGTACGGAATCATCATCGACCGCATTTCCGTGCTGTTGTCGTTTGCGCTGTTCCTCGCGGTGGCGAGCGTCGGTCGCCCGCCCCACGAGTGGGTGCGCACCGGCAGAGATCTGCTCGTCTTCATCGCGATGTGGATCGCATACGACGAGAGCCGTGGCATCGCCGATTCGCTCGGCATGCCGATCCAGGTCGAATCGGTCCGCGACATCGACCGGTTCCTCTTCTTCGGGAACGACGGGGTCGTATGGCTCCAAGAGCGATTCCTCGCACCGCTGGGAACGGTGCGTTGGTACGACGTGGTCGGCTCGTGCATCTACTACTCGCACTTCATCGTGCCCCCGATCACCTTCGCCGTGCTGTGGCTCGTGAACCGTCACGAGTGGGTGCGCTACATGCGACGGTTCGCCACCGTGATGTTCATCGCATGCGCGATGTTCATCGCGTTGCCGACCGCACCACCGTGGATGGCAGCCAACGGCAGCGCCCGAACCGGGATCGAGGGCGGCGCGCTCCCGGAACTTCGACGCCCGACCGGCAACGGATGGCGTACGATCGGGCTCGAAGGATTCGTCGAGGCATGGGATGTCGGTCGCGACTGGGCGAACGAGGTGGCGGCCATGCCGTCGCTCCACTCGGCATACGCGCTGTTCGTGGTCGCCTTCTTCTGGCCGAAGATCTCTCGACGCTGGGTGCGCATCTGCCTGTCGGCGTACCCGGTCACGATGGCCGTGACGCTGATGTACTTCGGCGAGCACTACTTCGTCGATGCGCTCGCCGGGTGGGCGATCGTCGGGTTGAGCTTTTTCGTGTGGAACCGCATCGAGCGTCGACTCGGCGAACGTGACGGGTCGGACGCGGCGGATGCGGATGACGCGGCATCCGATGATGCAGCAGTCGCCGATTCCGACGCCCAGCCCCTCGCTGCGACGAACCGCGACGACGAGCCCGCGACGGTGCTCACCGCTCGCGAACGCGACGGATCCTGAGCACGTCGCCGCGGTCTCGACGGCTCAGTGGCGAGCGCAGCGCTCGGGGAGCGCTCAGACCACGGCGGCGGCGACCGGCGCGATGGCCCGGTAGGACGCGATCGTCTCGTCGAGCTGCTGGTCGAGCGGGGTCGCGGCGACCCCGAACACGTCCGTCGTCTCGGTGGCGTCGATCACGAACGGACGATCGAACTGATACACCATCTCGACGACCTCCCTGAGGTCGGCCGACAGCACGCCGGCCAATCGGAGCCCGAGCGTCGGAAGACCTCGGATCTTCTTGCGGTCGGCGCCCGCTCGGTCACAGATGAGATCGGCCATCTGCTGCGAACTCCGTGGCTCGACTGTCGGGACGTGCCACGCGCGACCGAGGGAGCGGTCGTCGAGCGCCACTGCGACGAGCGTGTCGTGGACGTCGGCGATGTAGCTCCAGCTGTGCGCCTGGTCGGGGCGACCGACGACGACGGCGCCCTTTCCGGCCAGCAAACGCGGCACGAACCGGTCTCCGAGGTGTCCGGATTCACCAATCCCGGGCCCGAAGAAATCCGAGGCTCGAACTTCTGTCGTCTGGATCCGCCCCGCTCGATGCGCCTCCAGCGCCTGCTCCCACATCGCTTGACGGATCGTGCCCTTACGGGTCGGTGCGTCGAGCGAGTCGGTCGCATGCATGGGTGAACCGTCGGCGGCGTAGGCGTAGAGGTTGCCCATGGTGACGAGTCGGGCGCCGGTGGTCTCACATGCCTCGATCAGACCGTTCTGGATCGGCGGCCACAGGTCTGCCCACTTCGAATACGGCGGGTTGGCACCGTTGAACACGGCGTGGGCTCCGTGTGCGATGCGTGCCATCTCCGGGCCGTCGGTGGCGTCGGCAGCGATCAGCTCGACTGACGGGTGGTCGGGACCGTTGCCGCTCCGAGTCACCACTCGGACCCGGTGACCGAGTTCGGCGAGGCGCAGCGCCGTGCCGGATCCGACGGCACCTGCACCGACGACGACATGGACGAGAGAGTTGGACGAGGCTGACATGGCGATCTCCGATCGGTGGGCGAAACGAGAACACTGTTCTCACTTCTCACTGTGACACGACGAACTCGACAAAGCAAGAGCAGTGTTCTCGTTTGTGACGCATGTTCACGATTGTCGTGTAGCGCGACCCTCGGTTGGGGCACACTGGGGTGATGGCCGACGCACCACCGCAGGGAGTTCGGGCCCGAGCCCGCGCCCAACTCCTCGACGACGTGGGCCGTGTCGCACGCGCCCACCTCGCCGAATCCGGTGCCGCAGCGCTCTCGGTCCGAGCGATCGCACGAGATCTCGGCCTCGCCCCGAGCGCGCTCTACCGCTACTACCCCAGCCGCGATGCGTTGTTGACTCGGCTCATCATCGACTCCTACGACTCGCTCGGCGCGGCCATGGAAGTCGCGGAGGGCGAGGTCGACCGCGACGACGTCGCCGAACGCTTCCGGACGATCGCTCGCTCGCTGCGAGCGTGGGCGACCGCGAATCCGCACGAGTACGCCCTGATCTACGGCTCCCCCGTGCCCGGCTATGAAGCCCCGAGCGACACGATCGACCCGGCGCTGCGCACGTCGCGGACACTGATCCGCCTCGCCGCCGACATCGAACCGACGCCCGCGGTCCTGCGCAGCCTCGCCGGCCGTTCACCCGCGCTCGACGCGCAACTGCGAGCAGCGAACGCGGTGTCAGGTGTCGATGCCGACCTCGACGTGCTCGCCGTCGGCGTCGGCATCTGGTCACAGTTGTTCGGGATGGTGAGCTTCGAACTCTTCGGCACGTTCACCAACGCATTCGATCCCGCCGACGATCTGTTCGAACACCAGGTCGACCTCGCGCTCACCGCTCTCGGCCTCGATCCTCGAACCTGATCGGGCAACGCCGAGCGGTGACGTCAGAGCAGACCGGTGTAGGCGCCACCGTCGACGTGGAGCTGGAGTCCGGTCACGAACGTGGCCTGTTCACTACACAGGAAGGCCACGACAGCCCCGAAGTCATCAGCATCACCCATCCGGATCTGCGCCTTCTCCTCCGGCTTCATGAGCACGTCGATGCGTGGCGTGTCGTGCATCCCCGGTTGCACGGTGTTGACCGTGACACCATCGGCGGCGACCTCGATCGCGAGCGTCTTGAGAAACGCCGTGGCGCCAGCACGAGCGGTGTTCGACAAGATGACGTTCGCTATCGGTTGCCGAACGGACAGCGACGTGATCGCGGCGACGCGGCCCCATCCACGGTCGCGCATCCCGGGCACGGCCGCATCACACATGCCAACGATCGAAAGCAGGTTCAGTTCGACCGCATCGGCGTAGGCATCGACATCCGTCGACGCGAAGTTCCCCGGAGGCGGACCTCCTGCGTTGGGGACGAGAATGTCGAGCGGCCCGCCGAGCGCTTCCTCGGCCAAGGCGACGAACTCGGCACCGCCCGCCGCTGAGCCCACGTCACAGACGACGCCCTCCGCGCCGTTCCCGATCCGCTCGACCGCAGCTCGCAGTCGCGCCTCATCACGACCGCACACCACCACCCGTGCGCCCTCGGCGGCGAGCGACGTCGCTGCGCCGAGTCCGAGTCCCGAGGTGCCTGCGGCAACCGCCGCGCGTCGTCCGTCGATGCCGAGGTCCATCGCTCGACGCTAGACAATCCGCCCGGAGCCTCCGGCACCAGGTGCGCCGATCGATGTCGTCGATGGGTGCGACCTCGATGGCATCGATGACGTCGCCCGATCGGTCGGCCCTCGACCGATCGGGCGCACCGGCGTGCGTCGAGGTCAGTTCTCGAGAACGACGATCGAGCGAGGCCCGACGCGGACGGCGTCACCGACCGACGTGGGCTCCACGAAACCGGATTCGACCGTCGTGTCGATCGCACGCTTCCAGTCACCTGGCGCCTGCACCTCGAACTCGAGGGGCTCCCACCACATGTTGGCCATCACGTACAGACCCGGAAGGTGCCACGCGAGCGAGCGGGAGTGGCCACCGACGTCCGGGGACCCACCGACGCCGAACCACTCGACTCGATCTGCCCACCACTCGTGGTCGGTGAGTATCGAATGCCGAGCCCGGAACGCGATCAGACGGCCGACGAAGGTCTCGAGGTCGATCCACCGGTCGCGACGCGACCAGTCGACCCACGAGATCTCGTTGTCCTGGTTGTAGGGGTTGTTGTTGCCGAGCTGCGTGCGGGCGAACTCGTCACCGGCAACGTGCATCGGCGTGCCGTGACTGAGCATCAGGAACGTCCACGCGTTCCGCAGCTGGCGGCGACGCAGCTCCACGACCAACTCGGGGGCGCCGACCTCACCCTCCCATCCGCAGTTCCACGACCGGTTGTCGTCGGTCCCGTCTCGGCCGTCCCACCCGTTCGCCTCGTTGTGTTTGCGGTCGTAGGCGACGAGGTCGTGAAGTGTGAAGCCGTCGTGCGCGCAGAGGAAGTTCACCGTTCGTGTCGGATCGTCGAACAGGTCCGGGCTGCCCTGCACTCGCTGGATCATCGCGGGGACGAGCCCACCCTCGCCGCGCAGGAAGCCGCGAACGTCATCCCGGAACCGATCGTTCCACTGCATCCACCGCTGGTCGGGCCAACTCCTCCCGACGCGATAGTTCGCGACGTCCCACGCCTCGGCCACGAGACGAACGCCGCGGCGCTCCGACCAGTCACCGATCGAGCGAACGAACGGTTCATCCCTTGCGAGCACCGTCGCCAGATCGAACCGGAACCCGTCGACGCCGAGGTCGGCGAAGCGTTCCAACGCCTGCATCAGCAGCCGTTGGACGGCGGGCGACGCAGTGTCGACGATGTTCCCGCATCCGGCATCGTCGACGTAGCTCCCGTCATCGCGCACGACGTAGTAGTCGTCGTCGGCCAGTCCTCGCAGGTTGTACGTGGGACCGGTCCGGTCTTCCTCGGTCGTGTGGTTGAGCACGACGTCGAGCCAGACCTCGATGTCGTGCTCGTGTGCCGCCTCGACGAGCTCGGCGAGCTCCTCGTTCGCGTCGTCGCCCGCCGCGTACTGCCGATGGACCGCACCGAAGACGAGAGCCATGTAGCCCCAGTAGTTGGCCTCGTCCGGGTCGAACTGATGCACCGGGAGAAGTTCGATCACCGAGATGCCGAGGTCAGCGAGCCGCGGGAGTTCGTCGATCAGCGCGATGAAGGTGCCCGCGTCGGTTCGATCGCGCCGCTTGGTCAGACCGCGGGCGTGAGTCTCGTGGACCACGAGTGGTCGAGTCGTCCGGCGCTGGGGCCGAGGCGCTGGCCACGAGCGAGCAAGGGCCCGAGGAGCGATCTCGTGATTCGTCGCTGACCCCGGCCGAGCGCGATCGCGATCGTGACCGCGGGGAAACGAGACGGCGGTGGCCGATGGATCGACGAGCATCCGACCCGAGTCCATGCCACGCTCGTCGCCGTCGACGAGGATCCCGTAGCTCGAGCCGTCCGGCACGTCACCGACCCATCGATCGTCGACTCGGCCGAGCGGGATTCGAACGCCATCGCACACCGCGACGACCGACCCGGCGAGCGGACTGTGGATCTCGATAAGCACCGGGTCCATCGTGGCAGCGCCGAGGCCTCGCCGCACGGACACTGGCGATCGGGCGGTCGGGTCCTACAGTTCGGGCGTGAGCACCTCTCGGTACGACAGCTTCGATCGCCTCCGCTTCGAGTGGCCCGACGGGCACGACGGCGGAATCTTGCTGATCACACTCGACGCACCCGAACAGCTCAATGCAACCGACGGCCCGATGCATCTGCAGCTTTCACAGGTGTTCCGAGTCGTCGATGAAGACCCTGACGTGCGAGCAGCCGTCGTGACCGGTGCAGGCCGCGCGTTCTCGGCCGGCGGTCAACTCGAATGGATCGCCGAGCAGGTGGGCAACCATGCCCAGACCATGCGCGTGATGAAGGAGGCCGGTGACCTCGTTCGCACGATGATCGAGTGCGACACCCCGATCGTGTCGGCGATCAACGGCGTCGCCGTCGGCGCTGGTCTCGCCGTGGCATTGATGGCCGACATCAGCGTGATCGACGAGGCCGCCAAGCTCACCGACGGCCACATCCGCCTGGGCGTCTCGGCGGGCGACCACGCGGTCGCCATCTGGCCGCTGCTGTGCGGGATGGCGAAGGCGAAGTACTACCTGCTCACCGCCGACTTCATCGACGGCCGCGAGGCGGAGCGGATCGGCCTCGTGTCGCGCGCCGTCCCCGGCGACGAGGTGCTCGACACCTCACTGGGCGTCGCACGCAAGCTGGCCGCCGGCCCGGTGGGGGCGACCCGACTCACCAAGCGCGCCCTCAACCACTGGCTCCGCCAGTCGCTGCCTGCATTCGAGGCGTCGCTCGCCTATGAGATGCTCGACTTTCTCGGCCCCGACGCCGCAGAGGGTCTCGCTGCGCTCCAGGAGAAGCGAGCTCCCGACTTCGGAGCCGACAGTTGATGTCGACGAATCCGGTCGACCTGACCGCGGAGCTCGAGCTCGCGCAGCGCGTCGCGGACGCTGCGGACGCGTTCACGCTTCCGCACTTCGACGCGCGGGACTTCTCGGTCGACTGGAAGCAGAACGCCACCGAGGTCACCGAGATCGATCGCGGCGCCGAGCGACTCATCGTCGACGAACTGGTGAGCGCTCGCCCGCAGCACGGTGTCTTCGGCGAGGAGCATGGACTCGCAGGCGACGGCGACTCACCGTGGCGGTGGATGATCGACCCCATCGACGGCACGTCCGGCTTCGTCCGCGGCATCCCCGTGTGGGCCACTCTCATCGCGCTCGTCCACGACGAGTCGCCGGCGCTCGGGGTCGTGTCGGCACCGGCACTCGGTTTCCGATGGTGGGGAGGCATCGAACTGGGCGCACACGTGTCCGCCCGGGGAGTCGAGCGGGAGATGACGGTGTCCACGGTCGACGCGATCGCGGAGGCGCAGGTCAGCATCACGCACAACTCGGGTTGGGACGAGCTCGGTCTCACGGGCGCGCTGGTGGGGTTGCAGCAGCAGGCCCGCCGAAGTCGCGGGATGGGTGACTTCTGGCAGCACATGCTCGTGGCCGAAGGTTCGATGGACGTCGCGGTCGACGCGATCGGTGTGGCGCCCTATGACCTCGCGGCGATCCAGCCCATCGTCGAGGCAGCTGGCGGAACGTTCACCGACCGGTGGGGCGCGGCAACACATCTCCACGACTCCGCCGTGTCGTCGAACGGCATCCTTCACGACCACGTGATCACGGCGCTGTCCAACTGACCCGGAGTTCTCGGGCGCTCGTCCGACAGTCCGGCCGTCATTCGGCAACACAGCGTTTCCCGTGCAGCCATCGACGCGAAACGCGTCCGGAGGAGGGTCACCGCATGGTCGCCATCACCAACAGGGA
>JBGCFW010000009.1:0-6587 GCA_045107155.1 Ilumatobacter sp. | reverse complement strand
CGGTGCGCCAGATGTAGCCGTTGTCGCCCTGCAACACGCCGTTGTCGATGATGTCGGCATTGAGAGCGGGCAGGGTCAGCGCCGCTGCGGTTTGGATCGCCTGGAGAACCAGAACGATGGCGAGCAGATCGCGATACGGCCCCAAGTGGGTCTTGATGAGACGCCAGAGGCTCATGCGCGCCGAGCGTTTCGAGTGATGTGGGTGAGAAGCATGGGATTGGCAATCTGTGAATCGTCGGACCCATCATGGTCCGCGAGACACCACGGTTCCCGAACGTGAGGCGAGGGGTTGGTCGCGTGGACGCCCGCGATCGCGACCTTCCCGCGATGGGTGACATGATCGACCCAGCGCGGCACGCTGCCCGAGTTCTTCGATCCGGGGCGCGTCGCCGGCGCCTTCCGTCAGGCAGCGGTGAGGGATTCGCCCTGGATCGTGATTCGATGCATGAGGCGACGGTGGCCGTGGTAGTCGTTCATCGCCCAGTGCCACGTGGAGCGGTTGTCCCACATCGCGATCGATCCCGGCTGCCACTCGAACCGGTGGTCGAATCCGCCGTGAGCCGTGTGCGTGAGCAGGAAGTCGAGGAGCGGCTTCGACTCCTCCTTGGTCCAGCCGACGAAGTGCGTGGTGAACGCGGCGTTGACATAGAGCAGTTCGCGTCCGGTCGTGGGGTGCCTGACCACGACCGGATGGATCGCTCCACCCACTTCCTCAGGGTTGTGGAATCGGTTGTCGTCTTCGGCATACGCGGAGTCGGGTGTCTTGGCGAAGATGTGCTCGTTCGTGTGATGCGCCTGCAGCTTGCGGAGGGTGTCCTGGAGCCCGGGTGACAGCGCATCGAAGGCCGCACCGACGCTGAGGAATTGCGTGTCGCCGCCGCTCGGCGGGAGGTCGCGGGCGATCAGTACCGACCCGCGAGCGGGGACCTGGTCGTAGCTGTGGTCGGTGTGCCAGCCGCCGCCGACGTTGACGATCTGGTCGGCTTCTTTCAACACTTGTGCGATCTGGGGGTGTGACTCGACAGGCGTGAAGAACTTGTTGACGTCGATCGCTGCGAAGCGCTCGGCGAAGGCGATGTGTTCGTCGGGCGTGATGTTCTGATCGCGGAAGAACAGCACACCGTGCTCGCTCCACGCCGCGTCGAGCCGGCGGAGCGTGTCGTCGTCGACGGCCCGGAGGTCGACGTCCGAGACCTCGGCGCCGACGTGTTTGCTGACCGGTTCGATCTTCATCGGTCAAGCCTTGCCGTTCGCGCCCGAGCCGAGCGAACTGCGCAGCGCGGTGGTCACACGACGTTCATCGACTCGTGATGCCCTGACCGAGCGAAGAACTTACGCTTGGCGCATGGCCGAACTGGGTGCTCTCGAGGTTCCGACGATCGACGTCTCCGCGTGGAGTCACGGTGACGAAGACGCTCGCGACGCGATCGCCCGGTCGGTCGACGAGGCGTGCCGAACGATCGGGTTCATGCAGATCACCGGTCACGGAATCCCCCAAACCGTCGTCGATGGGCTGACGCGAGCGATGGATGACTTCTTCGCGATGCCGGTCGATCAGAAGATGACCCTCGTTCCCGAACGTCCCTCGGTGAACCGGGGGTACGCAGGGACGAAGTCCGAGCGCCTGAGCTACAGCTTGGGCCTCGACTCGCCGGCTGATCTGTTCGAGGCGTTCAACGTGGGCGCCTCGCGCGACGACTTCCCGGAGCTCGTGCTGGAGGGCGATGAGTACGCACCGAACCTCTGGCCGGATCCGGACTCGGTGCCGACCTTCCGCGGCGGTGTCGACGAGTGGTTCGCTGCCGCTGGCGCGTTCGCTCGCCAGATGACGTCGATCATCGCCCGAGCCCTAGAACTCGACGACGACTTCTTCGAGGACAAGACCGGCCACTCGATCGATGTGCTGCGAATGGTCAACTACGCCCTCGAGCCCGGCACGAAGCTCGAGATGGGCCAGCTCGGGATGGGAGCTCACACCGACTACGGCATCGTCACGGTGCTCTGGGCCGACCCGGTTCCCGGCCTGCAGATCCTCGGACCAGACGGGGCATGGTCGCCGGTCATGCCCGCGCCGGGCGCCGTGCTGATCAATCTCGGCGACCTGCTCAGCCGGTGGACCAACGACCGCTACGTGTCCACGATGCATCGAGTCGTGCCACCGACGGATGCCCACGGTCGTTCGATGCGTCGACGGTCGGCGGCGTTCTTCCACGACGGCGATGCCGACGCGATGATCTCGACCATCGAGTCGTGTCGTGACGCATCCGGCGGCAGCGCCTACGAGGACGTCACCGTCGCCGAGCACCTTGCCCAGAAGCTCGGCGGTTCACGCGGGCTGGAGCTCAACCAGCACGCTGAGGCCGAGGCGGCACGGCTCGCCGAGTCGTCGTGACCCCTGTTCATCGCTCGGCGCGCGGAGTCTCGTGCTGGCCGTTCCCATTCGAACGTGACCTGACGACGCGTCAGAGCTGAGCGCGTCGCACGAAGTGGTCGATCGCGTCGGCGACCCCTCGCGGGTCGATCACCTGCGGGACGTGGCCGGTGTCGAGCGAGACCACCTTCATGTCCGGTGCCAGTGCCTGCATCGCGCGCTGGTGCTCGAGCGAGATCGACAGGTCGTGACGCGCCTCGATGTAGAGCTTGGGCAGGCGGCCGAAGTTCGCCTCGGTCGCGGGCGACGTGATCAGGCGGCCTCCCTCGGGTTGGGGGGTCAGCCGCGACGCGAGCTGTTGGGCGAGCGTCGGGTCGCAGTCGTCGAGGAAGTAGTGGATCGCCTTGTCGATCGGTACCGACGAGGTGCAGTTCGCGGTGTCGACGACGATGTCGTCGCTGATCCCGACCGGGCCGCCTACCCGAGCCTGCAGTTGACCGAAGTCCTCGCCGTTCGGCAGGCACATGCCGGCCAGGTAGACGACGGCGACGACACGCTCAGGTGATCGCTCGGCGAGGGCGGTGGCGACGAGCCCGCCACCCGAGTGTCCGACCACTGTCGCTCGGCCACCGACGTCGTCGATGACCGACTCGAGGAAGTCGAGGTAGGTCTCGAGCGTGACGTCCTCGGGCGGTGTGTCGTCGTTTCCGTTGCCGGGAAGGTCGACCGGCACGGCGCTCAACCCGAGCGACTCGAGCACCGGGACGAGCGCATCGAACGACCATGAGCCCTGCCACGCGCCGTGGATCAGGATCACTGGCGAAGGAGCCGAGCGACGACTCACGGCGCAGCGGTGTCGATCGCTGTCAGCTTGTCCATGAGGTAGGCGTCGGCGTCCATCGGTGCGGCGTCTGGTCGCCCAAGCGGTTCGAGCATCGCTCCCTTGTTGGTCTCCAGGAAGAGCACCAGCGACAACCGACCTTCGCGCGCCGCCTCGCCGACGGGCGCAGGGATGCGGTGCGGGTTCGACCGCCAACGGTCGCCCGACCAGTAGGCCAACTGATCGCCGGTGTTGACCACGAATGAGTCTGGTACGTGCGGGAGGTCGGCCCACGTGCCGTCGGAGAGCTGAACCTGCAGCGGTGGGTCCGATGGTTCACGATGCAGGATCGTGATCGTGCCGAAGTCGCTGTGTGGTCCGATGCGGAACTGATCCGGCTCCGGCTCGACGATGACGCCGTCCCGGCTCACCATCGGCGGATACCACGTCAGGTTCAGGTTGTGGAACGGTTCCGAACACAACGACGTGAACGTGTCGGACGGAACCCCGGCGGCGACGGCCATCAGTTCGAACAGGTCGGCTGCCATCGTCAACCCGGCGTCGAGGTATCGCCGGATCGCCGGCTCGAACGCGGGGACCTCGCTCGGGAATCGGTTGTCGACCGGCACGATCCCATGAGACGTCGGAACGACCGCACCGTCTGCGACGGGTCCGACGGTCCAGGTCTCTTTCAGGTCGGGCGGCGTGGCCTGCCCGCTGGCATAGGCATTGGCCTCGGCGCCGATCGGCGTCCAACCGGCGCCACCGATGCCGTTGCGCTGCCGGTACCCGAGCTTGGTGTCGGTCGGGAGGGCGAAGACCGAGCCGCAGGTTCTTCGGACATCTTCGATCACTTCGTCGGGAACGCCGTGTCCGGTGACGATGAGAAAGCCGACGTCCGTGAGGGCGGCGTCGACCTGCTGAGCGATTCGGGTTCGGGCCTCGGCATCGCCCGAACGCCACCGGCCGAGGTCGATGAGCGGGACGACGTCGGGGCTGGCCATCGGCTCCGCCGCGCTCATCGACGTGTCTCCGGTGTCGTTTCGACGTCGACTGTGCACCCCACATCCGTCACCATGACCTCGCACGGTAGAAGAGCGCGGTGTGTCCGTGAAGCGCCCGAGCCAGAGTTCACGGTCCGGTCACAGCACCGAAACCGCAGGGCCCATAGGTTCCGGTGCGTCGGTACTGTCGGGCCCTTCGGCCCGCGCCGAACGATGTGGAGATGAGCGATGCAGCACAGCGATGACGTCCGACACCTCGAGCGAACGATCGAACTCGCCGACGAAGCCGTCGCCGCAGGCAACCATCCCTTCGCGTCGGTGCTCGTGGGTGCCGACGGCACCGTGATGGCCGAGGGCACGAACGACTTCCTGGTCGACCGCGGGCCGGGCCATGCCGAGACCAATCTGGCGCGCCGTGCGGCTCGCGAGTTCACGATCGAGCAGCTCCAGGGGTCGACCCTGTACACCTCGGTCGAGCCGTGCTGCATGTGCGCCGGGACGGTCTACTGGGCCGAGATCGGCTCGCTCGTGTTCGGGATGACCGAGCAGCGTCTGGCCGAACTCACCGGGGACGATCCGGCGAACCTGACGCTCGACCTCGACTGTCGCACGGTGTTCGCTGCTGGCCGCAAGTCGATCGAGGTACGGGGTCCGTTCCCCGAACTCGAAGACCGCATCGCCGAGCAGCATCGCAACTACTGGACCGACGCCTGAGCAGTTGGTCGAAGCGACGGCCCGCACGGCGCCCGATGCTCAATCCACGAGTGACTCGCCAGGCTGCCAGTCCGGAGGCGCCAGGTCGAACGCAGCGAAGTCGAAGCCGGGTGCCACCGTGCACCCGACGAGCGTCCAGTCACCGAGGGGTTCGGCTGCCTGCCAATGGCCTGCGGGAACGACTGTCTGTGGACGCTGACCGTCGGTGATGTGGGGTCCGAGCACGAGGTGCTCGACGCTCGAGCCGTCGGTCGACCTCGACAGTCGCAGCGGGTCGCCGGCGTAGTGGTGCCACACCTCGGCGGCGTTGCGCACCCGATGCCAGTGCGAACGCTCACCTCGAGCGAGGAGGTAGTAGATGGCGGTCGAGTGAGGGGGGTTCGGGCCGGCGCCGCCATCGCGGAACGTCTCCACGAACCATCCGCCCTCGGGGTGCGGTTGCATGTCGAGTTCGGCCACGATCGCGGCAGCATCGTCGGTCAGTGTCGGTCGGTCACCCATGTGGCCATCATCGCGGAGACGCTTCGACGAGGACACGCACGCGTCGTGAAGCCGAACGACAGCGCCCCGCCGGCAACGAGATCGTGGCGCGCGTCCCTGGGTGCCGATGGTCGTCGGGTCGTGACGATCCCGCACTCGATCGGCAGCGCGGCCGGCGCCCAGCTCGCGGCTGCCGCGATCGTTGCTGCCGACGCCGCTGCAGCGCCCCTCATCGTCGACTGATCAGGCGCCGGCGGTCGGGCGCGTGGTGATGAGTTCCTGACACAGCAGACCCGCATCGCGGTGTTGATGCATGGCGTGGTAGTCGGGGTGGTTCAGCGTTGCGATGAACGCGGCTCGGTTCGGGAAGTGATTGACGAGCACGGCGTCCCAGTCGCCTTCGCCGATGAAGTACCGCTCTGTCGCTCCGTAGAGGAGGCACGTGCCGCCGACTTCGGCCGCAGCGATCTCGAAGGCGTCCACGTAGCGCTTGTAGGCGACGCCTCCTGGTTCGGCGGTGCCATGGAGTTCATGGTCGGCGGCGTACTCTGCCTTGACGCGGAACTTCAGCAGGTTGACCTGCGCGATCGGTCCCTCGTACGGGTCATCGCGCAACGCCCGGAACTGATCTGCGGTGGGCTGGAAAGCGGGCATGTTGCGCCTCCTGAGGCGGTGTCGATGGAGCGTGAAGGTGTCGAACGAGTACGAGTCTGCCCGGTCGGGGAACTCCGTTTCGGACCGTGGACTCAGGCGATGGGGCTCGCCCCCGATAGAGCGGTGCGTCGACCCGGCCACGCCGGGGCGGGTGTGTGATCATTCGGACATGACCGCTCAGCAGTCCTCGTTCGTCTCGGTTGCGGACGGCACCGAGATCGCCACGACCGCCTGGCTCGACGTCGACGGCGCGCCCCGAGGCATCGTGCAGATCGCACATGGCCTGGCCGAACATGCCGAGCGGTACGGCCGCTTCGCCGAGGCGCTCAACGCAGCCGGCCTTCTCGTGTTCGCGGTCGACCATCGCGGGCATGGCCGGACCGGGGAGGGGAACCTCGGCGACTTCGGCGCCGCAGGATTCGACGGGTTGATCGCAGACGTCGCTCAATACGGTGCCGCGATTGCCGCCGATCACCCTGACACGCCGCTCGTCCTGTTCGGCCACTCCATGGGCTCGTTCGCCGCACAGGCGGTGATCGTCGAT
>JBGCFW010000089.1:0-29206 GCA_045107155.1 Ilumatobacter sp. | reverse complement strand
AAGGCGGCCCCAAAGGACCCCGAAAACCCAAACGTCCGAACCCCCAATGAGGGTTCGGACGTTTCCGATGTCTTGCGACATCACATGCGAGCGGATGACGGGAATCGAACCCGCGTTCTCAGCTTGGGAAGCTGATGTTCTACCATTGAACTACATCCGCGAAGAGTCCTCACGTTAGCGCCCACCGGATCGAACGACGGCAGTAGCGGGCGGTAGCCAACGAAGTTGAGGGACCGCATTCGGTCCCATGTCGTCGAGGCGCTCGACAACCTGAACTGCGGTCTCACGCATCATGTTCGCTGGTCTCGAAAAACCCTCCTGGACGAGCGTCGCGTTCGTCGCCGGCCCCGTGCTGTTCTTCGTAGTGATCCTCGTCGTTGCGCTGAACCAGTCCGACGATGCCGCCATCGAGGGCACCGAGTGGAAGCTGGACATGATCCAGGTCGACGGTGAGTTGTCGCCCGTGATCGAAGGCAGCACCACGTCGCTCACGCTCGACGGAGGCACGGCGAGTGGCTCTGGCGGGTGTAACTCGTACCAAGGGGCATACGAACTCGATGGCGACGCACTCGCCTTCGCGCCGATGGCCGCCACGTTGATGCTGTGCGTCGACCCGCCAGGAGCGGACGAACAGGAGGCGAACTACTTCGCACACCTGTCCGGAGTCGACTCCGTCGAGGTCGCCGACGGCGAGCTGATGCTCTCGTCATCGAGCGACGTGTTGCTCGTGTTCGTCGCAGCCGACCAGTAGCGGACGCTTTCGCGACGCTGCCGGTGCAGGGCTCCGGACACGATCTTGAAAAAGGCGTGATCTGATTCGGCGCGCCAGCCGAACTCCCGAGGACACAAGCGCTCTTCTCGCCACCCGGCGGTCGGGCAACAACCGGGAGGAATCCACATGAAGAAGGCAGCATTCGCAACACTCGGCCTGGCCGGGCTCGTCGTCGGCGCCAGCGCCGTCGGCATGGGCGCCAGCGCGGCCGACCACCTCGACGCACCCAAGGCGGCGAGCAACCCGTCGTTGGACATCAACGACGTCTACGCGTTCCAGTCACCACAGGACCCGGACAACACCGTCCTGGTCATGACCGTCAACCCGCTCGCCGGCATCCTGTCGCCGACCGAGTTCGACGAGAACGGCGCGTACCGCTTCCTCATCGACAACGACGGCGATGCCAAGGAAGACGTGTTCATCCCGATCTCGTTCGAGGACCGCAACAACGACGGCACCCAGGAAATGCGCGTCCACGGCTGGGGCACCGACGACGTCGGTGAAGCCTTCGGCCTCCGCAACGGCGGCACCGCATGGGCAGGGCTCGCCGACGACCCGTTCTTCTTCGATCTCGCCGGCTTCCAGAACGGTCTCGCCTTCACCGGTGACGACACGCTCGCGGGAACCAACGTGACGGCGATCGTGCTCGAGCTGCCGAGCTCGTTCCTCACCGACGGCGACGACCCGAACATCGGGGTGTGGGCCACCACGGCGACGCGCCAAGGCGGTGGCGGCCGCGTCGACCAGATGGGACGCCCGGGCATCTCGACCGTGCTGGTGCCTTCCAGCCTGAAGGACGCATTCAACCGGACGCCTCCGCAGGACCAGTTCGAGAAGTACGGCGCGACGATCACCGAGTCGCTGCTCGGCTTGAACGGCGACCAGGCGTACTCCGAGGCCGTGGCGTCGATCCTGCTTCCCGACATCTTGACCGTCGACGTCTCCCAGCCGGCGAGCTACCTCAACGGTCGAGCGCTCGCGGACGACGTCATCGACATCAGCCTGACCGTGGTGTCCAATGGCGGGCTCACCACCGATGGTGTCGACGCCAATGACAAGGCGTTCTCGGACACCTTCCCGTACCTGGCGGCTCCCCACAGCTGACTCCACGGCCGAGCCCGATCAGTCGACATCTGTCAGTCGACAGCGGTCAGCTGATCGCGGCTCGGTGAACCGGTCGGGTGATGTCCATGGGACATCGCCCGACCGGGCTCAGGCCACGCCCCACACGTTCACTCCCTCGAGGTTGCTTCACATGTTCGCACGCAGATTCGCCATCATCGGTCTGGTCATCGCCTTCGCCGGCATCGCCGGCGGCGTGTTCGCCGGGCGCAGCGACGCCGCACCAGCGGCAGGTGATGTCACCGAACTCGACCTCGGCACCGGCCGGTTCCTCGACGCCGACACCGGTATCGGCTCACACGAGGAGATCGTTGCGTTCTTCACCGAGCGCGTCGCGAACCGGCCGAACGACCACATCAGCGCGACGAATCTGTCCGCCGCACTCACGGCCCAGGCGCGACATGACGGCGACCTTGAGCTCTACGAGCGGGCCGAGGCGGCGGCCCGAGCCGCATTGGCGATCAGCCCCGACGACGTCGCCGCTCGCCTCCAACTGGCGACAGCTCTCCAAGCCCAACACGACTTCGCCGACGCGCTGGCGATCGGCCAAGCGGTGCTGGCCGACGATCCGTCCTCGATCGACGCCGTCTACGTCATCGGCGACGCCCACTTCGAGATGCAGAACTACGACCTCGCCAGCATCGAGTACGACCGCCTCGAAGCCGAGGGGCGTCACGCGGCCGTCGTCGCCCGCTTGGCTCGCCTGGCGTCGGCGACCGGTGACGACGACCGCGCCGTCGACCTGTCGCGCGAAGCGCTCGAGTTGTCGACGGCGTTCTCATTGCGACCGCACGGCCGGGCGTACTACCACTTCCAACTCGGTCACCACCTGTTCAAGGCAGGCGCCGTCGACGAGGCGCTCGATGCACTTGCGGACGCCTTCGAGATCGCACCCGACCACCTCGGCACGATCGAGGAACTCGCCACGGTCAACGCAGCCATCGGCGAGCCCGAGGCGATCGTCGAGCTGCACGGGCGTCTGGCGGTCGATGAACAGGACCACCTCGTCGAATTCCTCTCGACGCGTGCACCCAAGATCGCCGAACAGCTCGCAACGGCCAGCTGACGAGCGCCGTCACGACCAGCGCGCCGACCGGATGGAGGTGATCCTCCTGCTGCCCGCGTCCCGGCGTCAGCGAAGTTCGCGTATCACGAGCCGGCTGCCGCGCTCCTGATTCATCGAGCACCGAGTTGAACGTGGCCGGACGGCCACGGCTCGGGTCCGCCGACGAAAGCAGGAATCGCGATGAACCGCCTCGCCACCCTCACCCGTTCCGTCCCGATCCGGGACCGCGAGTTGCTCGTCGAGCAGCTCAAAGCCACCGAGATCAAGCGCGTCGAGCTCGGACCGGCATTCTCCGAGATCCTCGCGGAGAGCACCAACCGCGGCGAAGGACTTGCCCGGGCCTACGCACGAGCGCTGCCGACGATTGCCGACCATCGCCAGCTGTTCCATCAGGCGGCGTCGCTCTCCTCGCCGGAGCGGCGCGTGTTGCTCGAGGGGTACCGCAAGGAAGGCCAGGCACGCGGCGTCGTCCACGCCATGAGCCAACTGCCGCGAGCCCAGGCCCGCGTGATGATGCACGACTTCGTCACCAAGCCCGACGGCAGTGGCGACCGGCAGTCGATGAAGGAAGTGGCCTACTGGCTGCGCGACGCGGGCGCAAAGCTCAACGAGGTCGACAGCGGGGGTTCTGCCAACGGTGACACCGATGAGCCGATCGGTGATCTGTTCGAAGACATCGTCGACGGCATCGTCGACGCGGTCAACGCGATCGTCGATGCCGTTGCCGACATCGCCGGCGCCTTCGTCGATCTGGTGAGCGACATCGTCAACTGGACCCTCGAAGAGATCGCGAACCTCGCTCGAGCGTTGCGCGACGCGTTCGCGACACTCGGCGAGCTGATCGTCGCCGTGGCCGAAGCCGGCTACACGGTCTTGCGCAAGGTCATCGAGGGTCTCGAGAACATCGGAACCGCGATCTTCGAGGTCCTCGACGCTGCGATCGACCTCGCGATCGACGTTCTGGTCGACGTGTTGCGAGCGATCGACAACCTCGGGAGGCAACTGGCCGAGTTCCTCGCCTGGATGGCCGACAAGACCGTCGCGCTCGTCACCAAGGCCGTCGAAGCACTCCTCGAGATCGGCAAGACGATCGGCAACATCCTCGAACAGGCTCTGCAGTTCGGATTCACACTCATCCGCAACACCGTGGAGGCGATGCTCGCGCTCGGCCGCACGGCCATCGAGATCCTCGCGACGCTCCTCACCCGGCCGCACGACCTGTTCAACCAGGTCGTCCAGTCGTTCACCCAGCTCGGTCGCACGATCGGCCAGCTGATCGACGAGATCAAGAGCGAAGGTGCCGAGCTGATTCGCCGAGTCGCGGAGGCCGCAGTCGAGATCGGATCCGTGGTCGTCGAACTCGTGACCTACGCAGCGACTCAGGCGATCGAGATCGCCGCCGCCGTGGTCGACGGCCTCATCCGAGCCGGTCAGACGATCGCCGACCTCGTCACCTCGATCGCGTCGTCGGGTCTCGCTGCCATCCGCCGCATCGTCGAGGCCGTGTTCGAACTCGGCAAGGACCTGCTCGACGTCCTGTCGGACATCATCCACATCGGCTTCGAGACCCTGAAAAACGTGGTGCGCGCCGCGTTCGAACTCGGCCGCACCATCGTCGAGTTCGTCGGCTCGATGGCCGAGTTCACCTACGCCGTCGCCGGCCGCTTCATCGACGCCGCCCTGCAAGTCGGCAAGTCGGCGTTCGAGATTCTCGAAGTCGTCGCCGGAGCCACCTACTTCGTACTCCGCAAGATCATCTCCGGCGTGCTTCGGGCGCTCGGCCCGGTCGGCGACGTGTTCGAGTGGCTCATCGAGCGCGGTGAAGACCTGGCCTCCGAGCTCTGGCGCCACGCCGTGCTCGCCATCAACTTCGCCAAGGAAAACGTGTCGGAGATGCTCGACTGGGCGATCGACCAGGCCTCGGACGTGTTCGACCGGATCCTGTTCCTCATCGAGGACATCGGCGTTGCGATCGCCGACGCCATCGATTGGGCAGCAGCGGCCGGCGAGGCGGCACTCCGCCTGCTCGGGGAGGCGACCATCCGCATCGGCAACTCGATCAGCTACGTCCTCAGCTACCTCGAAGACGACCTGCTCCCGGCCATCGCAGGGGTGATCGAAGGCGCCTTGGCCGTCGGGGAGGCGATCGGAACCTTCCTCACGTGGGCGGCCGAGCGAGCTGTTGAGACCGTGGCCGAGGTGCTCACGGCGCTCCTCGACTTCGGTGTCGCCCTCGCCGACATCATCGCCGACACCATCGAGAACCCCGAAGACATCGTCGACAACTTCGTCAGGGCGATGGACGCCGCAGGGCAGACGCTCGGCGACATCGTTGCCGCCGCGCAGTCGCTCGGCGAGGAAGCGCTCACCGAGATGGTCCGTGCGATGCGCTCCATCGGCGAAGCCGTGGTCGACATCCTCGAAGCCACCTGGGAAGCGGTCGGCGGAGCGATCGGCACCGTCATTGCGATCCTCCTGAGGACGCTCGCCAGCTACCGGCCGATGACCGCCGATGAGATCGCCGATGCAGAGATCGTGTTCGGTGACACGCTCGACTACGACAACATCTTCTTCGCTCAGGAGAGCCTGCTGAACGACATCATCTTCGGCGTTCAGGACTTCGTGACCGGCGAGCCCGACTCGCGGGCGTTCGTCACGAACAACCTCGTCAACTTCGACGTCGACGACCAGTTCACCCGCCACACGATGATCCACGAACTGACCCACGTGTGGCAGTTCGACGTCGAGGGGCCGTTCTACATGGCCGAGGCGATTCACGCCCAGGTCGCCGGCGATGGATACAACTACGGCTACGACGACTCGGCCGCACCCCTCGAGCTGGTGTTCGACCACGACGGCAACACCGACGAGTACCCGATCGGTCGCACAATGGGTCTCGACGGTGAGGACGCGCTCACCCCGGCGGGGACGACGCTGTCCGACTTCAACCAGGAGCAGCAGGGACAGATCGCGATGCACTACTTCGTGCGCCGGGTGTTGCTCGAACAGGACCCCGACGACTACGAGGCGTGGCAGCCCTTCGTCGACGAATTGCAGGCGGCATGAGCGCACCCCGTGTCGCGATCGTGGCCACGGCTGATCGCCGCCGAGCGATCGCTCCACTCCTCGCCGCATATCACCGCCGCTACCGGGTGAACACCTGGTCGTTCGGGTCTCGGGGTGTGCCGACCGTCGCCGAACTCGCTCACCTCGCGACCGACGCGGAAGCGATCCTCGTGATCGGCCCTCGGCGCCGTTCGCCCCGCACCGTTCTTCCCGGACCGGTCGTCACCGCGACCGACGGACGGGTCGTGCCCGTCGGTTGGGTTCCCGACGTCGGGGCCGATGGACTCGCTCGCTTCGCCGAGCGTGCGGCAGCGGTGCACGCTCGGGCCGAGTCGTGCCATGAGCGCACCACCGCGATCCTCGGCTCGCGCCTCGATCGGTACGAAGACCTCGCCCGCCGGATCGAACGACTCCTCTCCGCAGACCACGCCGACGCCGCGCATCGCTGGACCGCGAGCGAGCAGATGATGGAGGACGCGATCGACGGGCTCGGGTCCGGCCCTGCAGCTGTGTGCTACGTCGGACACGGCCGCCCCGTGGGGTGGGCCGGCTATCGCGGCGTGCGGGCCGAGCACCTCGAGCAGCTCGATCAGCCGAGCGCTCTGGTGATGTCGTTCACCTGTCGCACGGCGAGTCGACGACGCGTCGGAATCTCGTTTGCCGAGCAACTCGTCGTGCAGGGCTCGACCGCTGCGTGCCTCGGAGCGGTGGTCGCGACCGACCACCAGTGGAACGGCCGATGGGCGTACCGGATGTGCCGCTCGCTCGACGCCGCGCGAACCGTCGGCGAACTCGTCGTGGCGGCGCGACCCGAGCTCGGCCAGAGCCCGTACCGCTTGATCGGCGACCCGCTCGCGCCGCTGCTCGACGCGCCCGGAGCGCGTGACGCGATGACGGCCCACACCCGCCGCCACCGGGACCTCGCCACACGAGCACTGATCCCCGGACCCCGACCACACCCGAACGAACGTCCACAGGAGCGAATCGCATGACCATCACGTCCAGCCCCGAAACGACCCCCGAGCTGAAGCCAGTCCCTGAGTTCGCCGCCCTGATCGAGTTGTTGCGAGCGGAGCTCCACGACGTCAACCCCGACATCGCGATCGACCTCCGGACCGACGGCCATCTCATCGACGAGCTCGGCGTCGACTCGCTCGACCTGATCGAATTCGTCGCCCGCATCGAGTACGACCACGACGTTCTCGTTCCCGACGAGGATCTCGACCGGCTCACGTCGCTCGACGCGATCGCTCGCTACATGATCGAGGCGCTCGGTGGCATCTGACCAGCTCGCAAACGATGTGGTGGTGACCGGAGTGGGAGCGTGTACGCCCCTCGGCGCCGACCTCGACACGACGTGGGCTCGCCTGCTCGCAGGAGACTGCGCAGCCCAGCGCCACGACGACCTGGCGGAGCTCGCACTGTCGACCGACGTCGCGTGTCGAGTGCCCGGCATGTCGAGCGTCGAGGCGACCCATCGCGGGCGCCGACTCGCCCGTGGCGCCGTCGCCGCCGCGGTCGCCGATGCCGACGTGAGCATCCCACCAGGCGTCGGCGTGTTCGTGGGCACCACGATGGGGGAGTCGGGCGCATTCGAGGCGCACCGCGGCGGCGGGGTCCCCACCGACGCGACGGCCGACGTGTTCGCTCGGGCGCTCGCCGACGAACTCGGTGCAACCGGCCCGACCCGGACCTTCGGCGCCGCCTGCGCGGCAGGCAACTACGCGATCGGCAGCGCGGCCGCCGCGATTCGCCGCGGGCGCGCCGACGTCGTGATCGCCGGCGGGGTCGAACCGTTTTCGTTGATCGCGATGGTCGGCTTCGCCCGAATGCGAGCGATGACGCACGACCGCTGCCGACCATTCGCCGCCGACCGACGGGGTATGCAGTTGGGTGAGGGCGCCGCGTTCCTCGTGCTCGAGTCCGCCGACCATGCCCGACGTCGTGGCGCGAAGGCGCTCGCTCGGGTCGGTCGGCTCGGGCTGAGTTGCGATGCCCACCACCCGACGAGACCTCTCGCCGGCGGCGAGGGCATGGCCGTGGCGATGACCGCCTCCATCGAGCGAAGCGGTCTCGACCCGAGCGACATCGGATGGGTCAACACGCACGGAACCGGCACCCCGGCATCCGACGCCGCCGAGTCGGCCGCGCTCAAGATCGCCTTCGGACCGCAACCCCCGCCGATCACTGCCTGCAAGGGAGCGCTCGGGCACTCGCTCGGCGCAGCGACCGCCATCGAGGCGGCGATCACGATTCGAGCTCTGGAAGCCGCTGCGATCCCGCCGACCGCCAACGTCGAAGCGTCGGATCCCGCGCTCGGCGTCGACCTCGTGACCCGGCCCCGAAGCGCGCCGACGCAGACCTGGGTGCTCAACTGTGGATACGCGTTCGGCGGGTTGAACTCGGCGCTCACCTTGGGGACGCCATGAGCGATCTGACGACACCTCGCCGGTTCGTCGACGCGGAGTACCCGGCCGAGCTCACCGGTGCTGCGCTCGGCGAATGGCTCGCCGCGGAACTCGGCGACCTGATCCGTACGTGCGACGGGCTCTTCACCGCAACGGGCCGTGCGGGAGCGACCGAATCGGTGGACTTCTGGAGTGAGGTGACCGATCGCGGTGCTCGACTCGCGAACCCGCGGATCTTCCCGTGGACGCTCGCGTCGGCACCGTCCGGCCACCTGGCGATGACCTGTGATGTGCGGGGTCCGGTGATCGGCTTCGTCGGCGGCGCCGACGCCACCGACGCAGCGATCGAGTCCGCGATCGACCACCTGGACGACCAGATCGTCGAGCGTGCGGCCGTCGTCGCGTTCGATCGAGTGCGAGGGCGCACCGTGGCCGCCGCCCTTGTCGTCGACGCGCTCGTTGCCGACACACCGGGTCGAGTCATCTGCGGCGCCGGTGACGCGATCGCCCCGAGTCGCCTCACCGCGGTCCACGGACGATCGTGGGCACGACGCATCGCCTGACCGCCCCACTCGGCGAGTCAGGCGAGCCGGCGCGAGACTGGTCCATGGCCTACATCGACCGACGCCGAGTGCACGACGCCGACGCACACATCATGGAGCCGCCCACGTGGCTGCGCGATCACGCCGACCCCGATGTGCGCGAGAAGCTGGCGATCCCCGCGTACGCCAACGAACTCGTGCAGACAGGTGACGCCGGCCCGGCTGCCACGTTCGACGAGGCCGACCTCGACGAGATCTTTTCGCGTCTCACCGACCGGCATCGATCCGACGAGTTCCTCGCCGACGAGGTCACCGACGTGATGAACCGGAAGAATTTCGCAGCGACCGGGTCGTTCCTTGCCGAGGACCGACCCCGAGTCCTCGACTACATCGGCGTTGACTCTCAGTTGCTGTTCAACACCTTCCACAACTCGCGGCTGCACGAGTGGGAGCACCCCGACGCGAACGGTCGCCTCGACCTCGATCTGGCCTACGGCGCGGCTCGTGCGCACAACCGTGGGATGACGGAGTTCTGCTCGGTCGACGACCGTTTGCTCGCGACCTGTTACGTCCCGCTCGCCGACTTCGACCGCGCCGACGCGATGGCCACCGAAGCGATCGAGATGGGTGCGGCGGCGCTGCTCGTCGCATCAGGATGCCCCGCAGGCCACTCCCCGTCTCACCGCGAGCTCGATCGGGTGTGGCGCCAGGCCGAGGAGGCAGGCATCCCGGTCGTGTTCCATGTGGGCGGCACCGGTGCGCTGATCGACCCGGCCTACTTCGAGAATGGATTGCCGATCCCGCCTGACTTCCATGGCGGGGAAGAGAACTTCCGATCGGTCGACTACATGGCGATTCCGTTCCCACCGATGCAGACGTTGGCCACGATGATCTTCGACGGCGTGCTCGAACGTCACCCGAGCCTGCGCGTCGGGGTGATCGAGCAGGGCTGCACGTGGCTGCCGAGCTGGATCAAGCAGATGGAGTCGGCCATGGACGCGTTCGGTCGTCACGAAGAACGTCTCGGTGACCTCACGCTGGAGCCGCGCGAATACGTCGAACGACAGGTGAGAGTCACGCCGTATCCGACCGAAGACATCGGGTGGGTGACCGATCAGGTCGGCCCGGACATCTTGCTCTTCAACACCGACTACCCGCATGTCGAGGGAGGGCGCCGGCCGTACGAGCGCTTCGAGCGAAGTCTGGGCGATCGCTCCGACCACGTTCGCGACCGGTTCTACGCCGACAACTTCATCGACCTGATGGGTTCGGCGGTCGGCGCGCTCGTGTGAAGGTCGCCGAGCGGCGCTTCAGCTGCGAGGACGCGGGAACCGATTGCGGCGGCGCGCTTCGGCGCGAACCGTGGCGGCGTGAACGCTGTTCATCTGCTCCGCGCAGTCGCGCGGGCGCATGAGCGCCATCATCTGAGTGTCGGGGTTGGTGTACGGAACCATGGTGTTCTGCTTTCGGTGAATCCTGTCGACCGGGGGGAAGCCGACGCACTGGTTCTAACCACGAAACGCGTCGGACATTCCTCGAACCGGCTCGATGTGACGAGACGCACAGCCATCGCGTTCGCGAGGATGGGTCGGTGGGACAGGAGCGCTCGCCTCGGCGTTCGGTGCGCCTCGGCATCACGATTGCCGTGGTCGCGCTGCTCGCTGCGCCCGTCGCGTTCGACACCGACGGCGCGTTCCCGCTGTCGACTTATCCGATGTACTCGAGCGCGCGGGGCACCGAGACCACCTTCGTCACCGCACAAGGCATCACCGCCAGCGAGGCTCGGGTCGAACTCACGCCGCACCTGATCGGAGGGAGTTCCGACCCGTTGATCGTCGTTGGTGAGCTCCGGGCCGCGCTTCGCGCCGAGCGGGGTGACGAACGTTGCCAGGAGGTCGCGGACCGCGTCGCTCGCCGCGACGACTTCCGTGACGTGGTCGCCATCGAGGTCGTGTCCGAACGCCACGACAACCTGCTGCGAACGACGGGCGACGCTGCGAGTCTGATCTCACGCGACGTCCGCGCCCGCTGCGTTGTCCAACAGGGTCCCGCTGAGTCGTGATGGGACGCATCGTCGACCAGTCGGCTCCGGCCGAGCGGCTCGCCGCCTTCAGGATCGCCGTCGGCGTGTTCGTGGTGGTGTATCTGGTCGGCCGATCACCGGTGTTTCTCGGGCTCGCCGACCGACGCGCCGTCGACTTCGATCCCGTCGGACTGCTCAGCGCGATGGGCGAACCGCCGCCGACCGTCCTCGTCCCGGTCGCCGTCGCGTTGACCGTGGCGTCGGCGGCCGCAGCGACGATCGGTTGGCGACACCGGATCACCGGTGTCGCCGCCGCTCTCGGAGTGCTGTTCCTCACCACACTTCGCAGCTCGTGGGGCCAGCTTCTCCACTTCGAGAACCTGATGGCGCTCCAACTGATCATCGTCGCGCTTTCGCCGTCGGCAGATGCCTGGTCGCTCGACGCGCGTGCGGGCCGCACGCGGCCAGACCTCGCCGGCGTGCGCTACGGCTGGCCACTGGGGCTCGCGTCGCTCGTGATGGTCGTGACCTACGTGATCGCCGGGCTCGCGAAACTGCGGTACGGCGGGATCGAGTGGATCGCTGGCGACACGTTGCGCAACCACGTGGCGTACTCCGCGGCGCGCCTCGACCTCATCGGGGGGAACGCGCCGATCCTCGCCGAGTTCATCGTGCGCCGGGCCTGGGTTCTTCCCCTGTTCGCGTTCGTGGCGGTCGCCGTGGAGTTGTCCGCGCCGGTCGTGTTCGTCGGTGCTCGCTCGCGCAACGTCTGGGTGGCTGCCGCCTGGCTCATGCACGTCGGCATCCTCGTGTCGATGTCGGTCGGCTTCCCGTCACCGCTGTTTGGCGTGGCATTCGCGCCGCTGTTCCCACTCGAGAAGCTCGTCGTGCGGGGGCGCGGAAGCCTGAGGCGCTGGGTGGGGTCGGCTGGCGTCGGTGGTGTCTGATCGGGCCTGCTGCCCCGGAGTTCCTCGGCTCAGCACTCGAGCACGAACTGTGTGACCGGCGCGGTCAGCAACGTCTCGCCGGGCTCGCCGAAACGCACGTTCGCGTCTCGGTGGTCATACGGGCTCACGTCGAGCACCGTCGCCGAGCCACCCGCGTTCGCAATCGCTGCACGGAACTGCTCGGAACTCTCGAGCCGGTTCGTTCGGCCGCGGGTCACGATCAAGAACTCGGGCATCGGTCCATCGGCGGCGTGCTCGATTGCCTGGACGGTGGGAGAACCGTCATCGAGCGTCGAAGGCTCACGCCCGAACGCGAGACCGACGATGTCCCGCTCGTAGCTCGGTGCGTCGGCGAGTCGATGATCGACCGCATCCAACGAGACGACGCACTGAACAGCGTCGCGTTCGAGGCCGACAACACCGAGCAGGTCCGGATTGGTCCCGATGATGCTCACCAGGTGTGCGCCGGCGGAGTGCCCGACGATCGACACCCGATCGGGGTCGGCGCCGATCGACGCCGCGTTCTCGATGACCCACGCCACAGCCACCGCGACGTCGTCACCGAAGTCCGGCCAGCGCACGTCGTTGTCGGCGGCGACCAATCGGTAGTTGGCCGAGATGAACACGAAGCCCTCACCGACGAGGTGCTCGGCCTTCACCTCGGTCGCTCGCGTGCGCTTGTCGCCGGCCTGCCAGCTCCCACCGTGGACGTAGACCACGACCGGGCACGACGCGGCAGCGGCCGTCCGGTACACATCGAGTGCGAGGAGATCGGGGTCGACATCGTCGATCGATCGGTAGGAGAAGGTGTCGATGTTCGCGACGGGTCCGGTGCAGACAGAACCGTCGTCGGTTGCCTCGTCCTGTGCGGTCGACGGAGCGGGCTCGCCGGCACCGACACTCTCGTATCGACCCGGCGAGCTCGAGCCCGAGCACGCAGTCAATGCGACCGCGACCATGAGCCAACCGGACCGGCGCGAAACGTGCACCCGCTCATCAGAACACACCCGATTGCACCGTTGGTGGCGGGGTCTTCACCCCGCGAGAGGCTCGTTCGGCAGCAGGTTTGCGGTGGGGTACCGTGCCGCAGCACACGAAGTTGATCGGGGGGTCATCGATGCGAGTGGGGAAGCGGACCACGTTGGTCGCGGGCATGGCGCTCGCATGCGCGATGGGGGTTGGACTGCTCCCGGCGAGCGGCGCCGACGCCGCCGCCGGGGAGTTCGTGCCGCGTCGGCCCGCGGCGTCGCAGTCGACCTGTGCCGGCATCCGAGGCAACGGTCAAAACCTGTTCGCCCACTACGGGGCGCTCGCCCGTCATGTCGAGGAGTACGGCGTCGTCACGTGTGCCGCCGGCGGCAGCTCCGGCAGCATCACCACCTTCTTGATGGAGAGCATGTGGGCGAATCCGGGCGTGCAGAACTGCACGAACGATCGTGGAAGGCTGCGGCGATGCAGCGCCGCTGAGCTCAACCAACGTATGTCGCTCATGCTCAAGTCGGTCGTCGCGGTGCCCGAACTCGGGCTGTTCGCAGACGTCGGCACCGTAGGCGCGATCATCGGTGAAGTCACGGCCGGCGACATCGAAGGACTCCTCGAGACCGATCCCGTCGCCGGGGTCGAAGCATTCGTCCGCATCCTCCGCGACGTCGGCCCGCTCATCAACCCGGAGCTGTTCGAGTTGCTCGCCAACTCGCCCGATCCGGTCTTCCATGTGACCGACATCATCGACGGTCTCGAGAAGGGCGTGCAGTTCATCGTCGACGACCCGGCGGTGTTCGTCCGCACGTCGGTGCTCGACTTCGAAGAGGTCGCACGATTCTTCGGGACCTACGGCTCCTTCTACGCCGCCTACGGTCCGGCCGATCGTGCCGGCCTCGCCGCGTGGCTCGACACATGCGCACCGGCCACGATCGGCCGCACGTGGAGCGAGACTGCCACGCTCCCCGGGCCTGACGGTGAGACATGCGGCGAGGCGTTCGCTGCGCTCTTCAACGAGTATCGCGAGGCGTTCGCCGCCGATCCGTCAGCGCCGAACCGCGCTGACGACCCCGTCGGGCGATACCTGCCGGTGTTCGGGGTGACCGGGGTGTTGACCGGCGATGCGATCCCCGAGTGGCGCGCTGCACGCGACGCATGGCTCGCCGCTGAGCCGTTCGACTTCGACATCGACTTCGACGATGTGGGAGTGGGCTACTGGGGACGTGAGGTCGAACTTCGCCGTATCGATCGCCGCCTCGATCAGCGATACGACGACCTGATCGCCGACCAGTTCGTGCCGCTCGGTCGCTCGACGTGGCTCGAAGTGCTGAAGTCGTCGCCGGCCGAACCGGGGTTCAGCCCCGCGGTGCCGCTCGCGGCCGGCCCGATCTCCGTCGGCGGATGGGCCGACCCGCTCCGCGTGATCCCACTCGATGCACTGAACGCCAAGCGCACCATCACCATCAATCGAGTTGACGGGGTGGGCGGGTTCACCGAGCAGGTGACGCGTCTGCTGAACGCTGACGACGACGACGTTGCTGCGTTGTACTCGACCACCGATCCGGAGAGTTCGTTCTACATCGGTCTCGACATCGTCGACGGCGTGTGGTGTACCGACTGGGACAGCCAGGGCGGCGACCCCAACAGGCTCTTCGATGATGCATACGACTCACCGTTCATCACGAGCAACCGCCGCTTCCTCAGACCCAACTTCGGCTATCCGAACGCCGGGCCCGACTTCTCGATCCAAGGCTGCACCCCCGGCGTCCCCGTCTGACCTTGAGCTCGGCGATGTCTCGGCGATGGTGAGCGCTCGGGGCGCGCCCGCGAGACTCACCCGGTGACCGAGACGATGGCCGGAGGCCCACCGGCGGAGCGCCAGCTCGGCGATCGCAGCGCGTGGCTCGCGCTCGGAGTCACCACGCTCGTCTTCTTCTTGTCGGTCATCGACGTCTCGGCGGTGAACGTCGCGTTTCCGTCGATCCGCGAGGACTTCGAGGTGTCGGAGTCGACGCTCGGCTGGATCATCTCCGGCTACAACGTCGTCGTTGCCTCGCTGCTGTTGGTCGCCGGCCGATACGCCGACAGCTACGGCCGCAAGAAGCTGTTCCTTCCGGGCGTGGCGATCTTCATGGTGGCCTCGGCCCTCTGTGCCGTCGCACCCTCGGCCGAATTTCTCATTGCCGCCCGCGTGCTCAAAGGGGTCGGCGGGGCGATCATCGCACCCACAGCCATCGCCGTCGTCCTGCCCGACTTCCCGGCCAACAAGCGGTCGACGGTGATCGGCATCGCCGGAGCCACGGGCGCGCTCGGAGCAGTCGTCGGACCGGCGCTGGGTGCGTTCGTGACCGACGCATGGTCATGGCGCGGCATCTTCTGGATCAACGTGCCGTTGTCGCTCACCGTGCTCGCCGTCGGTCCGCGTCTGCTCAGAGAATCCAAGAACCCCGATGCCACCGGGCGCGTCGACCTCGTCGGCGTCCCGATCGGCACGTTCGGTGTGGGTCTCGTGATGTTCGCGATCGTCCGCTCGGAGGACTGGGGTGTCTTCGACCCACGGGTGCTCGGGATCGCAGCAGCCGGGCTCTTCTTGCTCTGGATGCTGGTTCGTCGTTCTCGTGAGCACCCTGAACCGTTGCTCGAACTCGACCTCTTTCGTCTGCGATCGTTCGCGTCGACCAACGCGGGTCTGCTGATCTATTCGATGGCGTTCACGTCCGGCTTCCTCGTGAACTCGCTGCTCCTCCAAGACCTGTGGGACCAGCCGCTCAGTGTCGTCGGGCTCGCCCTGGTGCCCTCACCCCTGCTCGCGACGTTCATCTCGCCGGTCGCCGGCCGCCTTGCCGACCGCGTCGGCCACCGCTGGATCCTTGCGGCCGGAAGCGCGCTGTGCGGCGTGCCGTACCTCGCATACACGGTCATTCTCGATGCCGAGCCGACCGTGTGGAACGTGTTCGTGCCCGTCGGCATGCTGGTGGGCATCGGTGTGGGGCTCTCGGTCGCGACGTGGGCGAGCGCAGGGCTCGCCGATGTCCGGCCCGCCCAGTTCGGGACGGCGAACGCAACGGTGCGCACCACCCAGCAGCTCGGCTATGCGTTGGGGATCTCGGTGGTGGTCGCGATCCTCGCCGACGTGTCGCTCGATCCGCAGATCTCCGACTTCCGGTGGGCGTGGGGATTCGTCGGCGGGTGCTACCTCGTGTCGGCAGCGGTGGTTGCGCTCACCTTCCCGCCCGGCAACAGCGACTCGCGGGCCTGAGTCCCTCTAGGTTGTCGGCGTGATCCTGTCGGACCGATCTCTTCGCGAACAGCTCGTCGCCGGACGAATCGTCATCGAGCCGCTTGACGAGTCCCTGATCCAACCGTCGTCCATCGACGTCCGGATCTCGCACCTCTTCAGCGTCTTCCGCAATCACAGCCGCGGCGTCATCGACGTCAAGGCGGACACGCGATCGCTCAACGAGCTCGTCGAGATGCCGGTCGGCGACGACGGCGTGGGCGACGAACCGTTCATGCTGCATCCGGGCGAATTCGTGCTCGGCTCGACCTACGAGCGCATCGCAGTGCCCGACGACCTCGTCGGCCGCGTCGAGGGCAAGTCGAGTCTCGGCCGCCTCGGACTGTTGATCCACTCGACCGCCGGTTTCATCGATGCAGGCTTCGACGGGCACATCACCCTCGAGCTCGCCAACGTCGCGAGCCTGCCGATCACGCTGTATCCCGGCATGAAGATCGGGCAGGTGAGCTTCATGCAGATGACGTCGCCGGCCGAGCACCCCTACGGCAGTGGAGCCAAGGGGTCGAAATATCAGGGTCAGCGCGGGCCGACGCCATCGCAGTACTTCCAGAACTTCTCCTGAGTCACGAGCCGCGATCCGCTCGCGTGCTCAACCCGCAGCGGCGATGAGTTCTCGACGGAGCTGATCGAGTCGGTCGGTGATCGACACGTGGTAGCGGTGCGGGTTGACAAGACGCTGCACGCCGACGTCGAGTCGGTCGATGTCAGCGGCGCAACGTTCGGCGAGCACGTCGACCGAGGCGGCCGTCGAATCAGCGCCCGCGCCGAGAACCTGCTCGCGAAGGACTTCCACGTGCGAGATGTCCGAGCGGTGGATCACCTGACTGACGCCGTTGCGTGTGGGGTGATGGACCGTGATCGTGTCGGTCGGGAACGGGTCCTCGTCGTGCAGGCCGATGAGGTCGACGATCGCCGCACCGCGATGGTCGTACAGCCGCCACACCGTCTTCCGGGCGGGCAGCGGGACCTTGCCCGGGTCCTCGGAGATCTTGATCGCCGGTGTCCACTCACCGTCGTCGTTCTCGAGCCCGACGAGCTTGTAGACGCCGTTCAGCGCGCCGGAGCCGTGTGAGGTGATCAGGCGCGTACCGACTCCGTAGACCAGGCGCTGCCGGATCGGCTCCGGATCGATGCCGATGCGGTCCGCATCGTCACCGATCTGGGTGAGGATCTGCCAGATGTTCAGCTCGTCGAGGTCGCTCGACAGCACGATGCCGACGTTGGCGAAGCCGGCCTCGTCGAGCAACTTCGCAGTTTGGACCGCGAGGTAGGCGAGGTCGCCCGAATCGAGGCGGACCCCGACGGGCTCGTGACCGGCAGCTCGCAACTCGTCGAACACCGTGATCGCGTTCGGCACACCAGAGCCGAGCGTGTCGACGGTGTCGACCAGCAAGATGCACTCGTCGGGTGCCACCTCGGCCACCGCACGGAACGCACCGAGCTCGCCTCGTCCGAGCGCCATGTACGCCTGGACGAGCGCATGGGCATGCGTGCCGATCGGCTGGCGGCCGAGAGCGATCGCTGCTTCGACGTTCGATGTCGACGAGCAACCACCGATCAGCGCAGCACGGATGCCTTCGTTGACGCCGGTGGCCGGCCCGCGTCGCATCCCGAATTCGAGCACTCGACCCCCGCGAGCGCTTCGTACGACGCGCGCCGCCTTCGTCGCGATGAGCGTCGGATAGTTGAAGTGGTTCAACAGCGACGTCTCGAGCAGTTGGCACACGCCGAGCGGCCCGGTGACGGAGACCAACGGTACGTGCGGGTGGACGACCCGGCCCTCGGCGACCGCTCGGATCTCGAGGTCGTCGAACCGGTCGGGTGCAGCCAGCCAGTCCAGGAAGGGTTGCCCGAACACCGGAGCGCCTGTCGGCCCGGTCATCGCTGCGAGCGCGTCGACGTGCGCATCGTCGATCCGGAGCCCGTTGACCCAGTCGAGGAACGGCCCGAGTCCCGCGCTCACGCAGAAGCCGGCCTGGTGTGTCCCGTAGTCGGGAGTCGATCGAAAGAAGTAGTCGAACTGTGATCGACGCTCGGCGATGCCTTGGCTCACGTACACCTGGGCCATCGCCAGTTCGTACATGTCGGTGAACAGCGGCCCTCGGGTCTGCGCCCATCGAGTTTCGATCGCGTCGCCCAGGCGTTCGGCGGTCATCGGGGAAGTCTGGCAGGTGACCCGTGCGTGGACCTGAAACAGGTGGCGGGTCGAGTCGCGGTGATTCAGTCGTGACCGATGAGGGTCACGCCGGCAGCGGCGAGATCCGACCGGACCGTGCCGAGTTGTTCGGCGTCGTCGCCGAACACCGGCTTGGTGGCATCCCACAGGACCGTGGTGTCGAAACCTGCCTGCGCGGCGCTCGTCGCTGTGGCTGCCACGCACACATCGGTCGCCAGCCCGACCACGACGACGCGACCCACGTTGCGTTCGCGCAGCATGCCGGCGAGTCCGGTCGGAATGTCGACCGTGCCGCCGGGCTCGCGCATCGCAAACGCCGAGTAGCCATCTTCACCGTTGGTGCCCTTGCGGATCACTCCGCTGGCGCGGTGGTTCGGATCGATGCCGTCGACGAGCTCGGCGCCCCACGTGCCCGCCACGCAATGCGTGGGCCACACTCCGCCGTCGTCGATGAAGTGAGGGGTCGATGCGGGGTGCCAGTCCTGGGTGAGCACGATGGTCGCACCGCCGGCGTTGGCGCGCTCGATCTCGTCGTTGATCGGCCCGACGATGTCGGCCGCGCCGTCCACGAACAGCGATCCGTCGGGATGGCCGAAGTCGTTCTGCATGTCGACCACGACGAGCGCCGTCGTCGCGGTGTATCCGCCTGTGATGGCGGCGGCTCGGTCCTGGCTCTCGGCGGGGGTGGGCATCGACGTGGGGCTCTGCTCGTCGGTCATGGTCAGATCGTAGAAGGCGGTCAGCCGTCGCGCATCGTGCGCTCGTGTCGAGCTCAGTGAGCGATCTGGTCGGGTCGCACCCAGTCGCCGCCGAGTACGTGCTGCTCGAGGAATGCGAAGACCGTGGCGTACCACGCCTGCGCGTTGTTGGGGCTGAGGATCCAGTGGTTCTCGTCAGGGAAGTACAGGAATCGGTGCGGCATCTCGCCGTTCTCGTCGGCGGAGGCCCGCACGAGTTCGTACCAGAGCCTGAGTCCTTCACCGATCGGCACCCGATAGTCGCGGTCGCCGTGGATGACGAGGGTCGGCGTCGTGATCCTGTCGACGTGGAGATGCGGTGAGTTCGCCGCTGCCATCTCGTCGGTCATCTCCCGGCTCCAGTAGTACGAAGCGTCGGTCGTGGGTCCGAACTGGTCGAGGGCCCACAGACTGGCGTGGGTGACGATCGCATCGAATCGGTCGGTGTGGCCAGCAACCCAGTTCGCCATGTACCCACCGAACGACCCGCCCATCGCCGAAGTGCGCGTCTCGTCGATGTCGTCGCGCGCGACCGCCGCGTCGGTGATGTCCATCAGGTCGGTGAACGGTGCGCCGCCCCACGACCCCCATCCGCGCTCGATGAAGTCGCGTCCGTAGCCGGTCGAAAGCGCAGGGTCGGGGAGCAAGACGGCGTATCCACGAGCGACCGCCGTCCACGGGTTCCACCGCCATGACCACGCGTTCCACGAGGCGAGGGGACCACCGTGGATCCACAGCAGCAGCGGTGCAGGTGCGTCGGCTGATGCGTCGGCGGGCAGCGCGAGCCATGAGCGGACCGCCGTGCCGTCGGCGGTGGGCGTGGTGACCGCGGTGAGCTTGCCCGGGATCTCCGGGTTCGCCACCGGCGAAGGAATCGTCGTGATGGTGCCATCGGCGATCGAGATCCGCACGGGTTGCATCGGTGTGTCGACCGTGGTTCGCAAGGCGAAGACCGTGGTTCCGTCGGGTGACACGTCGTGGCCCACGTAGGTTCCGTCGTCGTTCGTCAGTCGGCGCCGTTCGCCGCTCGCGACGTCGACGAGGTAGAGCGGGCCACGCCCGTCTTCATCGACGGCAACCACGAGGCTCGACCCGTCGGCGCTCCAGCGTGGCGACTGCGGCCACAGGTCCCAATCCGCCGCGACGAGGCGGGGCTCGCCGCCATCGATCGGGACGACGGCGAGCGTCTGATGTGGGGACAGCTCCGGGGTCGAGCGCTCGGCCCGTACGATCGCGACGTGGGAGCCGTCGGGGCTGATGGCCGGCGAGTCGAACTCGAGGTCCGGATCATCTGCGATCAGGCGTCGCTCGCCCGTCGCGACGTCGATTCTCATTGTCGAGATCCGAAGACTCGCGCCCGCTTCGGCGACCATCCACTCGGTCACGATCACCGATCCGTCGGCCGACACGTCGAACGAAGCCTCGTCGTGGATCGCGCCGGCGACATCGCCCGTGAGGTCGCGCAACTCCAAGCGTGCATCGTCATCGCCGGCCGATGCGGTCGCGTTCACCGCGTCGGCGGCGAAGAGGCGCGTCGAGGCCGGCCCGAGGTCGTGATCCCAGAAGCGCACCGGGTACCGCTCGTGCAGCACCGCCGACACCTTCGACTCCGAGCGGGCATGCACTGAACTGTCGTCGGCCGACACGTCATCGTCGGTCGACGGAAGCGTCGGCCCGGCCAACACCATCGAACCGCTCTGTGCTGCAACGAGAACATCACCGATGCCGCCGCGGCGAGCGAGCAGACAGCGCGCCTCGCCACCACCGACCGGCAGTGCCCACAGCCCCGGCACGTCGCCGCTCGGCGGCGATCCATCGTCTTCAGCGCCACTGATCGTCGAAACCGTTCGGGTCGTCGAGAACAGAACGTCTCCGTTGGCTCCGAATCCGACGATCGACTCGCTCGATGCGCCGCGAGTGAGTCGCCGCGGCGCCGCCGCGGCGGCGGGATCGATCTCCCACAACGAGGTGACGTAGCCCGTGCCCTTCTCGTCGAGGGTCTGGACCGACACGACCAGTCTGCTCGCGTCGTGGCTCATCGCCATGCCGGCGATTCGCGGTTCCGCGACGAAGACGTCGAGGTCATGGAAGATCGAGTCGGTCATCCGCTCATCACTAGCACCCCGGGATTCGACGACGTCGACAGAACTGCGCGGACACGTCCGCAGCCGGCGCCCGGTCGGGTACGAACACCGGTGCGAGCGTTCGCGTGCGTCGACGTCAGCGCCGCGTCAGGCGCCGGCGACGGGTGAGTTCTTTTCTGCTTCGACCAGAGGTGCGTCGCCCGCGTGGAACTTCGCCTCGCCGGCCTCGAGGGCGTCGACCAGGTGGATGGCGATGTCGGCGACCTTGACCTGGTCGTCTTCCACACCGGCACCCTTTACGCCGTCATCCATCATGATGTAGCAGAACGGGCAGGCGGTCGCGACGCGGCTCGCGCCCGTCGAGAGCGCTTCGTTGGCTCGCTCGTCGTTGACCTTCGTGCCCGTGGTCTCTTCCATCCACATGCGAGCGCCACCGGCGCCGCAGCACATGCCCTTCGTGCCGTTGCGCTGCATCTCGACCACTTCGACACCCTTGATCGAGCCAACGACCTTGCGTGGTGCGACGTAGACATCGTTGTGACGGCCGAGGTAGCAGGAGTCGTGGTACGTGATGCGCTCTTCGAGCGTGGCCTGGCTCACGTCGAGCTGACCCGAGTCGATGAGCTCCTCGAGTAGCTGCGTGTGATGGATGACCTCGTAGTTGCCGCCGATCTGCGGGTACTCGTTCAGCAGCGTGTTGAAGCAATGTGGGCACTGCGTGATGATCTTCTTCACACCCATGCCGTTGAGCATCTCGACGTTGGGCTGCGCGAGCATCTGGAACAGGTACTCGTTGCCCGAGCGGCGAGCGGAGTCGCCGGTGCACATCTCCGACGGGCCGAGCACCGCAACGTCGATTCCGGCGCGGCGCAGCAAGTTCGCCATGGCCTGCGTGACCTTCTTGTTCTTGTCGTCGAACGAGCCGGCGCAGCCGACCCAGTAGAGGTACTCGGACTGCAGCGCTTCGCCCGGGTCCACGATCGACACGCCGTCGATGCCTTCGGCCCAGTCGGCACGCTCGCCCTGGTTGAGTCCCCACGGGTTGCCCTGGTTCTCCATCGCCCGGTAGGCGTTGCCGAGCTCGGCGGGGAAGTTCGACTCCATCAGCGACAGGTAGCGCCGCATGTCGAAGATCTTGTCGGTGATCTCGATGTTGACCGGGCAGATCTCGTCACACGCCTTGCAGGTGGTGCACGCCCAGATTTCTTCGGCGGTGATTCGGGAGAACAAGTCGTTCGCCTCGACCTTGACCTCGGGAACGGTGCCCAACGGTGGCGACACGGCCGGGGTGCCGGTCGCAGCCATCACTTCGCCCGACTTCAGCACGATCTCGCGCGGGTCGAGTGGCTTGCCGGTGGCGTGCGCGGGGCACACGCTGGTGCAACGGCCGCACATCGTGCACGCGTCGAGGTCGAGCAACTGCTTCCAGGTGAAGTCCTCGACGGTCGAGGCACCGAAGCTCTCGAGCTCGGTCTCCATGAGGTTCGCCATCGGACGCATCGCACCCTTTGGGCGGTCCTTGTCCTTGAGGTACATGTTGATCGGCGAGGTGAAGATGTGGCGGAGCATCGTGATCGGCAGGATCGCGAGGAACACGACAAAGCTCGCCACGTGCGCGATCCACCACCACTGGTGCCACGTCTCGAGGCTCGAGAGACTCCAGTCGTTCACGAGGCTCGAGAGCGGCCAGCCGACAAAGCTCCACTGCTCGTAGTCGACGTTGCGAGTGTTTCGCTCGACGGCGATGCGGAACATCTCGGCGCCGAACCCCGAGACGCCGAGCACGAAGAAGGTGCCGAGGATGACGGCATGTTCCGGCTTGGACTTGATGCGGATGCGGTAAGGGCGCTGGATGTAACGACGGGCGATCGCCCACACCACGCCACCCAGGAAGATCAGTCCCATCAGGTCGCCGAACGCCGCGTATCCGCGGTAGACGTCGCCGTGCAGGAACTTGAGTGCCTCGGGCATCTGGTGGTCGACTTCGAGGACCGTGGTGACGGCCATCAGGCCGAGGAAGCCGAAGTAGATCATGGAGTGCATGAGGCCGGCCCCGGCGTCACGCAGCAGCGTCTTCATGTAGACACCGGCGCGGAAGTCCTTCAGGCGCTGCTTCGCGTTCTTGGCGTTCGTGGTGCGCTGTGAGGGCGCGCCACGCTCCCAGTTCTTCATCCGCAGCGAGAACTGCCAACCAACCCACACCAACAGCACCGGCATCACGGTGTAGAACGCGATCTGGATCGGGCCCGGGATGTTGACGAACACCGTGCGGTGGATCGGGCTGTCGCTCTTCCACTCCGTGATTTGCGGGATGATGCCCGACACCAGCGTGAAGAGTGCGATCGCCGTGAACACGACGAGTGCGAGTTGGTTCGGCTTGACCCGTCGTTCCGGCGCGTCGGTCGAGTCGGGCGTGCTTGCCTGGGCAGTACTACTCATGCGGTCCCGACGTTACTCGCCGGTAATCCGTGCCGCCTCAACCGTGACTCTCGACCACGACCCTCGACTACGACCCCCACCCTGTCCCGACCGTGTTGCTCAGCGGCCAGCCCGTCCGGACCACAGCGCGAGCGAGCGGGTCCGCGGTTCGGCCCTGACGTGGGTACTCGGCCGTCGGAGTGGACGCGGTTCGACGATCGGTCGAGTGGCAGACGCCCACTCGAGGGCGAGATCGAGCCGAGCGAGCGTGTTCTGTTCCCAGTTCGGCTCCTGGACGCGGTAGGAGCCGGTGGCGAGCCCGACGAGGACGGCGGCGACGTGAGCTCGCAGCGTTCGCCAGTCGTGGGTCTCGCGGCGATCGAGCTCGCCGATCCACGATGCACCGAGCCGGCGCGCTCGGTGATGCGTCGAGATGAGGTCGTACAGGCTGAGGTGTCCGAGCGCGTTCGCATCGTCGTCGATGCGATGTCCGCCGCCGATGCCATCGACGTCGACAAGTGCCCGAACGCGTCCGTTCGAGCTCATGATCTGCGCCTCGTACAGGTCGCCGTGCACCGGCACGAGGGGTGGTGCAGTGGCTTTTCTGGCGGCTGCGAACGGTTCCAGACGGCGCAGGAGCTCGTTCAGCCGAGGTTCGCTGCGCGGCAGGACGAGCTGGAGCACGTCGGCGTGCTCTCGGACTCGATGGATCGGAGGCATCGGACCACGCAGGTCGGCGACCTCGGCGGGAAACCGGTCCAGCAGACGGTGGACCTCACGGATGCTGGGCAGCGACGACCCACCATCGATTTCCTGACGCAGTGTCGAACCGGTGATCTCACCGAGCACGACGATCCCGTCGGCGCTATAACCGACCGATGGTGCGACAGGAACGCGAGCGTCCGTGAGCAGCCGATGGCGACGGTGGAGCGCATCGACTCTGTGAGGACGCACCACCTTCATGAACACACGGCCGGATGAGCCGGATGCTTCGACGACAGCCCGCCGGAGCGGTCGGTACGCGCGAAGCTTCAGGCGGAGGTCGCCCGGACTCGTCTGCAATCCGAGTGACTGCAGCATCGGCGCGACCTGTTCGGGGTCCATTGCTCGCCGGAGACCGGGCAAGGCTGGGTCGTCGAGGCTCTCGAAGGCGAACACCGGGTGGCCGTCGTCGTCTGTCGCGATCGGGTCGAGGCCGGCTGTGGGCTCGGCTGCGGATCGCACAACGAGCGAAGTCGGGCGTTCGTGATCGGCGAGGGACACCGAGTACTGGACCGTGACCGATTTCCCCGGTCGGGCATCGATCTGGCGGACGCGAGTGTGTCGGACGCGATGCGCGTCAGCGCCGAGAATCGTCCGGACGATGGAGTCACCGTCGGTGATGTAGAAAGACGGGTCGAAGGCGACCATCGTTCATTCAGTCGGGTGAGTCGATCGAGTCGGGTGAGTCGATCGAGTCGGGTGAGTCGATCGAGTCGGGTGAGTCGATCGAGTCGGGTGAGTCGACGGACTCGGGTGAGTCGATCGAGTCGGGTGAATCGACGGACTCGGGTGAGTCGATCGAGTCGGGTGAATCGACGGACTCGATCGAGTCGGGTGAATCGACGGACTCGGGTGAATCGACGGACTCGGGTGAGTCGGGTGAGTCGATCGATGCAGCTGATTCGACGGACTCGGGTGAGTCGATCGACGTGGGCGTCTGTGCCGAAACCGCGGAGGTCGCTGACTCGACGGTCACTCGGGGCGCTTCGAGCGGAGATGCTGTCGAGTCGGCCGTAGCCGTCGCGCCGACGGGTTGACGGGACATGTCTGTACGGCCTGGGAGTGTTGTGTTCGGTGTTTCTTCGATGTCGAGCACCGAGTCGGGAACAGAGAACGACGGATCGACGTCGAGCAGCTCGATCGGCCCAACCGCTGGGCGGTCGGCACCCTCAGCAGCTGCAAGCCCCGCGCCTCCGATCACGATGGCGAGCGCTGTGCTGCCGGCAAGAGGTTTCCAGTTCGATCGGATCATGGTGTCTCGCTTCCTGCCCGAGTCGGGCGATCGACATTCGTTCGGTCGATCGTCAATATCGTCGTGGCACTTGAGACATCGATGAGTCGGTCATGAGACCTTTCTCATCCAGCAGGTCTCATCCAGCAGGTCTCATCCAGCAGGCGGTTCGTCGTGTCGAAGTCGATACCCCACACCGCGAACCGTTTCGAGGATGTCGAGATCGCCAAGCTTCCGGCGGAGGTAGCCGACGTACACGTCGACGACGTTGGATCCAGGATCGAAGTCGTAGCCCCAGACCCGCGACAACAACTGCTCGCGCGACAACACCTGACCCGGATGCCGGAAGAACGTCTCGGCAAGCGCGAACTCGCGAGCAGACAACTCGGCGGCGGTGTCGCCGGTGCTGAGCGTTCGGGCATCGACGTCGAGGACGGCGCCGCCCACTTCGACGCGTCGCTGCCCGGATGGGAATCGGGTCGTCTCGCTGAGCCGGACCGTGATGCGAGCGAGGATCTCCTCGAACCGGAACGGCTTGGTCACGTAGTCGTTGGCGCCGCCCTCGAACCCAGCGAGTGTGGTGTCGAGTTCGTCTCGGGCCGTGAGGATGATGACTGGTAGCTGGTCACCTCGAGCGCGGATCTGCCGGAGTACCGACATCCCGTCGAGACCCGGGAGACCGAGGTCGAGCAGGACCAGATCGAACGCGTCATCTCGTGCGATCGCGCTGCCCTCGCGGCCGTCGCCGACGACCATCGTGCTGTGTCCGGCCGCCGCGAGCCCGCGGTCGAGGAACGATGCGATGTCGGGCTCGTCCTCGATGATCAGGATTCGGGCCATCGGTCCTCTTTCTGAGGCGAATCAGGGTGGGCGGGGATCGTGATCGTGAAGGTGCTACCCACCCCGACCTCGGTGTCGAGTGTCACGTCGCCACCGTGTGCGTGTGCGATGGCTGACACGATCGAGAGGCCGAGACCAGCGCCGCCGCCCTGCGAACGTTCGGTGGTGGCCCGATGGAAGCGTTCGAAAACCCGATCGCGTTCCTCGTCGGCGATGCCGTCGCCCGTGTCGCGCACCCAGAGCGAGAACCAATCGTCGTCGAGTCGGCCGCCGATCGCGATCCGGTTGCCCGCCGGTGTGTGCCTCGCCGCGTTCGCGGCGAGGTTGAGGACCGCTTGCGTCAGCCTGTCGGCATCAGCTTCGACCACGCCGAACGGCAGCTCCTCGAGATGCCAGTCGTGATCGCCCAAGGGAGGGAGCAGTGTCATCATGCCGGAGACCAACTCGTCGGTGTCGGTCGGTCCGATGTCGAGAAACTCGAACGACTCGGCGCGAGCGAGAACGAGTAGGTCGTCGACGATTCGGCTCATTCGATCGATCTCGCGTGACACGACCGCATCGACCTCTGCGGAGTCGCTGCCATCCAGCGACCGAACGTCGAGGTGGCCCCGCACGATCGTGAGCGGTGTTCGGAGTTCGTGCCCGGCATCGTCGAGGAATCGCCGTTGCGTGTCGACCGTGTGTTCCAGCCGGTCGAGCATCGAGTTGAAGCTCTCGACCATCGCCTCCATCTCGTCGGAACCCTGCGTGGGGATTCGACGGCTGAGGTCGTGTTCGGTGATGTCGCGCGCCGTGTCGGCCAACACACGGACGGGTCGTAGAATCCGCCCTGCGACGATCCAGGCCAGCGCAATCGCAGCGACCAACGAGGCGAGCGCGAGCAGTGCCGCGTTGCGGATCGTTTGCTCGGCGGCTCGCCGCTCCGGTTCGACGAACTCTGCGATCAGGAGCAGTCCGACCTGTTGACCCTCACGTAATATCGGTTGGGCGAGTACACGCGCCGCTCCGTCGTCGGTGTCGAGTGTCTCCATCACGGGTTCGGTGAGGTCGGTGTAGCGACTGACCTCCCCACGCAGATCACCAGGAGGATCGAGCGACTCGATGAATGCTCGGCCGCTCTGCGCGGCGAGGAACAGCTCGTTCTCCGACGGAACGTTCGTGGCGAGATAGTCGGTGAGGGCCCGTCGCGCGAATTCCTCGGCTGTTTCGTCGTCGACTCGAGTGGCCGTTCGGACCGTCTCGGAGAATTCCTCGGCTTCTTGGACGAGCTCGCGGTCTGCCCGTTCGTCGATGTCAGCGAGGAGAATCTGACGCAGGAGCACGACCGTCGCGAGGAGCGCTGCTGCGACGACGAAGGTCGTCATCCCGAGGATTCGCGCTCGTGCCGTCAGGTGTGGGGTACGCATGGGTCACGGTCGTGTCGGCACAGTGCCGCTCAGTCGTCTTCGTCGTCTTCGTCGTCATCGTCGTCGTCGTCTTCGTCTTCGTCTTCGTCTTCGTCTTCGTCGTCGTCGTCTTCGTCGTCGTCTTCGTCGTCGTCGTCGTCTTCGTCTTCGTCTTCGTCGCGGTCCTCTTCGCGGTCCTCTTCGCGGTCCTCTTCGCGGTCTTCGTCCTCGCTCTCGTCGGCGTCATCGTCGTCGCGGTCGGCATCGTTCTCGGCGTCGTTCGCGCTGCGAGTGGAGTCGTGGTCAAGCCCGTCAGGGGCATGATCCGAGGGCTTCTCGTCCCGGCGATCGTCGGGGTTGTTCGCGGGGACCCGACCGGTGTCGGCGTCAGCATCGTGCTCGCTCGCGCCGTCGTCACGGCGCGGCCCGCTCGTGGACGCTGTCGTCGCTCCGTCGTCACTGCCGTCGGCCGCGTCCTCGAGCGTCTGGGCCGTTGCCGACGGTTGCTTCACCGCGTCGAGACCGGCGGGATCTTCGTCCGGCTCGTCGAATGCGATGGGCTGCGGGCCGACTGACATCACATCGGCATCAGAAGCTCGAACCGGAGTGTCCGGGAGTTCGGCGCGGTCGGCGACTTCGATCGTCGGGGCCCCCGGAGCGTCACCGCTCGAAGCGGCGTCGGCGAGCGCAGCGCCTCCCACCAACGCCGCGGCTGCGGCCGCGAGCGCAATCGTGATGCCGGCGCGCTCGCCGAGCGGGACGTTCATCCCCGACACGTTGGGTCCGCGAACTGTGGCAGCGATGAGACGTCGATGAGAAGTCTCTTATCGACGATGAGACCGTCTCGTTCGATCGGCCAACCGATCAGCTTCACGAATCGACGGCGCGGAGGTACCCGAGTCCGGTGAGGAAGAACTCAACTGCCGTGGTCAGGGGGTTGTCGGCGGCGTCGAGTTCACCGAAACCGAGGACTGCACCGAACCCTGCGTTCCAGAACTCCGATGGTCCGGGTCGCTCCGGACCCCACGGCCCGACGTAGAGGTACGGCTCTTCGTGGAAGCCGTCGCCTGCAGCAGCGCCGAGGTTGACGCGGGCGCCGGGCTGTCGTTCGGCATCGATCGCGAGATCGGTCCCGACGTCGAAGTGCTCCGGCCAGAGGCGGGCGACCGAGGCGGCCGCGTCGGGAATCGATGCGACCGCGAGGTCGATGGCTCGCTGCCCGAGCGCATACCAGTCGCCGACGACGTCGCTCGCTGCACCGTCGAGCGAGATCGGTGCGTCCGGGTCGCCGAGTTCCGGCGTGTCGTGTCCGACGGAGAAGTCGGGGCTGATCTCACACCCCGCAGCG
>JBGCFW010000088.1:0-6329 GCA_045107155.1 Ilumatobacter sp. | reverse complement strand
GTTGCCCGTCAGCGTGCCCAGGTAGGCCTCGGTCTGCAGTGACAGCAAAGCGTTGAGTTCGGCATCCCAACCGATGATCGCGATCACGGTCTGCTGTGCTGCCGACACCGCGAGGTTGGCCACGTCGATGTAGCCGTATTGGACGGTGTTGGCGAGCTTGAGCGCCTCGATCTCGACGATGATCGCCGCCAGGCGGATGGCATGAGGACCCTTGTCCCAGAAGCGGTCGAAGTCGTTGAGCGCCCAGTGCCAGTCGATGTCGGCCTGATGGTCGCGCCACAGGTCGGCGATGAGACCGTCGTTGTATGCGATCGTGTCGCGCACTGCTGCGATGTCATCGAACGCCGTTCGTAGATCACCGATCGTGGTTCGCAACTCGGCGCCCTTCGCCGCGTCGGTCGCGCCGATCTCGTTCACTCGTTTGTCGATCTGTGCGTTGAGCGCCCGGAGGGTCTCGGCGGAGCTGGTCTCGTCGACGAGGTTCGCAGCGACCTGGTCGAGATCGCCGACGGGGAGCACCGCCTCGGCCGTCCCGGTGAGTTGGAAGCCGTCGACCCCGAGCCGTCCTTCGACGTCGAGGCCGCCGAAGCCGGCCAGGTCCACTCGACCCCGGGCAAGTGCCCCGGTGCGATCGATGCGGAGTAGGGCATCGCCTCCGAGGCGGGTGTCACCGAGTCGCAGTGCACCGGCGACCTCGAGATACGCGTCGTTCGCGTCCGCGAACGGGACGAGGAACTCGAGCCGTCCATCGCCAGCCAGCGAGAGCGCCGACACCGGCGACACGGCGACCGATCCCTGAGCCATCACACCCGTCCGATCGATGCGAACCAGTGCGTCGGCCGAGAACACGTCGTCGACGGGAACGTCCGACGCCGCCCGCACGGGCGTCGGCGAGATGCTGATGTCGCCGGACAACTCGAGGAACGATGTGTCGAGGACGTCACCGTCGACGATCGTCAGCTGGCCGTCGACGTCGACTCGCCCGCGGATCGGTGCCAGGTCGGCGAGGAGCTCCGATGGTGCGCCTTCCGACGCCGACGAGCCTGCCGTTGCGGTGATGGCGAGATCGAGACGTGTCGGCGTGAGCTCGAGGCCGAAGGTGCCGCGGATCGCCGGGACGTTCACCTCCGCGGCGCCCTCGACGAAGGCGATCCCGACGTCGAGTTCGCCGTTCGCCCAGACCGAGGCGTGGTCGTCCTCCAGTCGGTAGAAGAGCTCGCCGTCGAGCGTCGCCGACGGGTGGACCGGGATCGTGCCGTCGATCACGACGTGAGCACCGAAGCCTTCGGGGATCGTGATGCCTCGATCTCCCAGGATCGGGACGAAGGGGACGTTGCCCTCGATCGACCAGCCGAGGCCGCAGCCGCCAGGATCGAAGCTCGTCAGATCTGCCGACACGCCGGGGATCTGCGATGCCGGTGCTGCGGCGTGGTCGTTCGAGCGCTGACGGTCGGGGCGGGGGCTCGATGCCGCGTCGGCCGGGATCAGCGCTGCGCATGGCGTCGAGATGTAGAAGTAGTCGCCATCGAGCGCCGCGATGAACATCGAGGCACCGCCGATTCCTTCGGTCGAGATGCGCTGCGGGAGTGCGTCTGTTCCGTCGTGTGACTCGTCGAGGTCGAGGAACAGCTCGAACGGTTGTGATCCGAGGTCCGTGTAGAGGTACCGCTCGTCGTCGCGGAGATGGGCGCCGAGGTGCCCGAGGTCGCGCCCGAACGCCACACCGATCGCCCCGCGCAGCGGACGATCGAGCATCGCGGCAGCGAGCGGTCCGTCGGTCGGGAGTTGGATCGTGCCGACGCCGCTCGTGCCCGGAGCGAGTTCGCCGGCGTCGTCGAGCACGATGTCGAGATCGGCATCGATCACCTGGACGGCGGCGGGGCCGTCGGTCGATACCACGAGCCGGTCATCAGCCGCAGACGTCTCGGCGCGGGGAGTATCGAGGTCGAAGTCGTCGCGAATCTCAGCAGCCCGTTCCGCCTCGGTGGCGGTCCCGGCGGGGTCCGCCTCGTCGGTGGCCGGCGGCGCTGTCTTCGAGGTTGGGTCGGAAACGCCTCCGGTGTCGGATCCCGTCGACCGGTCAGCCTCGGGGTCGCCAGAAGCGTCGGGGACGCCAGCGGCGGCTGCTGTGTCGGCTCGCCCGCTCGGGTCGCTCATCTGGAGCCCGACTGCTCCTGCCGCGATGAGTCCTGCAGTCACCGTCACGGCGGCGACCGCCACCGTCCGCGATGTTTCTCCGCGTGTTGCCATGCCCACTCCTGAGTCCGTTGCGGACCCTGTGCGGTCCGATGACTCAATGGTCGATGAGCGCGTGGTGGCGCTGAATCCCTCCACCAGGTGGATCGATGGTGGTCGTGGCGACCGGCGATGGTGGTGCAGGCACCACCGGCTCGCAGCTCGGCGGCGCGCTCAGTGCTGTGTGACGGGTACCGAGGCGGTCACGCGCACGCCTGCCCCCGGCTCGGTGTCGATCGTGAACTCGCCGTCGACGGCTCGGACTCGGTCGCTCATGTTCAGTACGCCACGAGTGTGGGTGGGCGTTCGGAGGTCGTAGCCGGGCCCGTCGTCGGTGATCTCGAGCACGACGTGGGTCTGACCGGGAGCTCCGGTTTCAGTCAACCGGATCGTCACGGTCGCGTCCGGCGCGTGCTTCGACGCGTTCGACAGCGCTTCGAGGGCCGTGAAATAGAGCGCCGTCTCGATCGACGGGTCGTACCGGCCGATGGACCCCGCGTCGAGTTCGATCGTGGAAGCGGATCGTCGCACGACCTCGGCGAGTGCTTCGGTGACACCGCCGGTCTGCAGCACCGGCGGGTAGATCCCCCGAGCCAGGTCTCGCAGCTCGCCCAGCGCGTCCTGGAGTTCGTCGGCCAGACGCCCGAGCCGCTCGCCGTCGGGACCCGATTCGGTCTCGGCGAGCAACTCGAGCTGGAGTCGCACTGCGACGAGTCGCTGCTGCGCGCCATCGTGGAGATCGCGTTCGATTCTGCTCCGCTCTGTGTCGCTGGCTTCGACCACGCGTCGTCGGGATGCGGCCAACGCGTGCTCCGACGCACGGAGTTCGTCGTTGAGGAACTCCGCGGCTGAGAGCGCCGCAGCCTGGATCTGCTTCTGGTGCCACACGATGAGGGCCATCGGCACCGTGTGGGCGACGAGCGATGCGACGACCAACGTGAGTTCGGCGACGTCGTCGATGTCAGGAAGGACGCCGCCGTCGTCACTGAGGAGCCCGATGATCGCAACGAGGCCACCGACGAGAGCGCCCGCCGCGGTCATCCACACGAGCGGTCGTGGCGCGAGGTGAGGTGTCGCGAGCAGAAGCGGCATGATCGCCGTCAGCACCATCACCGGCCACATGAACGGAAGCAGTGCGGCGATCGCGATCGCGACCACCCAATTGCCCGCAGCGATCGCGACCAGACTGGCGACGACGTTGTCGCTCCGCAGGATCCGGTCGGCCACGCCGAGCGCAGCGATGAGGAGGAGCAGGAACGGCAGCGTTCCCCAGACGCCGGGCTCACGGACCACGAATCCGTTCACGACGACCACGAGGGTGATACCGGCGACGGCGCCGATGCGATCGATCGTGATGAATTGTCCGATCAGGCGGGACGGGTCGGGAGCGCTCGCCAGCTGCGCGGTGTCGGACACGACGGCGATCGTAGAGGCGGACAACGAGCTGCGAGGCCGGTCACGGCTAGCTTCACTCGATGGATTCGTTGCGCGTCGTGCTCGCCGACGACCACCTTCTGATTCGCGAAGGGGTGGCTGCGCTGCTGTCGAGCATCGACGGCGTCGAGGTGGTGAGCGAGTGCGCTGACTACGACTCGCTCCTCGAGACCGTCGAGCGCGAGCAGCCCGATGCGGTCGTGACCGATATCCGAATGCCGCCCACGAACACCGACGAGGGGATTCGCGCCGCGCGGCACATCCGCCAGTCGATGCCGTCGGTCGGCGTGGTGGTGTTGTCGCAATTCGCCGAGCCGTCGTTCGTGCTGCGACTCTTCGAGGAGGGTTCGGACCGTCTCGGATATCTGCTCAAGGACCGCGTCACCCGCGGAGAGCTCCAGCGTGCGCTCAGTGCGGTGACGCAGGGCGGGTCTGCCGTCGACTCGAAGATCGTGGAAGTGTTGGTGAGCGCCCGGTCGGGGAGCGGTTCGCCGATTGATGCACTGACGCCTCGCGAGTGCGAGGTGCTCGAACACATTGCCGAGGGTTTGAACAATGCCGCGGTCGCCGAATCGATGGTCATCAGCGAGCGAGCGGTCGCGAAACACATCAACGCCATCTTCTCCAAGCTCGGCCTCGGCCCGGACGACGCGGCGGTTCACCGCCGGGTCCGTGCCGTGCTGATCTGGCTCTCACAATGACCTGAACGTCTTCGTGTCCCCATCTCTCGGGGACTGGGCTCGACTCCCTACCTACTGGACGGTAGGCTGGCGCTCATGCAGGACCAGGAGATCCTCCTCGAGCTCGGACCAGTTGTGGAAGAGCTGCTCGAACGCCACCTGGAAGCGACCAAGGAGTGGTTCCCTCACGAACACATTCCGCACTCGCGAGGCCGCGACATCGAGCCGGGGCACGTGTGGAGCGAGGAGGATGCGCAGCTCGCTGGTCATGCGCTGACACCCGAGGTGCGCAGTGCGCTCTACGTGAACCTCCTCACCGAGGACAATCTGCCCTACTACTTCCGCACCGTGGAGTCGATCTTCGGACCGGAGGGTGCCTGGGGCGAGTGGGTGCGCCGCTGGACGGCTGAAGAGGGCCGTCACTCGATGGTGATCTACGGGTACCTCGCAGCGACGCAGGCGATCGATCTCGTCGAGCTCGAGCGCGGCCGGATGGCCCAGGTGTCGAAAGGGGAGACCCCAGCCCCGGAGTCACTCACCGAAGCGTTCGTGTATCTGGCGCTGCAGGAACTCGCCACTCGGATCTCGCACCGGAACACCGGTCTACAGATCGGCGACCCGGTCGGGTACGACGTCATGAAGCGAGTGTGCGGTGACGAGAACCTGCACCAGCTCTTCTATCGCGACCTCGCAGCGGCTGCCGTCGACGTCGATCCGAACCGGATGATGATCTCGATGGAGCGCCAGGTGCGCGAGTTCGCGATGCCCGGCACCGGAATCCCCGACTTCGAGGCGCATTCGAAGCGGATCGCGAAGGCCGGGATCTACGACCTGCAGATCCATCACGAGCAAATTCTCGCTCCCGTGGTGATGCGTCAGTGGGATGCGCCGAACATCACCGGTCTCAGCGGTGAGGGTGCCGAGGCGCAAGAGAAGCTGATGAAGCGCATGGCCACGAGTGAACGCGTGGCGAAGCGCTACGCGGAGAAGCGGGCCAAGGAGCTCGACGACTCCGAGCTGCAGCCCGTCTGATCGAAGGGTGTCGCGCGCCGGATCGGCGCTGCGCTCACAGATCGTTGGCCGCGATGAAGCCCCGGTAGAGATCGAGCAGTGACTGCTTCTGCACGTCGGTGAGGCTGGCGTCGAGCAGGATTGCTGACTCGGTGCTCTGCTCGTCGCTGGCGTCGTCGCCATCGCGTCCGAGGAACTTCAGCAGCCGATCTGCGGGCACGTTGAGGCCCTCGGCCAATCCGTTGAGCACGCGCACCGACGGTTGATGGAGTCCACGTTCGAGCTGGCTCAGGTAGGCATCGGAGAGGTGCGCGAGCTTCGCGAGTTCGCGCTGCGAGAGCTCGGCGAGCTTGCGCTGGCTTCGGATGAAGTCGCCGAATGCGCTGCCGGGTGTGTCGGACATCGTTGTCGATCCTAGGTCGGCATGTAGGTGGCTGGTCCCGGCTGCCGACAGGGCGGGACGCGAAAGATCCCGGACTGGGGGGAAGTCCGGGATCTTTCGAGGTTCATCGGTGGCCGCAGCGGCGGCGTGCGATCAGCGCTTGGCGCTGGTCTTCTTGGCGGTCTTCTTGGCGGCCGGCTTGGCGGCCTTTGTGGCGTTGGCCTTGGCGGTCGTTGCGACGCCGGTGGGGAGCTGGCGGACGACCATGGCGGCGAAGTCACGGTTCATCGACACCGCGCGCTCGACGTACTCGAGGTACTGCTTGCCGGCCTCGGCGGGGGTGGGGACCTGGTCGGCGAAGGGCAGCTCGATGCTCGGCGCCCGGTCAGCGGCTTCGACGACGGTGTCGACGAGGCGCTGGTTGATGCTGACGACGGTGTCGAGGACCTTGTCGTTGGTGTCGACGAGTGCCTTGGCGGCGGCGTCGATGTTGTCGGCGATCTGCGTGGAAAAGCCACGGCTGGCCGTGCAAAACGCGAGACTGGCCTGTGAGGCGGAACAGCGCGCAGCACCGCGTCATTGGCAAA
>JBGCFW010000087.1:0-13530 GCA_045107155.1 Ilumatobacter sp. | reverse complement strand
GTGCCCGGTCGACACCGACGAGATGTTCGAGGCTCGGCGGACATTGGCGCGACGCTGCTCGTGATAGCTGAGGATCTGGAGCTCGACGGCGAGGTCGACCTTGCGCACCGTGACGCCGTGTGGGGCCGAGATCACGGACGGGGCGAAGTTCAAGATGCTGGTCACCCCGGCGGAAACGAGTGCATCCGCTGCGTCTTGTGCGGCTGGACCAGGCGTGGCGATCACACCGATCGCGATGTCACGGGATTGCACGACCGAGTCCAGCTCGTCGAGGTGACGCACTCGCACGCCACCGATCAGCGAACCGATCTTCTCGGCGTCGACGTCGACGATGCAACCCACCGGGAATCCACGCTCCCCGAACCCGCCATAGCCGGCGAGCGCTTTGCCGAGGTGACCGGCGCCGACGATGACCACTTCCCACTCGTGGGTCAGACCGAGCTCACGTTTGATCTGGAACATGAGGAACTCGACGTCGTAGCCGACGCCTCTCGTGCCGTAGCTCCCGAGGTACGAGAGGTCCTTGCGGACCTTGGCAGCGTTCACGCCGCCGAGCTCTGCGAGTTCCTCCGACGAGATGTTGGTCACCCCGCTGTCGAACTGGTCGCCCAGCAACTGGAGGTAGACGGGCAGACGAGCCACCGTTGCTTCGGGGATCCTGCGTCGTGTGCGTTGACCAGCCACGACGACGAACCTAGGAGGCTTGTGCACGCTTTCACAAAGCGCTGCCACCTCATTTCGTCGTCTGTAACGGATGTCTCACCCCGGACGCGGTCCGGAGAGGCGGACACAACGGCCCTCGCCGACCCGCGAACGCGGTCGTGCCTCAGTCGAGCAGCCGGCGTACGAGCTTGCCCGTGGTGTTCCGTGGCAACTCGTCGACGAACATCATCTTGTTCGGGCACTTGTACCGCGCACGAGGGGCGAGCCAGAACTCACGCAGCGTCTCTTCATCGATGTCAGACTCCGGTGTGGCGACCACGTAGGCCTTGACCGCTTCACCGGTGTGCGGGTGCGCCACACCCACGACGCCGGCCTCGACGACGTCTGGGTGTATCTCGAGGACGTCTTCGACCTCGGCGGGGTACACGTTGAAGCCCGACACGATCACGAGGTCTTTCCGGCGATCGACCAACCAGAGATAGCCGTCGTCATCGACCGTGGCCATGTCGCCCGTGCGGAGCCATCCGTCCTCGGTCAGCACTTCCGACGTTCGCGCCGGGTCGTTCCAGTACCCGACGAACACGTTGTCGCCACGAACCCAGATCTCACCGACGTCTCCAGCGGGAATGTCGCCGTCAGCGTTGACCAGCCGCACCTCGACCCCGGCGAGCGTGCGCCCGATCGACCCGAATCGCGTCTCGCTCCCGACCGACGACGACACCGACGGGGCGGCCTCGGTCAGTCCGTACCCCTCGTTCAGCACGAGCCCGAAGCGGTCACGCAGGAGCTGCGCCGTGGCGATCGGCAGCTTCGCAGCGCCTGACAGGGCGAGCCGAACGTTGGAGAACTCGCTCCCATCGAGCTGATCGAAGTACGCGAACGACGACCACATCGACGGCGGCCCAGGAATCACCGTGACGCCGCGCTCGGTGATGCTCTCGATCGCTGTGACCGGATCGAAGCGTTGAACGAGCAGCACGGTGGCGCCGACTGCGAGACCCAGATTCATCGCGACGTTCAGACCGAAGATGTGGAACAGCGGCAGAACGGTGTAGACGACGTCATCCGCGCGCAGATGGTCGTCGGTGGTCTGGCTCTGCTCGATGTTGGCGAGCAGGTTCCCGTGAGTGAGCATCGCAGCGCGAGGGCTCCCGGCGGTGCCGCTGGTGAACATCAGGGTCGCGAGGTGGTCCAGCTCGACGTCGCAGCGTGCCACCGGGTCAGCCGTGAGGAGGTCCGACAGCGGGATCGCACCGTCGACCTGCGCCGAGGGGTCACACGAGATCACGGTCGTCACCGAAGGCACGGCCGCGCGGTCGACGTTCCCCCACGTGGCGGCGCTCACCTTCTCGATCACCACGACCCCGGCATCAACGGCCGCGATCTGTGCTTCGAGTTCAGGCGACGGACTCAACGGATTGAGCGGAACGGCCACGGCCCCGAGCCCCAGCGTGGCGAAGTAGGCGATCACGAAGTACCGCGAGTTGCTGCACAGCAACGCGACGCGGTCACCATCGGCGACGCCGAGCGACGCCAATCCGCCGCGCAGTGCGTCGACCTGTTCACGCAACGATCCGTACGTGGTCGGACGGCCCCGACTGATCAGTGCGACGAGATCGTCGTCGTGGTCGTCGAAGATGGCAGCGAGATTCATGTGTTCTACTTCGGATGCTTCGTGCGGAGCCGTGAGTCGGTCAGAGTCGGAGCAGCGACAGGATCCCCGCGCCGAGGATCGCCGCGAGGAGGATGCCGAGGGCGATGGTGGTGGCTGGGCGCATCGGTGAAACGCTAACTGGACCCCTCGGGCGATCGCCCGATCAGCGCGAGTCGGGCGAGCGCGGGGTGATCTGGACGTCGACGCTCGCGACGCCGCGCGTCGCGTCATCGGCGAGCTCGGTGATGACGACTTGATCGCCGTCGTCGATGCCGATCTCCTCGGCCGCCGACCGTTGGTTCATCGCGACCGCCAACATCCCGTTGGAATCGGTGACCAGACCGACGGCGCCACCGGCCAGCGCGGCGAACGACGGGGTCCGCGTCGCCGACCGAGTGATGCCACCGGTCGCGTCGCTGGGCGCGCTGCACCGGATCTGGACCACCTCACCGAACCCCGCTGGGAGGTCGTCAGGGCCGACGTTCAACTGCACGTTGCCGAATCGGTCGGTCCACAGCGCCTGTGCGATGACCGTGTCCGCGTCGATCTGCGGAAGCGGAACGACGCCGGGAAGCAGCAGGTCTGCGTCCACCGGATCGCCGAGTTCCATCAGGTCGACGCCGTTGCAGAGGTGCGCGGCGGCCGGGGCGAAGACGTCGCGGCCATCGAAGGTGGCGCCTGCGGCCGCGAGCCGATACTCGGGTGCGGTGAGTGCCACGACACGACCGGCGCCGCCGGCCATCGCGACGGCGGGCGCGAGGAGTCCGTTGTCGGGTCCGACGAGCACACCTTCTCCGTCAGCGACCTCGACGGCGATGCCGCGTCGGTCGGTGCCGACGCCAGGATCGACGACGGCCACGACGATGCCCGACGCCACGTAACCGATCGAGCGTGCAAGTGCGAGCGATCCGGCTCGGACGTCGTACGGGGCGATTCCGTGGGTGAGGTCCACCACGGTGGCATGTGGCGCGAGATCGCGAACGACCGACTTCACGACGCCGACGAACTCGTCGTCGAGGCCGTAGTCGGACAGGAAGGAGATGGTGTCGTAGCGGCGCCCCATGCAGCAGGGAAGCTACTCGGGCCGGTCGAACGAACCCCGGGCGCGAAAGGAGCCGGTGCAAACCCCCCGATCGCACCGGCTCCTTTCGGCGCTGTCCACCGTTGCCGGTGAACGCGTCTCCACGGTGGCGAGGATAGGGGTCGATCAACCTTGTGAAAAGCGGCACAGCGAAAACTTGCGAAGACCCTGCGAATTCGACGGCAGATCGCACGGATCGCAGCGACCCGAAGTCGCTGCGTGGTCGAGCTCTCCGGCTCAGCCCAGCTCGCGGCTGCGTTTCGTCGCCGCGTTGACGACGTCGGCGATGATGTCAGCGAGCCCATGATGTTCGAACCGAGCGAGGCCGGCAGCCGTTGTGCCACCCGGCGACGTCACGTTGATCCGGAGCTGCGCCGGGTCGCCCTCGCGAGCCAACAACGCCGACGAACCAACGAGCAGCTGGGTGACGATTCGCTCAGCCGTCCTCGCTTCGAAGCCCTGCTCGACCGCTGCGGCGATCAGGGTCTCTGCGAGCAGGAACACGTAGGCAGGGCCAGAGCCCGCCACCCCGGTGAACGCGTCGAGCATGTGTTCGTCGACGCGCTCGACGATGCCGACGGCGCCAAGGATCTCCTCGGCCCACCCCAGGTCGTCATCGGTCGCGTTGGGTGAGCCGGCGATCGCCGCACACCCCAGGCCCACGAGAGCCGGCGTGTTCGGCATCGCCCGGACCACCGCCGCCTCGCCGGCTGCTTCGACGAGTGTCGCAAGGGTCACTCCAGCCGCGATCGACAGCACCCGCCGTGCGCCGGCGGCCACGGCCGCCTCGACCGCTGCCGACACACCGTCGGGCTTCACCGCGATCACCGCCGCCGCACACGGCGGCACCTCGTCGGTGACGATCACCGCAGGAAACCGATCTTCCAGATGGAGTCGGCGTTCGTCGAGCCGCTCGACGACCGCCAGCGAGGCCGGATCGAACCGCCCGGACTCGATCATCCCACCGAGCAGCGCTGCGCCCATGTTGCCGCCCCCGATCATCACCACGTCGCTCATCGGCGGCAACCTACACGCGGCGCGCCGTGAGGTTCGGGGGCCCGGGCGGATGCAGGGAACCGACTCCCCCGAGACGCACCCGCCCGGACATCCTCCAGTGGGCCGCCAAACGGCGGGCGGGGAAAGACAGCATCGACCGCGTCGGCCGCGCGCCGTCACTCGCTCGAGAACCGACTCGCGAAACCGATGCGCAGCAACCCGGTGAACGACTGCTCGACGGTTGCGTAGAGCACCCCGAGGATCCTGTCGAGGTCCTCCTTGGCAACCGCCTCGGTCTCGAGTTCTCCCCGGAGGAACACGCCATCCTCGGCACCGATCGAGAAGTGCGCGCCGACGAGCCGGTCATTGCGACGCAGGAGATTCTCGTAGAGCACCGCGTGGTTCTCCTCCGGTGCGGGCATCACGTAGGTTTCGTAGCGGAGCGTGCGTTGACCGAGCGTGAGCCACGCCGTGGTGAAGTCCTTGTCGTCACCGCGCATCCGGACGAACCAGCGCAGATCAGCGCCCTCACCGCGCTCGACGGCAACGATGTGATCGTGCTCGGCATCGAGCTCGCCGAGCCATTCGTCGAGACGGCGTTCGAGAACGGCGAGCTGTTCGGCGTCGACGGGTTCGCTCATGTCCGAAGTGTTCCCTGTTCGGCGTCATCGAGACAGCTCACCATCGGCATCGCCACGAGATCGTCGTAGAGCGATTGGAGGCGTTCGGCGGCCGACCGCCAGGTGTACCGCCTCGCACGTTCGACCGCCGCACGACTCATCGCTGAACGCAACTCGTCGTCGGCGAGGATCTCGTGGATCGCTTCGGCATATCGAGCGGGGTCGCGCCCGGGGATGAGTCGGCCCGTGACGCCGTCGTCGATCAGGCTCAGCAACCCGCCGACTGCGCTCGCGACCACGGGTGTGCCACACGCGCCCGCTTCGAGCGCGACCAGGCCGAAGCTCTCCGAACGACTCGGCACGATCACCGCGTCGGCGGCGCGGTAGTAGCTCGACAAGATGTGATGCGCTTGCGGCGGGACGAACTCGACGTGCTCGCCCACACCGAGCTCGTCGATGAGGTCATGGGCTCGCTCGGTCTCGACCCCACCGTCGCGACCGCTCGCGCCACCGACCACGAGGAGCCGAGCATCCGGATGCCCGAGCTCGCGAAGACCGGCCAGGGCCCGGATCGCGACGTCGGGTCCCTTGAGCGGCTGGATCCGTCCGACGAACACGATCAGCGGGACATCAGGATCCTGCCCGATCGCTCGTCGCGCTCCGGTCTGATCGCCTGGCGCGAAGAATGCGTGCTCGACGCCTGGTGCCACGATCTCGATGCGCCCACGCGGATCCTCGTACAGACGGCGGAACTGTTCCTCTTCTTCGACACAGCTCACGCAGATCGCGTCCGAACACTGGATGATCTCGGCCTCGGCACGGTCGCGCCACTCCGGCTCCGGGTCGCCACCCTCGGCCTTCACCCGGGCCAACGTGTGGAATGTGGACACGAACGGCACCTCGAGCTGATGCTTGAGGTGGTGTCCGACGAGACCGCTCAGCCAGTAATTGCCGTGGATCACGTCGGGTGGCCCGTGCTCGGCAAACCACTGCATCACACCTCCGCAGAACTGATCGGAGATGTCGACCAGTGCTTCCTTGGGAAGATGATGAGGCCCGGCTTCGATGTGGACGACCCGGTGGTTCGGCTCGACGAGAACCTCGGGGGCGAGACCGGCACGATCCGCACGGGTGAAGGTGATGCACTCCACGCCCTGCTGCGAGAGCGACGACACCAGCTCGCGCACGTACACGTTCATGCCACCGCTGTCGCCCGAACCGGGTTGGAGCAGTGGCGAGGTGTGCAACGAGATGACGGCGACGCGGCGTACGCGCCGGTCCGTTGGCGCAGCACCGACCGTTGGGATCGTGTCGAACACGCGGCGAGATCGAGCGACCGGCGTCAGTCGGCGTCGGCGTCGGCGAGCAGCGAGTCGACGCTGGCCTCGCCGTCGCGGTAGCGGCGAACGAGTTCGGCGCTCAGTTCGTCGAGACGGTCGAACCGAGCGCGGCGGTCCTGCGATACCCGCTGCTCGAAGTCGGCGATCACGTCAGCGAGGGCCGCGAGTTCGGCGGCGTCGAGCTCTTCGACGCGGCCGTAGTGATACTCGGCGCAGATCGCATCGAGTTCACGCGAGAGTTCGTCATCGCTGAGGTCTTCGGCGGGCCGAGGCGGGCGGGCGCCTGTGCCGGTGAGCTGCTGCGCGAGCACGTCGGCGACTTCTGCGCCCACGTCGGCGTCCGACTCCCGACGAGTCATCTCCGACTTGACGAGGTCGAGGCGAGCTTGCGCGACGCGGCGGGCGTACGACACCACGTCGTCTCGGCGCTGCAATTCGCTCCGCAGCGAGCGGAGCTCTTCGAGCGACAGCGCGGTCGGTTCGATGGAGTCGTGTTCGGTCATGTCGATCCTCCGGAGACCGGCGGGAGCACCGCCACCTCGTCATCGGGGCCGACCACGTGATCGCGGTCGACCGCATCGCCGTTGACCCACACGTTGCAGGTCGACAGCACATCGACGAAGTGTTGTCCGTATCGGCGTCCGGCCGATGACAACACTTCGGAGACGGTGGCGCCGTCGATCACGTCGGTCCCGGTGCCCGCGGCCTCGCGGGCCGACGCAAACAAACGCACTCTGGCCACTCGGACAGCGTACTCCTCGACCACCGCCTGGAGCCGGTCACAGCTCGCCGACCCGTCATCGGGTCATGTCGTCGCGACGTTCCGGACCGCTGGGACGGATATCGTCTCGCACCGTGGGAACTGCCAAGCGTGAACGACAGCGGGCCAACAAGCTCAAGCAGCAAGAAGAGATCGCTCGCAGCGAGTCGCGGCGACGGTCGACGAAGATCGGCGTCCTGGTCGTCGCGGCGATCGTCGCGGTCTTCGTGATCGTGGTGATCGCGGGACAGATCACCGGCGACGACGACGCGAGCGGCGCACCCGCGGTCGCGGCGGTCGACGCCGAGGCCGCCGTGGCGGGTTCGAGCTCGTGACGCGCACCCTTCGCGCGCTGACGGCCACCGCAGCCGTGGCCTGTGTACTCGCGGCCTGTGGCGACGGTTCAGACGGCGGCCCCGTGTCGCTGCCACCCACCGAACCCTCCGAGACCGAAGCACCGACCGAATCCGAGTCGGACGAGGGCACCGAGAGCGCAGCGCTCCCGGCCGACTGCCCCCCACTGGAAGGGACCGAGGAGGTCATCCAGCAGTTCGACGCGGCGCCGCCGTTCTGCCTCGAGGAGGACGCCGAGTACTCCGCAGTCGTGCGGACCACCGCCGGCGACATCACGATCGAACTCGACCAGGAAGCGGCCCCCACGACGGTGAACAGCTTCGTGTTCCTCGCTCGTAACAACTACTTCGACGACACCGTCTGCCACCGTGTCATCCAGGACTTCGTGGCCCAATGCGGCGATCCGACTGCGACGGGCACCGGCGGCCCGGGCTACAGCTTCGTTGACGAACTCCCCGAGCCCGGCGACTACCAGATCGGGTCGATCGCGATGGCGAACAGCGGCCCGAACACCAACGGTAGCCAGTTCTTCATCATCTCCGGGCCGAATGGCGCCGCGCTCCCGCCGCTCTACAACCTGTTCGGCACGGTGACCGGTGCGAGCGATCTCGATGTGGTCGCCCAGATGAATGCGATCGGTTCCCTCGACGGCAGCGGCATCGCGTCGGAAGAGCTGCGAATCCTCGACGTCGAGATCATCCAGAGCTGACGGCGTCCCCCGTCGACGCTCACGCCTCGTCGGGAACTCGACCCACCGACCGCAGATCATCCGCCGGCGGGTCGTACTCCGGTTCCGTGCGATGCACGGCGCGGAACAGGAGGTGGACAGCGAGCGGCAGGGTGATGAGAAGGGCCACGCCGGCCACCACGAGCCGTGCCGCCGCGCCCCAACCGAGTTCGATCGACGCACCGATCCCCGCAATGAGGAACGCCATCGGGCTCGCCTTACCGGCGGCGTGCACGCGGGCATACGGCGTCTTCAACTTGAAGAGACCGATCCCGGCCAGGACGATCACCGCCACACCCGCGAGGAGAAACACCGACGCTGCTGGCGAGACGACGGCGATCACTGAGAACGCTCCATGTATCGAGCGACCGCAACAGTCGCGGTGAATCCGATGATCGCGATGACCACGAGCAGGTTCAGCAGGGTCTGATCGTCACGGTTGACCGCGTCGACGACGATGCCGGTCATCAACGAAACCAGCAGCAGGTCGAGCGCAATCACCCGGTCGGCCATCGACGGACCCCGCACGAGGCGGAAGATCGCGCCTGCGGCAGCGAACACGAGCGCGGCGTAGGCAATGGCGATCACAGCGTTCATGTCGGCTGCTCCAACGGGTCAGGAAGCGGGAACGCCCGGGCGACCACCTTGGCGAGCAAATCGACGTGTTCGATCACTTCGTCGATGCGATCCCCGTGCAAAACGTGCAGATACATCGTGGAGGCATCGCTATCGGCCGTGACGACCGCCGTTCCCGGCGTGACCGTGATCGCGATGTACAAGAACAGCAGATGCCGACGACCCTCGACCGGGATCTCCGTCGCCACGATCGCCTCGTCGGTGTAGTCGGTCGGCGTCAGGACCTCGCGGGCCACCACAGCCGTCGAGACCATGAGGTCGACGGCGACCAACCAGAGCAGCTGCATCAACGGCACGATCCGCACACCGCCCACGGCCGGACCGCCCGCGAGCGAAGCGACCGAAGCGACCAGGACGCCACTCGCGACATTCGCGACGCTCGCCGACCCCCAGAGAGCGCACCACGCGGCGGTCAGCGCGACGATCATCGCCACGCGTCGCACCGTGAAGAAGCCGCGCAGACCGCGTTGAGTCACCGAGGTCATCGCATCAACCATCGTCGTCAGCTCCGTCGGCGATCTCGGTGTCGTCGGGTTCGACGACACCGACGATGTACGGATCTCCGTCGAGAAGCTCGACTGCGGCCCGTTCACTCATGTCCCACAGCGGTCCGGCGATCACTGCGATGAACAGGGTGAGCACCGTGCCGGCGCCTGCCGCACGACCCATCAACGTCCAACCCTTGGGTTCTGGCAGTACGTCGTCGGTCGCCTTGCCCCAGAACACACCGGTCCAGATCTTGACCATCGACAACAGCGTGAGCGCGCTACCGACGAGAGCGACCACGACGATCGCCGTCGACGATGCCGCGACGCCGGCGTCGACGAGCGCGAGCTTCGCGACGAACCCGGAGAACGGCGGCAGACCGGCGAGGCTCAGTGCCGGCAACGCGAAGGCCGCTGCGAGCCAAGGACGTTGGGACACCAATCCACCGAGCTTGCTGAGCGCCGAGCTCCCACGGTCGGTCTCGACCATCGCCGCCACCAGGAACAGCACGGTCTTCACCGGAATCTGGTGTACCACGAAGATGATCGCACCCGCCACACCAGCAACACTGAACAGGCCGAGACCCATCATCATGTAGCCGATCTGGCTCACGATGTGGAACGACAGGATCCGTTTCATGTCGTCTTGCGCGAGGGCCCCGAGCACGCCGACGATCATCGTGACTCCGGCGATCACGAGGATGACGGGACCGAGGTCGTCCATCCCCGTGAGCGTGTGGAACCGAATCATCACGTACACGCCGATCTTGGTGAGCAGTCCGGCGAAGACGGCGGTGATCGTGGTGGGTGCGGTGGGATAGCTGTCGGGCAACCAGGAGAACAGCGGGAACATCGCCGCCTTGGTTCCGAACACCACCAGGAACCAGAGACCGATGCCCCAGCGCAACTCGGTGGTGAGTTCCGGAACCCGCTCGGCGAGCAGTGCGAAGTTGACGGTGCCGGTCGAGGCGTAGACGAACGCCACCCCGAACAGGAACAGGGTCGAGGCGAACAGGTTGATGACCACGTAGGTCATGCCGGATCGGACCTGCGCAGCTCGACCCTGGTGGGTGAGCAGCACGTAGCTCGCGACGAGCATCAACTCGAACGCGACGAACAGCGTGAAGAGGTCACCCGTGAGTACCGAGAGCGCGACGCCGCCCGTGAGCACGAGCATCATCGGACCGGTCACCGTTGGATCGGCACCCGACCGACTCCGCCGCTGACCGACGGCGAAAACCTCGACGAGCGTGATGGTGATCATCGACACCGCGAGGACGAGCACGGCGAACATGTCAGCGACGAGAACGATGCCGAGTTCCGGCGCCCAGCCACCGACACGAACCACCACGCTTCCCTCGGCTTCGACGTGGACGAGCAACGCGATGGCCATGCCCGACACTGCGACGAGGGACACGATGGTGACGAGGTCGCGGATCGTGGCGCGCTGGCGGACAGCCAGCGACACCATCGCGGCCAGGAGCGGCACCGCGACGACGAGTCCGACGAAGGCGCTCATGACCCGGCGTCCTTGTCGGCGTCGAGCGTCTCGGGATCCTCGTCACGGATCGGGTCGTCGTCGCCCGTCTGGGACTCGGCGATCCTGCGGTCTTCGATGTCGTCCTCGACGAGATCGTCGCCCGTGATCTGGTGTTGGCGGCGAGCGAGTGCGAGCAGGAACAACGTGAGCCCGAACGAGATCACGATCGCCGTGAGCGACAGAGCTTGCGGCAGTGGATCGGCGGCGGCCTCTCCATCGAGGCGGTCTGCGAGCGGAGCACGCCCTGCCGGCCCACCGGCGGTGAGGAGCCCGAGAACCACCGCATGGCCGAGCAGCGCGAAACCGAGGACGATGCGACTGAGGACGCGAGAGGTCACCAGGTACACGCCGACCGCCGTGAGTGCACCCACCACCAGCACGAGGAACCCGCTCACGATGCGCCTCGCGCATCGTGCTCGACGCCATCGTCAGCCTCACTCGCCGCACGGTGGGCGGCGAGATGGGCCTGCTCGATCGCCTGCTCGACTGCGACACGCTCGAAGTCGACCGGGGCGGTGACCTCGCCACCGACCACGAGATCGCCCGGGGCCGACGCGAGCGAGCTCAGCATCGATCCGACGAGCCCGACCACGATGCCGACGACGCCGAGATCGAAGATGAGTGCCGAACCGGCCTTGACCTTGCCGAGCAGCGGCAGTGTGGCCTCCCACACGTACTGGTCGAGGAGCACGTCGCCGACGACGAGCGGAGCGATGGCGACGAGCCCGATGATGATCCCGCCCGCGGCCATGAGCTGGAGCGGGTGCTTCGGAATCGGGAGTCCGACGGCATGGCGCAATGCGATGACGGCACCGAAGACGAGCCCGGAGGCGAAGCCACCGCCCGGCTGATTGTGACCGATGAAGAAGAGCAGGGTCGCCACGACGATCGCGAGCGGACTCGCAAGACGAATGCCGTCACGCACGACCAGGGAGCGTGAGGCGATCACGATCGAACCTCACTCGGTTCGTCGTTGCCGATGCGCTCGATGCGCTCGGCAACCTCGTCGTCGGCGTCAGGGTCGCGACCTGAACCGGCACGCGAGAGCGCGACGATGCCGACCGCGACCGCCACGAGCACCACCACCTCGCCGAAGGTATCGAGCGCTCGGAGGTCGGTGAGGATGACGTTGACCGCGTTGTTGCCGCCGCCGACCTCGACGGCCTCCTCGATGAGGCGCTCGACGTCACCCGAGCCCGGATCGACCTGCTCGATCGCAAGATCTGAGGCGTCCGGGCCGGCGCGACCCGCTGCGGCGGCCGCCAGCCCCAGCGCCACGCCTGCGCCCATGAGGACGGAGACGACCATGCGTGCACGCCGCCAGAGCTGACCCACAGGCGGGAACTCGCGGTTGAGGTGACCGAGACCGACGACGAATCCGACGACGACCACGGTCTCGACGAGCAACTGCGTCAACGCGAGATCCGGGGAGCCCTGTGCGACGAAGACTCCAGCCATGCCGAAGCCGACGGAACCCAGACCCAGCGCAGCACCGAGCCTCGTCGGAACCTTCACGGTGCCGATGGCGCCAAGAACGATCAGGAGGCCGAGGAAGGGCACGATCGCCCGACCGTCCCAATCGAGGGCGTCACCTCGAAGCGCAAAGGCGAACGGGACGGCCGCTGCGACCACCACGACCACAGCGGTCACCAGATAGCCGGGAAGCGAACCGTGCTGAACTCGTCCGGCGACGACCCGTGCGGTGCGCAACGTGGCGTCGACCAGGGCGTCGGCGGCATCAGCACCGATCGGCCGAGGAACGAGGTCGGTGCGCCGCGCGAGGAACGCACCCAGCGGCGCTCCCGCTGCGATGATTCCCATCGAGATCACGAACGCCGTCTTCAGCCCCGGCCATCGGATGAGCGAGTAGACCTCTGCCTTCGGGTCGAGCAGCACCGCGGCATCGCGAACCACATCGCCGACGAGCCCGAGTACCACGAATCCAACGAACGACCCGATTCCGAGCAGCGCCGTCACGATCGTGATCGCCGGCCGCCGCGGTGACACCGCCGTGACCTCGCCCGAGGCCGACGGTCCGAAGGTGGCGAGCAGGAATCGAGTGGTGTACGCCACGGTCAGAATCGATCCACCGATCACGCCGGCGAGGACCACGACGCGTTCGAAGCCGGTGAGGCCGAGCCCCGCTTCGATCGCCGCTTCCTTCGCCGGGAAACCGAGCAGCGGCGGGACGCCGGCCATCGAGAGCGCAGCGAGCAGCGACACACCGAACGCGATCGGCATCGAGCGGTGCAGCCCACCGAGCTCGCGCACGTCACGGGTGCCCGTCCGAACGTCGATCTCGCCGACGACCATGAACAGCGGCGCCTTGAAGATGGCGTGCGCGACCAGGATCGAGAGTGCCGCGAACACGGCCTTGGCCGAACCAGCCGAGAGCAGCATGATCATCAGGCCCAGCTGCGAGACGGTGCCCCAGGCCAGGATCAGCTTCGCGTCGACGTGTCGGAGCGCCCCGATCGCACCCCACACCATCGAGCCGAGCCCGAACGCGATCCCGAGCGGCGCCCATGCTGACGTATCGCCCAGCAACGGACCGAGCAGTGCAACGACGATCACGCCAGCCTTGACCATCGTGGCGGAGTGGAGGTAGGCGCTGACGGGAGTGGGTGCTGCCATGGCGCCCGGGAGCCATACGTGGAACGGAACCTGTGCCGAC
>JBGCFW010000086.1:0-7067 GCA_045107155.1 Ilumatobacter sp. | reverse complement strand
CGTACGCGACTACGCGCGCGCGCAGGCGCACGCAGGGGTACCCTACGCGGTGCACCAGGGCCAGGGCGAGCGTGTAGCGGTTCGCGCCGTGAGCGATCTCGTGGGCCATCACGGCTTCGACCTGCTCGGCGGTCATGGTCTCGAGAAGGCCCATGCTCACCGCGACGAGGGAGTCGTTGCGTTTCGCTCCGGTGGCGAACGCGTTCGGTTGCGGCGAGTCGAAGATCGCCACGTCGGGCATCTCGATGCCGGCGTCGCGCGAGAGCCGCTCGACCATGTCGACCAGCCACTTCTCGGCATCGTTCGCGGGGTGTTCGATGACGCGGGCGCCCGTCGAACGGATCGCCAGCTTCTTCGACATCGCGAGGGAGATGAAGGAGCCACCGAACCCGAAGAGGGCCGCCATGATCGTGATGCCGACCAGGCCGCGCGGGTCGATGCCGAAGATGCTCGCCACCAAGGTGAACAGAGCGATGACGGCGATGTTCGTGCCGACGAGCAGGGCCATGCGGGAGCCGAAGCCACTGATCTTCGCCGGACCTCGCCCGCTGTCGAGGGAGGAGTTGTCCATGCGTGAAGGCTATCCGTCGTCGGAATCCGACGGATCGGCGACCGTCTCGTTCGAGCGGCGAGTTCGCACCGCGCGCACGCGACCGACCAGCGTGCGGTTCTTGCTGACGACCCCGGCGCGACGAGCGAGGATCTCGTTCACCTCGCCGCCGACGAGGAGCACCCCACACGCCGCCCAGATCCAGGTGAGTCCGAGGAGCAACGCACCGGCGAGACCGATCACTTCGTTCGCGCCGCCGCCACCGAGCACGCGTACGTACCAGCCGTAGCCGAGTGACAGGCCGAGCCACCCGACAGCAGCGATGAGCGCACCGGGGAGGTCGTACTTCCACGGGGTGTGATGGTTCGGGCCGACGTGGAACATGGTCGCCGACCACAGCACGAGCACGACCATCGCCAACACCAGCCGAGGCAAGATCGGCACACCCGCGTCGCGCATCGCGACCCACCCGGCCACCGAGCCCGCGACGGTGAGCAACGTACCGATCGCGAGTCCGATCGACAGCAACCGAGTGTGCAGGAAGTTGCGGGTCTCCTCGATGTCGTAGACCTGGTCGAGCCCACGTACGAGGCCGGCGAACCCGCGCGAGACGGTGAAGAGCGCGACAGCGATCGACGCACTGAGCACGCCGGTCCGCTGCTGGTCGAAGATGTCGTCGATTGCCTCGCTCAACGGTTCGTACTGGTCGGCGAAGACCGTTGAGAGGAACTCGTCGGTGAGATCCCGGAGTTCGGCGGTGAGACCATCGCCGAGGAGCGACACCGAAGCGAGCCCAGCGAGGAGCGCCGCAGGCAGGCTGAGCACGAGCCAGAAGGCCACGCCGGCCGCGACGTCGAACAGGCCGTCCTCGTTGATCTCGCGGACGAGCTTGAGGTCCAGTACCCGCTTGACGGAGTCCACGAGCCAACGCACCGACACAGTGTGCACCTGCTCGGCACCCGGACCGACGCAGGCCACGACGCGCTGCCGGTCCGGGCCGACCGTTTCTCAGACGAGGTAGTGGCGGACAGCGAGGCGCTCGGCAGAGTCGTCACCGGGCACCGGGAGCTGCGCGACGACGCGTAGTGCGGGCCACTCGGCCGGGGTGAGTTGCTGGTACTCGAACGTGAGCTCGCCCGCGGCAGGGTGCTGAAACCTGCGCAGCCGCGTCTCGAAACCCGAGACGTCGTGCTCCGGCCACCACGCGGCGAACTCGGCACTTTCGGTCGTGAGGACGTCGACGAGCTCGATCATCGCCGGGTCGTGGCGGACCGGTGACGTCGCGGAACGGAACTCTGCGAGCGCCTGGCGGGCGTGGATATCCCAGTCGACGATGAGCTCACGCGTCGCCCGATCGACGAAGAGGACCCACAGCAGGTTGCGCCGAACACCCTCGAGCTCGACCAGACGCGGGTACAACCGTTCTTGCGCGCCGTTCCAGGCAACGAACTCCCAGTGCGGCCCGAGCACGTAGGCGGGCGCTGGCATCAGCCCATCGAGCAGCCTCACCAGTGCGCTCGGAGCCTCGTCCGGCGCTTCGACCTGCAGCGTGCCGGGGTCGGTGAGTGCGAGCAGGTGCTCCAACCCGGCGTCGTCGAGGCGCAACGCGCGCCCGATCGACAGCAGAACGTCGTCCGACGCGTTGATGCGGCGCCCCTGTTCGAGCCACGTGTACCAGGTGACCGAGACGCCGGCCAGCATGGCGACCTCTTCGCGTCGCAGGCCAGGGGTGCGACGTCCGCGGCCGGAGGGGAGTCCGACCTGGTCGGGTCGGGTCGCCTCGCGGCGGGCTCGCAAGAACTCGGCGAGCTCCCGGCGATGATCGGGCGTGGGCACGGGCGTCAGTGTCGCGCGGTGGGAGTGTGCGATGGGTGTCCGGTTCGGTTCGATCGTGGTGGCACCACTGCCCCTCGGTCGATCGCCCTACCCTGTGGCGGGTGACCGACCTGATCGCTTCCGATTCGTTCGACCTCGATGCGATGCTCGCCGATCTCGGCGTGCTCGTCGACGTGGAGTCGCCGTCGCTCGTGGTCGCGCAGCTCGAGAAGTCGGCGGCGACGCTGGCAGCGTTCATCGAGCGCCACCTCGGCGGCGAGTGCGAACTGGTCGAGAGCCCCGCCGGACCGCACGTCCACTGGCGCGGCGGCGGCGAGCCGAAGGTCCTGATCCTCGGGCACCACGACACGGTCTTCCCGATGGGCACCCTCGAGCGCCGCCCGTTCACGGTTGCCGACGGCGTCGCGACGGGACCCGGAGTGTTCGACATGCTCGGCGGCATCGTCCAGGCCGTCCATGGGCTCGCCCGCCTCGACGACCTGAGTGGTGTCGAGCTGCTGTTCAGTGCAGACGAAGAAGTCGGTTCGCACGAGTCGCGAGATCTCATCGAAGCGCGAGCGCGTGCGTGCGGCAGCGTTCTGGTCCTCGAACCATCGGGTGACGGCGGCGCGCTGAAGACCGGCCGAAAAGGCTGCGGAACCTTCGAGGTGATCGTCGGCGGCCGCGCTGCCCACGCGGGCCTCGAACCCGAGAACGGCGTCAACGCATTGATCGAGATGGCGCACCAGGTGTCGACGATCAGCCACCTCGGCGCGCCCGATCGTGGCACCACGGTGACGCCCACCGTCGCTGCCTCCGGTACCGCCGACAACGTGGTTCCGGCCGAAGCTCGCATCAAGGTCGACGTGCGCGTCGAATCAGCTGACGAAAAGGCCCGCGTCGAAGCAGCCATGGCGGGTCTTCAGGTCGTGGACCCGGCCGCGTCGCTCACGGTGCTCGGTCAGATCGGGCGGCCGCCGATGCCAGAGTCTGCATCGGCCGAGTTGTTCCCCCTCGCGGAGCGGGTCGCACCCGGCATCGTGGGCATGGCGGTCGGCGGTGGCAGTGACGGCAACTTCACGGCGGCGATCGGCGTGCCGACCCTCGACGGGCTCGGAGCGGTCGGCGGCGGTGCTCACGCCGAGACCGAGCACGTTGTCGTGGCGACCATGCCCGAGCGGGCCGCACTCGTGGCGAACCTCGTCGAGGCCATCGTTCAACGTTGAGTCAGCGCTCGACGGTGTCGAGGTCCTGGTCACGTCCGTCGGTTGGCTCCACCTGGGTCGGGTCCGTGTTCGAACCCCCATTGGGCGAGTTCACGTCGGGCGTCGGGTCCGTGGGCCCGCCCGGGGCCGGCGCCTCACCAGGTGCGATCGGTTCGTCGTCGATCTCGGTGAACACCGGGAGCACCTCGCTCGGATCGAGGACTCGCCCGATCTCACCTCGGATCGTCGTCGACTCTGGCTGGCGGTCGAGCACGACGGCGACAACACCTGCCGGAACGAGCACGATCGGGAGCCACTTCAACCACCTCGGGAACGTTCTGCCCTGCTCCGGGAGGCGGAGCGTGCCGTGAACGGTTCTCGCCGTGGTCTCGCCGACCATTGCGTCGGTGCCGCTGACGGTCTCGGATCGGGCAGCCGGGCTCAACGAGGGCGGGTTGGCACCGGACGGTGCCGCCGACGTCTGCTCGGGGAGACTGGGTGCTGACATGTCGAGGGCTCCGCTTCCGGGCCGTCGACGAACGACGATGTCGGGCCCGACCGTTGAATCGGCGCGAGCGCGAGCCGACTTGAACGGCTCGTGAGGCAGCGCCTCGGGTCAGTCGGCCTGGTCCAACGCGGGCGTGATGTCGCCCGCTCCGAGGGTGCCGACGCGGTGGTACACGTCGAGCTTGGCTCGGGTGTCGGTGATGTCGAGGTTGCGCATCGTCAACTGTCCGATTCTGTCGAGTGGTCCAAACGCAGCGTCCTCGACGCGCTCCATCGACAGCCGATCGGGCTCGTAGGTGAAGTCGTCGCCGCGGGTGTCGATGATCGAATAGTCGTCACCGCGGCGAAGTCGGACGGTCACCTCGCCGGTGACCGGCTTGCCGACCCATCGCATCAGTGGCTCACGCAGCATGAGGCACTGCGGATCGAACCAGCGTCCTTCGTACAACAGCCGGCCGAGCCGGCGGCCCATCGTCGTGTAGTTCTCGAGCGTGTTCTCGTTGTGGATCGCCGTGAGCAGCCGCTCGTACGCGATCTGCAGGAGCGCCATGCCCGGGCCCTCGTAGATGCCACGCGACTTCGCCTCGATGATGCGGTTCTCGATCTGATCGCTCATGCCGAGGCCGTGGCGACCGCCGATCGCATTGGCCTCCAACACCAGCTCGACCTGGCTTGCGAACGTCGAACCGTTGATCGTGGTCGGCCATCCCTGCTCGAAGCCGACGGTGATGTCCTCCGGCTCGATCGCCACCGCCGGGTCCCAGTGCTTTGCACCCATGATCGGTGAAACGATCTCCATCGACACGTCGAGTTCCTCGAGCGCCTTGGCCTCGTGCGTGGCGCCCCAGATGTTGGCGTCGGTCGAGTACGCCTTCTCGGTCGAGTCGCGATACGGCAACCCGCGCTCGACGAGGAACTCACTCATTCCCTGGCGGCCACCGAGCTCGTCGACGAACGTCGGGTCGAGCCACGGCTTGTAGATCCGCAGCTGCGGGTTCACCAACAGCCCGTACCGGTAGAAGCGCTCGATGTCGTTGCCCTTGTAAGTGGAGCCGTCACCCCAGATGTCGACGCCGTCGTCGCGCATTGCGCGCACCAGCAGTGTGCCGGTGACGGCGCGCCCGAGTGGCGTCGTGTTGAAGTAGGTCCGCCCGGCGGTGCGGATGTGGAATGCGCCGCACTGCAGGGCGATCAGGCCTTCGTGGACCAGCTCGTCACGGCAGTCGACGATGCGTGCTTCCTCGGCGCCGTAGAGCTTGGCGCGATCGGGAACTCCCGTGAGGTCGGGTTCGTCGTATTGGCCGAGGTCGGCGGTGTAGGTGTACGGCACGGCGCCGCGTTCGCGCATCCAGGCCACTGCGGCGGACGTGTCGAGACCGCCGGAAAAGGCGATGCCGACGCGCTCGCCGGCCGGCAGCGACATGAGCACCTTTGCGTTCGAGGCGGACGGGTTCGCGGCGTCGTCAGGCACCGCCAGGACGATACCGCTCAGCGAGTGGGGCGATACCGACCGGCGTACGCGGATGCGCTCACGAGCAGGATCAGGGCGGCGATCGCGACCTCTACGACGCCGAGGGAGGTCGTTCGGTCGAAGTCAGGAATCGCAATCGCAGCCGCGGCGACCGCGCCGGCCGCGCTCACGATCGCGATGCGTCGATGCAGCGTGATCATCAACGTGGTCATCACGATGCACAGCAGGAACGGGATGAAGCGAACGATCGTCGGTGTCGGTTGCGCCCGCGGGCCGACCCACCACGTCCGGATGCCGATCTCGACGCTCGCCTGCCACACCGATGCGTAGGCGAAGAACGCGAGGACCCAGGTGACTCCGAGGGCCAGTCGCCAACCGCCGGACTCGGCGAGTTGCTGACCCGCGTTGGGTGGCGGTGGCGGCGGTGCAGACGTCGGATTCGGCGCCACCGGGACGGGGAGTTGGTTCGTCGCCCGGGTCGTCGGGTCCGGAGGGGGCAGCGACATCGAACGGCACGCTAGTGCTGACGAGGTCGGACGCGACCTCAGCGGTACTGTGCCTCCCTCATGGTTGCAGAAGACCGACGTGACCCAGGCGCTTCGCGCGCAGGCGGACCCGACGCCGCATCGGCGGAGGATCCGCCGCGCGAGGTGTTCGAGAAGCTCTCGATCTTCTACCCGATGTGGAACGAGGAGCTCTATATCGAGCGGGCGCTCGATGCCGGTCATCGGGCAGCGCGGAGCTTGATCGACCGTGGCGACATCGGTGACTACGAACTGATCGTCGTCGACGATGCGTCGACCGACCGCACGCCCGAGATCGCTGACCGGCTGGCTGCCGAGGACCCCAGAGTCCGAGTGGTGCATCACCCGACCAACCGCAAGCTCGGTGGAGCGATCAAGACGGGCTTCGCCACAGCGACGGGTGATCTCATCCTGTACACCGACGCGGATCTGCCGTTCGACATGGCGGAGCTTCGGCGAGCCGTCAGGCTCATGAGCGACTACGGGGTCGACCTCGTGAGTGCCTACAGGTTCGACCGGACCGGCGAGGGCTACCGCCGGTTGGTGTACACGTTCTTCTACAACCTGCTGATCCGCACGATGTTCGGCGTGAAGGCCCGTGACATCAACTTTGCGTTCAAGCTCTGCCGGGCACGGCTGTTCGAGCACGTGGAGCTGCGCAGCGAGGGCAGTTTCATCGACGCGGAACTCGTGATCCGTTCCACGCGGCTCGGTTTCGAGATGCTGCAGTTCGGCGTCGACTACTTCCCCCGGACTCGCGGCGAATCGACGCTGAGTTCTCCGGGCATCATCCTGACGATCCTGCGGGAGATGCGCGAACTGCGCAGCGACCTCGACGGGATCGAGCCGGTTCGCTCAGCCTGAGCGGGCCATAGCTCGTTCCGAAGGAAAATCCGCACGAAACACCTGACGCTCGCGTCACGCGCGGTGGCCTGGCGCGATACGTTCCGGCGCGGTGAATCAGCGATCGTCCGACCCTGTGCGCCCGGCCGCAT
>JBGCFW010000085.1:0-3542 GCA_045107155.1 Ilumatobacter sp. | reverse complement strand
CTGATCAACGGCGAGCCGATGCCCGAGCGCGAAACCCTCGGCTACTACATCATCGTCGCCACTGCCCGACACGACACCACCTCCGCGGCGATCGCGGTCGGCCTGCAACAGCTCGCTGAGCACCCGGGTCAACTGCGGCTGTTGCAGGAGCGACCTGAGCTCTTGCCGAACGCGGTCGACGAGATGATTCGCGTCGCCTCCCCCACACGTTCGTTCATGCGAACGGCAGCGATCGACACCGAGATCGCCGGCCAGTCCATCGCAGCAGGCGACTGGGTGCTGCTCTCGTACCCCGGCGCCAACAACGATCCTGCCGTGTTCGATGACCCTTTGCGCTTCGACATCGAACGAGAGAACGCAGACAAACACCTTGCGTTCGGGTTCGGGGTGCACCACTGCCTCGGCGCCCATCTCACTCGCATGGAACTGCGGTCGCTGTTCGGCACGATCGTCCCGCGGCTCGATGCACTCGAGCTCGACGGCGAGGTGCGCACGAGCGAAGCGATCTTCGTCGGCGGGCCCAAGACACTGCCGATTCGCTTCTCGTTGCGCTGAGCGCGCCTGCTGGTCAGGCCCCGACCTCGGTCTCCGGGCTCGCAGGCAGCCCGACGGGACGGATCTCGACGATCAGGTCACCGGGCTCCATCGCCGTTCCCGTCGCCACGACGACCCGCTCGACCGTTCCGTCGATCGCCGTCGAGATCGACGACTCCATCTTCATCGCTTCGATGGCTGCGACCGATTGGCCGGCGGCCACTTCATCGCCGACTGCGACCTCCACGGTCACCACGCCACGAAATGGTGCACCCACATGCCCCGGTCGAGCCGGGTCCACGCGTTCGGCCTCGGGTCGATTCGCGGCGATCGATCGGTCGCGAGCTTCGAGGTCGCGGCTCTGGCCGTTCACGACGAAACTCACGGTGCGCATGCCAACCTCGTTCGCGTCGCCGATCGACCTCAGCCCGAGGAGCACGCGCACACCGGTCTCGAGTTCGATCGACGCTTCTTCGTCGGGCGACTCCATGCCGTACCAGAACAGCAACGATGGCAACACCGACAGGTCGCCGTAGCGGGCGCTGTGCTCGGCGTGCGATGCAGCTGGTGCCGGGAAAAGCAACCGGTTCAACGTGCGGCGGCGGTCGCTCACGAGGCCGGCTTCGTCCCCAGGCGTCAACGCCTCACGACGAGTTTCCCACGACCGTTTCGCGATGGCCATCGACCGGAACGGCTCAGGGAAGCCACCGGGCGGAGTGCCGAGTTCGCCATGGAGGAAGCCGACGACCGAATCGGGCAGGTCGACCGATCCCGGGTCGTCGAGCAACTCGGCAGGCGTCACGCCCGAAGCGACCAGGTGCAGCGCCAAGTCGCCCACCACCTTCGACGACGGCGTGACCTTGATGGGCCGACCCAGCAGTTCGTTGCACGCCGCGTACAGATTCTCGACCTCCTCGAACCGATGACCCAAGCCGAGCGCCGTGGCCTGTGTTCGCAGGTTCGACAACTGACCACCGGGGATCTCGTGCCGGTACACGGTTCCCGTCGGTGATTGAAGACCGGCCTCGAACGGGGCGTACACGCGGCGCAACGCTTCCCAATAGGGCTCCAAGTCGCCGATCGCATCGAGCGACAGTCCGGTGGCGCGGTCGGTGTCGTCGGTCATCGAGACCAATGCGGCGATCGACGGCTGCGAGGTCATCCCCGATAGCGGCGGCGCAGCGGCATCGACCGCGTCAACACCGGCCTCGATGGCAGCGACGTACGTGGCCAGCTGGCCGCCCGAGGTGTCGTGGCTGTGCAGGTGCACCGGCTGACGGAAGCGTTCACGCAGCGCCGCCACCAGGTCACCGGCCGCCTTCGGGCGCAGCAACCCCGCCATGTCTTTGATGCACAGGATGTGGGCGCCCGCGTCAGCGAGCTGTTCGGCGACGCCGAGGTAATAGTCGAGCGTGTAGAGGCGTTCGTTCGGGCTCGCCATGTTGCCCGAATAGCAGATGGTTCCTTCGGCGACTGCGCCTGCGTCGCGCACCGCGTCGATCGCCGGGCGCATCTGCTCGATGTCGTTGAACGCATCGAAGATCCGGAAGATGTCCATCCCGGTTTCGGCCGCCTCGGCGATGAAGCTCTGCGCCACGGTGTCTGGGTACGGCGAATACCCCACGGTGTTCCGACCGCGCAACAGCATCTGCGTGCACACGTTGGGCGCTGCATCACGTAGCTCCGCCAGACGTTCCCACGGGTCTTCGTGCAGGAACCGCAACGCGACGTCGAACGTGGCACCGCCCCAACACTCGAGGCTGAACAGCTGCGGCATCGTGCGGGCGACTCGTCGAGCGCCCGCCACCAGATCGATCGTGCGCACGCGGGTGGCGAGGATCGATTGGTGCGCGTCGCGCAGCGTCGTGTCGGTCACCGCGACCGCTGTGGCCGCGCGCAAGTCGGCGGCGAACGCTTCGGGGCCGAGTTCGAGCAGCCGTTGACGTGACCCGGCAGCCGGCTCGGCGTCGGGGATCGGCGCCAACTTCGACGATGGATCGACGCGCGTCGGCGCCGGACCGTGCGGTTGGTTGACTGAGATGTCGGCGAGGTATCGCAGCAGGCGCGTGGCGCGGTTCGCGCCGACCGATGCTGCGGTGAGCTCCGGGTGCTGGTCGATGAACGTGGTGGTGACCGCACCGTTGACGAAGTCGTCGTTCTCGAGGATCGCCTGCAGGAACGCCTGGTTGGTGGCCACCCCGCGGACTCGATATTCGGCGAGCGTTCGCTGGAGTCGCCTGACGACCGTGTCGAAATCGCGACCCCGACACGTGATCTTCTCGATCATCGAGTCGAAGAACGGCGTGATCTCGACGCCGTGGTACACACACCCGTCGAGGCGGACACCCGGCCCGGTGGCCGGCCGGTACGCCACGATCCTGCCGGTATCGGGCCGGAACTCGTTGGTGGGGTCTTCGGCGGTGACACGACACTGCATGGCAAACCCGCGCACCTCAATGGCGTCCTGGGCCAGTCCGAGATCTTCGAGGCTGGCGCCCGACGCGATCCGCATCTGCGACTCGACCAGGTCGACATCGGTGACTTCCTCGGTCACGGTGTGCTCGACTTGGATTCGCGGGTTCATCTCGATGAAGACGTGACGTCCGTTCCCATCGACGAGGAACTCGACGGTGCCGGCGTTCTTGTAGTCGATCGATCGTGCGAACCGAACGGCATCATCGAGCAGTTCGGTACGAACGTCGGGGTCGAGACCGGGTGCGGGTGCGAGCTCGACGACTTTCTGGAAACGACGCTGCACCGAGCAGTCGCGTTCGTACAGATGGATCACGCCACCGCTCCCATCGGCAAGCACCTGTGCTTCGATGTGTCGGACGTCGGTCATCGCTTCTTCGAGGAACACCGTCGGGTCACCGAACGCACCTTGTGCCTCGCGGCGAGCGGCGTCGACCGCTCCGGTGAGATCCGCTGGATCATCGACCCGCCGAAGACCTCGGCCGCCGCCGCCGGCCGCCGCCTTGACGAAGATGGGAAAGCCAATGTCGGCAGCG
>JBGCFW010000084.1:0-26342 GCA_045107155.1 Ilumatobacter sp. | reverse complement strand
GGTCACCTCGTTGCCGTCGGAAAGTATGGAGCGGACGTCGCGGACGAGCGGTCCGGCATCGGGCGCGACCGGACCCGCGGCCTCGATGTCCGCGGACACGCCATCGAATTCGACCGAGATGATCTCGACGCCGTTGTCGCTTGCCCACTCGTTGGCCAGCGCGGTGATGCGGCTCGTCAGCACCTCGGTCGGTGTGGGCTCCGGCTCTGCCGCCGTGACACTTCGTCGCTCCACCCACCCGAGATTCACGCGCAGTTGAACGTCCAGTGCCGCGTCGAGTCGCTCGGTGAGGTCTGTCAACGAGGGCGCATCGCCGATTCCGCTCGCGTCGAGCTGCACCACACCGTCGACGATCTCGAGGGCGTCGACGCGACGGATACCTGTGAATTCGCCGTCTTGCAGCCACTCGTCGACGACGGTGCGAACGCGTGATGTCAACACCTCGGCCTCACTTGGCTGAGTGGTGGTGGGTGCGATTGTCGTGGTGGTGGTCGCTCGGCTCACGCGGTCCCACTCGGTCGAGATGATCTTGTCAGCTCCGAAGCGCGACTGCATCGTCTCGATGAGGTCCCCTTCGTCAGGTGACACGTCGAGACTGCGCACGCGGACGAGGATGCGTTGCCCTTGGAACTCGATGGTCGGCGGTTCGGTCGGCTGGAGAGGGCCCAGCCAGTCCGCCACGATCTCGCTCGCCTCGATCTCCCGGTTCGTCTCCTCGATGATGGACTGCGATGCACGCAGCAGCGGGATGGTGATGGCGACCAACACCAGTGCGACCATCGCCGCGACCAATGCCGTGGTCCGAAACTTCATCGCGAGACGCTTCGGTGGGACGAAGCCCGTTGCGACGAACACGATCGACGCCGCGAGCAGGATCGCGGCCAGGTTCGTGGCGTAGAGGAGCAGTGCTCCCTGGGCGAGAGTGCCGCGGCCGGCCTCCAGGGTGATGCCTGCGGCGCCGAGCGGCGGGACCAGTGCGACGGCGACGGCGACGCCTGGCAGTGACGACGACACGTCCTTGCGCACCGTTGCGTAGGCGCCCGCGGTGCCGGCGCCGAGCGCCACGATCAGGTCGCGGATGTCCGGTTGTGTTCGGCTGGTGACTTCGTTCGGGAGGTCGCCAGGGATGAACAGCGCCGACAGGACGTACGAGATCACGATCGCCCCGATCGTCGCGACCAAGACGATGCCGAGCGACTGCAGAGCTTTGCGAAAGAGCGCCATCGAGATGCACGCTGCGGCCGCGAGGACCGGCTGCATGAGCGGCGCGAGCAGCATGGCGCCGATCACCACGGCCGCCGAGTCGGCTGAGAGCCCCATCGCGGCCACGATCACCGACAGCGCCATCATCGTGTAGAAGCGGAAGGCCCAGTGGGGCTGCCGTTTGATGCCGAGCTCGGCCAGGATTCGTTGGCGCTCCTCGGACTCGAGGTGTCGGTGCCACCAACGTCGCCTCGACCCGGACGATGCCGGCGGGTCCCCGTCCTCCGGCGGTTCGATTTCGGCGAGGATCGCCTTGGCCTCGTCGATCTTGTCGTCGCGCTCAGCGCGGGCGGTCTCGATGTCGTCGCTCGGTGCCGCTCCCGTCACGCTGCGATGTTACGGCCGACCGCCGCGTCACGGTGGCCAACCCGTCCTGATCGGTCGTGCGCAGTGGCGATGTCAGCGCGGTCTACCGAGTGCTGCGAACGTGATGGCGGCAGCGTGTCCGACGTTCAGCGAGTCGACCGCGGCGTCGATCGGGATGCGGACGCGCCGCGAACACGCGCCGAGGGTCTCACGATCGAGTCCGGGACCCTCTGCGCCGAGCACGACGGCGAGTCGAGCGGGAAGATCGTTCGGCGCCACCGACCAGAGGTCGATGGCATCGGGTGCCGGGGTCATCGCCCACGTCTCGAAACCCGACGCGTGCAGCAGGTCGAGGTCGCCGGGCCAGGCCGCTGCTCGTGCAACGGGGAGATGCAGGACCTCGCCCATGCTGACTCGCACCGTGCGGCGGCTGTAGGCATCGGTGCACGTCGGGCCGAGTACCACGCCGTCGATGCCGAGCGCCCGAGCCGCTCGGGCGATGACGCCGACGTTCTCAGCGTCGTTGAGCCCATGGAGGACCGCGAGGCGAGTGGATCCTGACGCAGCGAGCTCCGCCACCGACAGCTTCGGGCGCCGGGTCGCCGACGCCACGACGCCGCGATGGAGGTCGAAGCCGACGGCGTCAGCCATCAGGTCGCGTGTCATCACGTACAGCGGGATCGGGCCGTCGGCGAGCCCCGGCACGCGAGCTGTGATCCGTTCGACACGGGACGGCGTCACGAGGACCGACCGCAGCTCATGGCCGGAGTCCACGACTCGATCGATCGACACGTACCCCTCGGCGATGAAGAACTCCTCGCCCTCGCGCGCTCGACGAGCGACCTGATCGTTGAGCAGGCAGTACTCGTCGAGGCGGGGGTCGGCCGGGTCGTCGATCGAGATGATCACCGACGGGACCCTATGACGCCGATCGGCCGAACGAGGCGGCGACAGCCACCGCGGCGAGGCCGATCGTGGCGAGGACCGCTCGTGCCAGGTTCAGCTGATTCCAGAGGTTCTCGAAGTCGCTGCGAGCAGCTGCCGCGGTGGAGGCGTCGAGATCGATCACCGCGCCCAGCTCCTCGTTGAGCGGGACGTTGCCCAGAAAGGTGGTCAGGATCACTCCTGCGCACGCGGCCAGGCCGCACGACAGCGATGCGATGGTTCGACGTCCGCTCGTGCGGTGCGCCGCCAGCGCCCACGCGATCGACGGAACGCACCCGAAGAAGAAGGTGGCGAATGCCGCATTGCGGATCGTGTCGTTGATCGCCTGGAACGTCGTGACGTACGTGATGTCGTCGACTCGGGCGAGGCCGAGTACCACCGAGACCGAGTACGTGACGAAGAAGCCGGCGAACAGCCCGGTGAGTGTGAGCGCCACCGCGAGCGAGAACGGTCCGTGTGCGGCTCCAGCGGCGGTCCGTCGCCGCACTCGCGACGTAGACGGTGCCCTGCGGGGTCGTCGTGCCGAGCCGTGGTCGGTCGAGGTCGTCGTGAGCGGATGGGCGTTGATGATCGTCATGGCGTTTGCTCCTCGTGGTGCGCCGAGTTCGTCAGCGGATTAATCGAACTGTGTAGTTCGATTAACATAATCGTACGGACGGGTACGCTTGTCAAGTGCCTCCTGAATCGGCTTCGTCCGACGCTGTGTCGAACCCGGTGCGATCGCGCCGCGGGCGACCCCCGAGTGGAGCTCGCGAGCAGCGACGTGCCGAGGTGCTCGACGCCGCGTTCGCCGAGCTCGCCGAACGCGGGGCCGACGGCGTGACCATGGCCTCGATCGCCCGACGAGCTGGAGCGTCCAAAGAGACGCTCTATTCGTGGTTCGACAACCGCTCCGGGCTGTTCCGCGCCATGATCGCGAGCAACGCCGACGCTGCTGCGGCCCGTATCGCGGGTGCCCTCGCCGATCCGGACCAACCCGAATCAACACTGCGCGAATTCGGTCTCGGACTGCTCGGCCTGCTCACCGACCCGCAGTCGATCGCCCTCAACCGAGCCGCGATGAGCGATCCGGAGCTCGCCGCCGACCTGCTCGCGTCCGGTCGCCACCGTGTCGGTCCGATCGTCGACGCGTACCTCGACCGGTGTGCGGCTCGCGACCGGATACGCCTGAGTAGCGCCGCCGACGGCTTCGAGCTCTTCTACGGCTTGCTGGTACGTGACACCCAGATTCGAACGCTGCTCGGAGAGTCTCCACCCGATGGCACCGCCTTGACCCGCCGCGCCAGCGAGGCCGCAGCGCAGTACATGATGATCGTCGGAGCGAGCTGATGACGTTTCTCGCGGTCGGTGATGTGAACGCCGACATCACCATCACGACGCGTGGACCCGTCGCCCGCGGTGGCGACACGCCCGGCACCGTGTCGGTCGTGGCGGGCGGCTCCGCCGCGAACGTCGCAGCGGGCGTCGGGCGCCTCGGCGTGGCTTCCCGGTTCGTCGGGGTGATCGGCGACGACCTGCTCGGTGGGATCCTCGTCGACAGCCTGCGACGGAACGGGGTCGACGTCCGCCCGGTGCGTCGAGCCGATGTGTCGAGCCGTGCAATCGCTGCACTCATCGATACCGAGGGTGACCGCTCGATGGTGTCCGACCTGACCACACAGACCGTGATGCGGCTCGACGACATCGACCCGACGTGGTTCGACGGTGTGAGCTGGCTGCACCTGACCGCGTACACCTGGTTCGCCGATGGCGGTCCCGATGTGTGGGCAGCGATCCGCGGCCTCGCCCGACAGCGCGGCGTGCCATGGTCGGTCGACCCGTCGTCGGCAGAGATGCTCGGCCGAGTGCGGCCGGTCGACGAAGCGCATGCGGCGTTCAACGGCGCCCGGGTGATCTTCCCCAACGAGATCGAGGCCGAGCGCCTCACCGGCCTGAGTGACATCGACGCTGCTGCTCGCTCGCTCTTGGATCTCGCCTCCGAAGTCGTCGTCACGTGCGGCGAACGAGGTGTGGTGTCAGTCGGGCGGGCGCACCCACTTCGGCATCATCGCGCCCACGACGCCGAGGTGGTCAACACGCTCGGAGCGGGCGACGCCTTCGCCGCTGGTTACATCGCAGACACGCTGGCCGAACAAGACGTCGAACGCTGTGTCGAACGTGGCCTCGCCGCTGCGGCCGACGTGGTGGCGAGCTCGCGAGCCCACTGAGAGCGCTCTGGGTGCCGCGCTGTTGGCCGTCGCGTCAGCAGCGACCGCGGTCACCTGGATACCAGCCGCCCATGCGTCGACCGTCGGAGCGAACCACCGCGATCGTGCTGTCGGGGCGAATCGCTCCGTCGAGCGATGCCGCGTGCCGTTGTGCGGCCCGGTCGGCGTCGTCGATGTCGTCGTACTCCCCGGGGATCTCCTCGGGCTCGCTGGTGACGAGCGAGCCGATCCGCACGAGTGGTGACCGCCGCATGAGCCGCTGCCACCACGGCTTGGCCTGCCATTCGGCGATCGCCGCATCGAGTTCGTCGACGGGGATCTTGTCGATGTGGGTCGTGTGGCGGATCTCGACGCGATACGTGTACGTCGCCGAGTTCACAGCGCCGGGACCCGGCCTTCCCGCAGCGCCGCGAGCACATCGGCGTAGAGATCCTCTTTCAGGCGTCCGAGGATCGGGTCGGCGGTGGGAGCGAGCGACGCCGCCAACTCCAGGGCACGAGGGAGGAGGTGCTCGGCATCGTGGACCTCGTCGACGATGCCTGCCTGCAGCGCCGAGGGGCCATCGAACCGATGCGCTGTCAAGATCGCCTTGCGGAAGGTCTGTGCCGGCAATCGATGCTCGAGGATCGCCTGCATGCCGGGGGCCAGCGGGAGCTTGAGCAGCACCTCGTTGACGCACCAGTAGCCACGATCGGCGCGCATCAGCACATGATCGTGCGCCTGGGTGAACATCGCACCACCGGCGAACGCGTGGCCGTTGACCGCCGCGACGGTGGGGACCGGCAGCGCCATCACGCGGCCCCACAGGCCGAGCATCTCTGCGATGAACGACCGGACCTCGGCATCTTGCTGGCCGAGCATCCAGTCGAGGTCGATGCCATTCGAGAAGAATTTGCCGGACCCGGTGGTCACCAGCGCCACGTGCTCGCCCGCCGAGATCGCGGCGTCGACCTTGTCGATCGCTGCATGCACCACGGCGATCGAGGAGGGGTTGAAGCGGTTCTGATCGTCGTCGAGTGTGAGGACGAAGACCTCGTCAGTGCGTTCGATCCCGTGTGCCATGGCTCCCACGGTACGAACGACGCACGAACACGCCCAATCTGCGAGCGTCAGGCGCGCAGCGCGACGAGAAACTGGCCGCCGCCCTCGTCGATGTCGAGGTTCACGGCCATGTCGGGTTGCAGGCGTGACACCCGGTCGACGAGCCACTCGCCGGCCTCGGCAGCGTCGGAACGAGTGGGACACCGTGCCATCACTTCGCGACCGCCCTTGGCAGCCAGCCGCTCGACGCTGGGGATGATCGGCGACGGGTCGACCACGAAGAGGTGATCGGCCCACGGGACGACCGCTTCGACCTTGCCCTTGCCGGTGTTGCAGCCACGGTGGGCGAGGCGCTCCGAGAGGCCACCCGCGCCCTTCTTCTTCCCCTTCGACTTCGCACGCCGATCGGTGATCCGCTCATCGACACTCGGGCCGCGTTCGTCGTTCACCGATTGATCGGGATCGACGTCACCGTCGCAGATCCAGCACCGCCAACCGTCCCGTTCGCCGACCTCGCTCAGACGTGCCACAGCTCGCGACGGTACCTCGGTGAGGTCAGGACCAGAACTGTTCGAGGCGGTCGACGAATCGATCGACGTCGACGAGGTGTGGATAGTGGCCGTGGTCGGCCCACGACTCGACGGTGGCGGCCGGAATCCGGGCGGTGAGCCACTCGGTGTAGCCGTCGCCCGGATCGAGGCCGAACAGCGAGAGGTACGGAACCTCGCCACCGGCGTATCCGGCGAGGAACGACTCGACGGCAGCTGCCACGTCGTGCGAGGACGCGTTGAGGAGGAGGTCCCAGATTCCGAGCACGACCTGCTGGTCCGGGCGCCGGGCATCGTTCACCCTGGCCATCTCGGACTCTGAGATCAGCTCACCCTTCATCATGTCGAACACGGCACCCATGACGAGGGGGAATGCGTCGGGGTCGCGGAGCTGGTCGGCCATTGCGCCGACCTGCGCGCCGAAGTCGTCGAGTTTCAAAGGCTGATCGACGTTCACGACCGACGCGACGTCGTGGGTGCATCCGAGCACCGACACGACCACGCCGCCGAGGGAGTGTCCGACGATGTGCGGCCGCTCGAGGCCGAGATGGTCGATGACCGCGGTGACGTCACCGGCGAGCGCTTCGAAGCCATAGTCCTGCGCGGTACCGGAACGGCCATGACCGCGCAGGTCGACCGAAACGACGCGACGGCCCGATGTCAGGCGTGGGATGACGGGATCCCAGCTGACCGAACTCTCCGTGATGCCGTGGACGAGTACCACCGGTGTGCCGTCCCCACCGTCGTGATCGTCGTACGCGATCGTCGTTCCATCCGCTGCCGTCGTCGAAGCCATCACCGAGTGTCGCATCACTCGGATCGCTCCTGACGACTCCAGGTCGCCACGGCGAGAAGCGGACTGCTCCCTTCGCTCGCGTCTGAGTTCGAGTCCCGACACAATGGCCTCGTGAGCGTTGACTCGAACTCGACCGGAAGCGACAGGATCTCCCTGCTCGGCGTCCCTGCCGATGCCAATTCGTCGTTCATGCGCGGTTGCGCACTCGGACCCGACGCGATCCGCGCCGCGCTCCGCTCGGACTCCGGCAACGACGCGAACGAGGCGTCTGTCCATGTGACGCCGCGGATCGATGACCGAGGTGATGTGGAGATCACCAACGCCGAGAACTGTGCCGCGGACGCCGATGCGATCAGCGATGCAGTTCGCACCGAGCTCGCCGCCGGTCGTCGAGTCCTCACGATCGGAGGAGATCACTTTGTGACCTATCCGATCCTGCGCGCATACCGGGAGTACTTCTCCGACCTCACCGTCGTCCACATCGACGCGCATCCCGACATGTACGACGACTTCGGTGGCAACCCGTACAGCCATGCGTCGCCGTTCGCTCGGGCGCTCGAGGCCGGATGTATGACGCGGTTGATCCAACTCGGGATCCGTACCGCGACGCAACACCAGGTCGGACAGGCCGAGCGCTGGAACGTCACGATGCTCACGCCGCGCCAGCTCGATCGGTTCGATCCGTCGACGCTGACCGGCCCTGTGTACTTCTCACTCGACCTGGATGGCCTCGATCCCTCGTGTGCGCCCGGTGTCAGCCACCACGAACCAGGCGGCCTCACCGTCCGCGAGGTGCTCGACGTGATCGATGCGATTCGGGGCCCGATCGTCGGCGCCGATGTGGTTGAGCTGAACCCCACTCGCGACCTCGTCGACATGACGGCGATGGTCGGTGCGAAGTTCGTGAAGGAACTCGCAGGGGCGATGCTCACTCAGGACGCGCGATGAGTTCGGTCGAACGGAACTGGGGCGGAAACGTCCAGTACCGAGCCACTCGAGTCGCCATGCCGACGACGCTCGCCGAGCTCGCCGATGTCGTCGGATCGGGAGACCGAGTGGCGGTGGTGGCGACGCGCCACACGTTCAACACGATCGGTGACGCCGACGTTCTCGTCGATCTGTCGGCGCTCGAACGCGCCCCGGTCGTGCACGGTGATGACACCGTCGAGGTGTCCGGAGCGAGCCGATACGTCGAGGTCGCGCAACTCCTCGAAGCGCACGGCCGAGCGCTCCCGAACACCGCATCGCTCCCACACGTGTCCGTTGCCGGAGCCGTCGCGACCGGAACGCACGGTTCGGGGGTGCATCTCGGCGGACTCGGTACCGCCGTGTCCTCGATCGACCTGATGACCGCGGACGGCACGGTGCACACGTTCGGCCCCGATGACCCGGACACCGCAGGCGTCGTCGTGCATCTCGGCGCGCTCGGCATCGTCACGTCGTTACGCCTGCGTACCGAGCCCAGCTTCCAGGTCGCGCAGACGGTGTACGACAGCCTGTCGTGGTCGACCCTGCTCGAACAGTTCGATGACGTGTACTCCTCGGCCACGAGCGTGAGCGTCTTCACGCGATACGGCGCCGAACCCGGTGAGCTGTGGCGCAAGCACCGGACCGACACCTCGATGGCAGTGCCGATCCACGGTGTCGTCCCGGCTTCGTCTGATCGCCACCCGATCCCGGGAGCTGATGGGGCGGCGTGCACGATCCAGCACGGAGTCCCGGGGAGCTGGTGGCAGCGGCTCCCGCACTTCCGTCACGACGCGGTGCCGAGTTCGGGTGCCGAGATCCAGTCGGAGTGGTTCGTCGATCGAACCGACAGCCCCGCCGCGATCGATGCCCTGCGCGCGGTCGCCGCCCGAATCGACGACGTTCTGCTCGTGGGCGAGATCCGCACCATCGCTGGCGACGACCTCTGGATGAGCCCGTGTCACGGGAGGGACTCGACCGGCTTCCACTTCACCTGGCGCCTCGACGACGCTGCGGTGGCGCGCGCCGTCGAGGTGGTGCACGACGCTCTCGCTCCGTTCGCAGCTCGCGTTCACTGGGGCAAGGCGATGCCGGACGCGTACGTCGCGGCGGACGGCGGCTACGAGCGACTCGAGGACTTCAAGGCGCTCAAGCGTCGACTCGACCCCACCGGGGTGTTCACCACCCCGTGGTTCGAGCGTCGTCTGGGGACGTGACGATGTCGCGGCGCAGCGACATCGCGCGATCGACCGCCGTCGAGGGGGCGTCGGCGACCACCGTCAGGTGACCCATCTTTCGTCCACGGCGAGGAGCTGTCTTTCCGTAGAGGTGCAGCGATGCATCCGGGTCGTCGAAGGCCTCGGCCCAGTCCGGCTCGATCGGCTCGTCGTCGTTGTCGGTTCGGAACCAGAGATCGCCGAGCAGGTTGACCATGGCGACCGCAGGCACCGTCAGGTCGGTCGACCCGAGGCCCAGATCGCACACGGTGCGGATCTGCTGCTCGAACTGACTGGTCCGACAGGCATCGAGTGTCCAATGGCCGCTGTTGTGGGGGCGCGGCGCGATCTCGTTCACGAGCAGCCGCGGCAGACCCTGTGCTTCGGGGCGGTCATCGGCCACCACGAACATCTCCACGGCCATGACCCCGACGTAGTCGAGTGCGTCGGCGACGCGGATCGCCAGCGCAGCAGCACCGCTCGCGAGTTGGTCACCGATGCGAGCGGGGACGATCGACACATCGAGGATGCCGTCGCGATGGATGTTCTCGGCGACCGGCCAGGTGGTGCACACACCGTCGAGCGTCCGCGCGACGAGCACGCTGATCTCGGTGCGGAGCTCGAGGAGCGACTCGACGATGCAGTCGACGCGGCCCAGTTCGTCCCATGCTGCCGCGAGGTCATCGCCCGGTGCCATGCGGACCTGCCCCTTGCCGTCGTAGCCGAGCCGAGCGGTCTTCACGATCGCCCCGTTCGCCGCCACGGCGCGAGCCCGGTACAGCGCGTCTTCGCCGCCTGCGACGGGGAGCGGTGCGAACGTACCGACCGGGACCTGGTTGCTCGCGAGGAACGTCTTTTCGGCGATGCGGTCCTGGACGATCTCGACCGCCTGGGCGTCGGGCCAGACACTGATCGATTCGGAGAGTTGTGCGAGGGCCGCCGCGGGCGCGTTCTCGAACTCGGTGGTCACGACCGTGCACTCGGTCGCGAGCCGATCGAGCGCACTGGGGTCGTCGTAGGCGGCGACGATGTGCTCATGCGCGATCACGCCGGCGGGTGCATCGGGCGATGGGTCGACGACGATCGTTCGAAAGCCGAAGGTGTTGGCGGCGAGGAGCGCGTACTTGCCGAGTTGCCCGCCGCCGAGCATGCCGATCGTGGCGGGAGGCGCGACCGGTCCGTTCACGACGGTGGAAGCTCGGAGGTGGCCGCCGCTGCTCGGCGCTCTTCTCGGAACTCGTCGAGCCGTTCGGCGAGGCCGGGGTTGCTCGCCGCGAGCATCGCGACGGCGAAGAGCGCTGCGTTCGTGGCGCCCGCGTCGCCGATCGCAAAGGTGGCGACGGGTACGCCCGCCGGCATCTGCACGATCGAGAGCAGTGAGTCCTCGCCGGCGAGATGACGTGATGGGACAGGGACGCCGAGCACCGGCACCGTGGTCTTCGCTGCGAGCATTCCGGGGAGGTGCGCTGCGCCGCCGGCGCCCGCGATGATCGCCTCCAGCTCGCGTTCGCGGGCGCGCTCGGCGTACCGGAACATCTCGTCGGGCATGCGGTGAGCGCTGACGACGAGGGCTTCGTGCGCGACCTCGAAACGCTCGAGGACGGCAACCGCGTGCTGCATCGTCGGCCAGTCGCTCGCGGACCCCATCACCACGCCGACCGACACCTGAGCCTCAGTCATTCGAGCGGGTCCGCGGGGATCGAGCACAGGCCAGGTGACGCACCGTCACGATCATAGGAGTTGACACGCAGGTGCCCGCTCCGGCATCGCGACGGTCAGAAGCCGGTGGCGGACGCGACGTCGATCTCGACCGCTGCCGGAGCGCCGCTGTGTCCGCCGAGGTTCGATCGTACGTCTCGCGTGAAGAAGAGAACGGTGCTGACGATCGCCACGAGCGCGACCGCGACCAGCACCCACTGCGTCGTCGCGCTGATACCGCCACCGGATGACGCGTCGCCGCGTGATCGGGTGGCGCGGCCCTTGGGCGCGGTCTTGGCAGAGGACCCGGAAGAAGCCATGTGGTCATTCAAGACGATCGAGGCGAGTTGCGCATCCCCTTTCGCGAACCGTTCGAAATCGCCATGCACGTGTCGTGCGGCGCACAGCGAACGGCCGAAACCCCCACCGGTCGTGACGCATGCGTGTCCTACCGTGCCGCGATGAGCGAATCGGTTGCACTGGTCACCGGAGTGTCGCGGGTGGGCCAGATCGCTCCGGCGATCGTCGAGCGACTCCACGCAGCGGGTCTCACCGTCGCGGCGACGGGGTGGCCGCCGCACGACGACGAGATGCCGTGGGGGGCGAGCACCGTCGAGCTGCCCGACGGTGTGGTGCTCGATCGCGACGACATGGGTGACCCGGACGTTCCGGCGGCGGTCGTCGAGCGTGTGATCGAGCGCTACGGCCGCCTCGACGTGATCGTCGCGACCCACGCGCGCAGCTCTGATGGGACCCTCGATGAGATCGATGCCTCCGAGCTCGATCGATGCTGGTCCGTCAACGTGCGCAGTGTGGTCCTCCTCGCGCAGGCCTTCGCGCGAGTCCATGCCCCCGCGGGTGAGGGCGCGTCGCCGATCGGACGAATGCGGTGGTTCACCAGCGGCCAGCATCTCGGTCCGATGGACGGCGAGCTCGCGTATGCGGTGTCGAAAGGTGCTCTGCACCAGATGACCGCCAGCCTCGATCGCGCGCTCTCGGCGTCACGCATCGTGGCGAACTGCATCAACCCCGGCCCGGTCGACACCGGCTACGCCGACGAGGCGACCGTCGCCCATGTGGCGAAGATGTTCCCCGACGGGCGGTGGGGTCGCCCGGACGACATCGCTGATCTCGCTGAGTTCCTCGTGAGCGAACGAGGCGCGTGGATCCGCGGGCAGGTGCTCGACACCGAAGGCGGATTCTCCCGCTTCGGCTGATCGATGGCCGTGTTCAGCGGCGACGTTTCGCGAGCCGGCGGCGCAGCTCGGCCACTGCGGTTCGCTCGTCAGGCGGCAGCGCTGAGTCGGCGAGTCGATGGTCACAGGCGGCGCCGAGATAGGGGGCCATCAGTCGGCGGCCTCGGAAGAACCGAAATGCCGCAGAGAACACGCGCTGGGCGACTCGTTCGCGAGTCGACGTGACAGCGAAGGAGACCGCTTCGACGTAGGTGACGGCGGCGTCGAAGCCGGCGGGCCCGCCTGCCGCGTTGCCCCAGCCGATCACGACCGGTCCGGTGGGCGAGAGGATCACGTTCGCCGGATGCAGATCGAGGTGCAGGACGCTGTGCGCCTTGGCCGCGTCCGCGGTGTCGGCGAGCAGCCAGTCGGGTGCTCGATGGCGAGCGAGTCGACGCTGGAGTCGGGCGAGTTGTCGGGCGCGCCACACGATCGTCGAGGGCGCCGACTCGAGTGCTTCCATCATCGTCGGGCCGTCGATGCGGTCCATCACCAGGTCGCAACCATCGACTCGGTGAACCGTCGGCACCGGGAATCCGGTCTCGGTGAGATGTCGCATCAACGCCGCCTCGATGTCGATGCCGGGGCGCACTTCGCGATATCGACGAAGGACCGTGCCGTCGCCGAGGTCGAAGACGTCAGCTGCGCTCCCGGAGGCGATCAGCGGTCGTGGCTCGTCCATTGCCTCGAGTCAAACAGTTTCGAGCGACTCATCTTCGCGATCGTGTGCGCCGCCCTCGACGTCGAGCGTCGGGAGGATGCGGTCGAGCCACTTCGGCAGCCACCAGTTGCGGTCGCCGAGGAGTTCCATCGTGGCGGGCACGAGCAGCATGCGAACGAGTGTCGCATCGAGGAACACCGCCGACGCGAGGCCGAGGCCGAACATCTTGATCACGCGAGCGTCCTCGAGGACGAACGATCCGAACACCACCACCATGATCGCAGCGGCTGCGGTGATCACTCGGGCGGTCGCGGCCAGGCCGTCGGCGACTGAGTTCGCCGCGTCGCCGGTCTTGTCGTATTCCTCTTTCACGCGCGACAGCAGGAACACCTCGTAGTCCATCGACAGGCCGAACACGATCGCGAAGAGCATCATCGGCAGGAACGGTTCGATCGGACCGCTGCCGGTCCCGAGGAGGCTCACTCCCCACCCCCACTGGAACACGACGACCACGAGCCCGTAGGCGCCCCCGATCGACAGGAGATTCATGATCACGGCCTTCAGCGGCACGAGTACCGACCGGAAGACCATCATCAGCAGCAGGAACGACAGTGTGAGCACGGCGAGGAAGAAGTACGGCAGCCGCTCAGACAGATAGTTCGAGAAGTCGATACTCGATGCGACCGAACCGGTCACCAGCACCGCGAGGTCGGTGCCGTCGGTGGCGGCCGGGATGACCTCGTCGCGCAGCGTGAGCACCAGGTCGGAAGTGGCCTCCTCTTGCGGGCCGGTTTCCGGGATCACGCGGATCAGCACGGCCGACTGGTTGTCCGAAGGAATCGGGCCGAGCGCCTGGGCGACTCCGTCGGTCTGGCCGATCGCGGCGACGACGGATTCGACGGCTGGGATCTGTTCGGGCCCGCCGATCTCTGCGGTCAGCAGGAGGGGACCGTTGCTCCCGGGTCCGAAGCCGTCGGCGAGGAGCTCGTAGGCGTCGCGAGTGGTGGTTCCTTCGGCGAAGGTCGACTCGTCGCCGAAGCCGAGGCGGAGACCGAACACCGGCAGACTCAGCAGTACGAGCAGTGCGCCGACGCCGAGCGACATCTGCCAGGGGTGGCGCTGCACGAACCGGCTCCAGCGGTACGACCACGTGTCGCGCAGCGGCTTCTCCTGGCGAGGCGGCAACGCCTCGCGGAGCTTCGGCACGAAGAACGAGCCGACGAGTGTCGCCACGAGCACGATCAGGCCGAGCAGCCCCATCTGCGGAACGCCGATGCCGACTCCCAGTACGGCGAATGACGCAGAGCCGGCCATGATGAGGCCGCGCCATCGGGTGATCTCGACACGGTCTCCGGCGAATCCGATCAGTGCCGGCAAGAGGGTGACCGACGCGACCATCGTGACCGCCACGGTGACGGCGGCGCCGGTCGCGAGTCCGTTGATGAATGCCAGGCCCATCACGTACATGCCGAGCAGCGAGATCACCACGGTTGCTCCGGCGAATACGACCGCTCGCCCGGCAGTGTCGATCGCCGTCACGACGGCAGCTCGCGGTGCGAGCCCAGCGCGTGTTCCCTCGCGGTAGCGGGTCACGATGAACAGCGCGTAGTCGATGCCGACGCCGAGGCCGATCATGGCGCCGAGCGTGGTGGCGAAGTCCGGCACGGTGATGACGTTCGACAGCAGTGAGATGGTGCCGACTCCGATGCCCACACCGAACAGTGCGACGCCGATCGGCAGCCCCATCGCGAGCACCGAGCCGAACGAAAGCACCAGGATGACGATGGCGAACGCGATGCCGATGAGCTCGGATTCTGGCGGTTCGAACTCGGCGAGCGAGGCGCCGCCGATCTCGATCGTGAGGCCCTCGATCTCGATCTCCTCGATGCGCTCGGCGATCTCTTCGCCGATCTCGGCGGCGCGGAGCTCGTCGGCGGTGTCGCTGATCGAGACGGTGGCGTAGGCGATCGTGCCATCGGGAGCGACGAGACCCTGCTGTTCGCCGATCGGGGTGTACGGGCTGGTGACCGTCGCGTCGTCGAGCACAGCGACTTCGTCGAAGAGTTCGGTCATCGCTGCCTGGACCGCCGGGTCGGTGATGCCTTGCTCGGCCTCGAAGACGATGGAGCCCGACAGGAAGCTGCCGGCGCTGCCGAACTCGGCTTCGAGGATCTCGAAGCCTCGTGCCGATTCGGAGTCGGGGCTCTCGAACGAGGAGTCGGAGGATGTTCCGAGCGCGCCGAGCGCGCCGAACACGCCGACCAGCACCACGACCCAGGCAGCCAGCACGAACCGGCGACCGTCGTATGCGCGGCCGCCGAGGCGGGCCCAGAACGATGGGGGCCGGTCGTCGCCGTCGGGTCCGACGTTGCCCGATGCAGGACGTTCCAAAGTGGACACAGTGTTCATAAGTGAACAGTCTGTCCATCAGTCCGCTAGATTGCAAGGACGCCGTGACGTGTCTCAAGACACACCCTGCGACCGGCGCCATCCCGATGACCAACTCGAGTACCGACTTCAATCACGATCCGCGCATCGAGCGAACTCGACGCGCCGTGATGGATGCCGGGATCGCGTTGATGTACGAGTTCGGTCCCGATGGCGTCAACCATGCCGCCGTCGCGACCGCAGCCGGCGTCAGCCGCACCACGATGTACAAGTACTGGCCGACCCGGGCCAAGCTCCTGCTCGACATCTTCGGATGCGTCGAGCACGACGAACTCGCCGAGTTGTCGGGCGACATCCGCACCGACCTCATGGAGATGCTCGGGCGTATGCGCCGCTCGTTCAACGACGTGCAGGAGCGTCGGATGTTCACATCCCTGCTCGCTCAAGCTCAGTGGGACGACGACGTCAGCGAAGCCCGAGCCGGTGCGCGTGCGATTCCGGTCGAGTACTTCTCCCGCATCGTCGATGACGGCATCGCTCAGGGCGTCTTTCGTCGCGATCTCGATCCGATCGTCGCAGCGGGCCGACTCGTCGGGCCGCTGATGTTCGCCGCGCTGGCGATGGACGACGTCGATTCGGTCGACATCGAGTCACTCGTCGATGATTGGCTCGCGTCGGCGCGGCCCGACTGAATCCGTTCCCGCCCGCGCCGGCCGACGGTGTCAGGCTGCGGAGATGTCACCGTTCGCGAAAACACCTGAGCCGCCGTACTTCGCCGTCGTGTTCACGAGCACGGCGTCGTCCGATCGCGACGGCTACGGACGTGCGGCCGCCCGGATGATCGAACTGGCCGCTGAGCAACCGGGGTTCCTCGGGGTCGAGTCGGCCGGTGAAGGGCGATCGAGCGGTGATCTCGCGATCACGGTGTCGTACTGGGAGTCCGAAGAGGCGATCGCTGCGTGGCGAGCAGACGCCGAGCACACGCTCGCCCGCGAAACGGGTCGCGAGCGCTGGTACGACGGCTACGAGCTGCGCGTCGCGCGAGTCGAGCGGACGTACGGCTGGATCAGGTCGGACTGATCGTCACCGCGTCGCCGACGGCGACCGACCCGGTCCGGACCACCGATGCGTACCACCGACTCGTCCCCGGGTGCAGGTCGTGGTCCATGAGCGTGTAATCGCCCTCGGTGAAGAACTGTGCGTTCTTCGAACACGGCACGGCCGGCAGGCTGAGCTGCAGCCGGACTTGGGGTCCGATGTCGATCACCGTGCCGCCGCGGAGCGCCGACCAGTCGATGCCGGACAGCGTGAGATTCTCACCACACGATCCGGCCCCGATCGGATGCCCGTCGGCTGCGAACGCGTCGATCACCTCCTGGCTCCACAAACACAGCGCCTGCCACGGTCGCCCGTGATGGGCTCGCGCCTTCTGGATGTCGCCCGCGAGACCGCGCACACCGACGTCCGCACGCTCGACGGCCGACTTGGGAACACCGCCACTCGAGGTGCTCACCTGCGCGACGGCGCCGACCTGGCGCTCGACGGCATCGTCGGCGGCTCGGCGGATGTCGGCGATCGAGATGAGGCCGTGGGCCAGATGGTGCACCTGGTCGTACAGGTCTGCTGAGGCCGCGATCGCCTTCTGGTCATCGACGCGTCGGGCATCGAGCTTGGCGACGAGCTTCGGCCGGGGATCTTGGGTCCACCGCTCGAAGAACTCATCGGCGTGATCGAGTGTCCGCGTCGCGTCCTGTTCGTTCCACTGGCTGCGGTCGAAGCCGCATCGATCGCATGTCTCGACCCCGGTCATGGCCGCGACCATAGACCTCTGTGTCGACCCGGACGTTCTCGCTCCTCGGTCGGCCGCTCGGCCGCCGCTTCGTTAACGTCGAAGCGATGGAGTCCGGCCGAGAACTGACCGCGCTGCTCGACCGCGACGTCGTCACCGCATTCGCATCATGAGCGGTGAGGTCGTCGTCGCGTATGTGCGCCGTTCTGCACCGAACCCGCTGATGCTCGATGCACTCCGCGCTGCGCTCCCCGATGTGGTGATCGAGCCCGTCTCGGCGCTCGGCGCCGAAGCACTCGCAGGTGCTCGCGTCGCGATTCTCGACGGGATCGACGTCGATCAACTCGCAGCGCTCCCGGCCCTCGAGATGGTTCACGCGACCTGGGCGGGCGTCGAGTCGGTGCTCGAAGTGGTCGAAGATGGCATCCACGTCGTGCGGATGGTCGATCCGCAGATGGCTGCGACGATGGCCGAAACCGTGCTGACGTGGGTGCTGTACCTCCATCGTGAGGGGCCGGCGTACCTCCGCCAGCAGCGCAACCGCGAGTGGCTCGAGCGGCCGCAGGTGCTCGCTGCCGATCGGCGCGTGGGAGTCCTCGGTCTCGGCGCGCTCGGCGTGGCGTCCGCCACGACGCTGCGCGATCAGGGGTTCGACGTGGCGGGCTGGTCACGGTCGCCGAAGTCGATCGACGGCGTCGGCTCCTTCCACGGTCACGATGGGTTCGGCGCGCTGCTCGAGCGCAGCGACATCGTCGTCAACCTGTTGCCGCACACCCCGGACACCGAAGGACTGCTCGACGCGGGTGCGTTCGCTCGGCTTCCGGACAACGCCTCGATCGTGAACGTCGGGCGCGGCTCGACGATCGACGACGAGGCACTGCTCGCAGCGCTCGACCATCGGCTCTCCCACGCAGTTCTCGATGTCTTCCACGTCGAGCCACTGCCGGCGGACCATCAGTTCTGGGATCGCGACGATGTCACCGTGCTCCCGCACATCGCTGCCAACACGACACCTGCAACCGCCGCAGCCGTGGCGGCGGAGAACATCCGCGCCTACCTCGCCGATGGAGCGCTCCCCGGCGACGCCCTCGTCGACCGCGCTCGGGGCTACTGAGGGCGCGCGCTGCGTCAGGCCGACGCGGTGGCGCGGACCGGACTCGAGAACTCGACCACGCCGTCGTCGACGTCGGCGTCGGGTGCGAGAAGCACCTTCTTGTCGTGTGCGTAACTCTGCGAGGCGATCCACGGGTCCCGATCGCCCTGCTTCGGCATTCGGTGGAGACCGCGGAGCATGTAGCCGGCGGGGAAGTCGTCGACGTAGGGGCGCTCGGCCATGTCGTGGTCGGCGAGCATGGGCAGCGCCCGTGACGCGTCGCTCTCGTCGAGGTGGTTGATCATGCGACACACGTAGCGAGCGATGAGATCGGCGCGCAGCGTCCACGACGCATTGATGTAGCCGAAGATCGTCGCGAGGTTCGGCACGCCGGAGTACATGAAGCCCTTGTACGTGAAGGTCTCGGACAGGTCGATCTCGACGCCGTCGACCACAGGCGTGACACCGCCGAGCGTCAGCAGCGACAAGCCCGTCGCGGTGACGATCACGTCGGCATCGAGGTGGCTGCCGTCGTCGAGCACGATCCCGGTCTCGTCGAAGGTGTCGATCGTGGCGGTTGCGACGTGAGCGCGACCCGCTTTGATCGCCGCGAACAGGTCACCGTCAGGCGACAGGCACAGGCGCTGGTCCCATGGGTTGTAGCTCGGCGTGAAGTGCGGATCCATCTCCATCGAGCCGTCGAGTGCCTTCTCGACCTCCTTGTTCAGGAGCTTCTTGACCTTGTCGGGAGCGGTCCGCGACTTCTTGTAGATCATCTCGGTGCGCCATGTGTTCATCTTGCGCACCGCCTGGTACGCGTACTTCTCCGGGAGCGCCTTGCGGAGCACCGTCGAGATCGGGTTCTTGGCCGGCGCCGGGAAGATCCACGACGGAGTGCGCTGCAACATCGTGATGTCGGCGCCGAGGTCGGCGAGCGCGGGAATCAGCGTGACGGCGGTGGCGCCCGACCCGATCACGACGATCTTCTTGCCGTCGAGCTGCTCAGCGGTCTGCAGATGATCGGGCCAGAACTGCGGGTGCACGATCTCGCCGCCGAATCGTTCCTCGCCCGGGAAATCGGGTCGGTACGGGTCGGTGTAGCTGTAGTAACCACTGCACATCTGCAGCCAGTTGCACGTCATCGTGGAGGTGGCACCGACCGGGTCGCCGTCGACGACTTCGCGAACCGTGACGGTCCACAGCGACGTGTCGGAGTCCCACGAAGCGTCGGTGACGCGCCGACCGAAGGTGATGTGGCGGGTCACGTCGTGCTCCGCGGCGGCCTCCTCGACGTAGTCCTTGATCATGTCGGCCTTGACGATCGAGATGTCACTCTTCCACGGCTTGAAGTCGTAGCCGAACGTGTGCATGTCGCTGTCCGTCCGGATGCCCGGGTACTTGAACAGATCCCAGGTGCCGCCGATCGCGTCGCGCGCCTCGAGGATCGCATACGACTTCGTCGGGCATTCGCGGGTCAGGTGACATGCCATGCCGATGCCGGACAAGCCGGCTCCGACGATCAGCACATCGACGTGTTGCAACGCTGTTCCATTCGCCATACGTCGAACGTAGTGGCCGCCCGGACGGGGACGGTCAGCGGAGTGTGCGGCCGGCCATGAAGTCGCGGCGTGCCGCATCACACTCGGCGTGGGCGAAGCAGTCGTCGTCGTGGTCGTTGGTGAGGCCCTCGGACTGCATGAACGCGTATGCCGTGGTTGGTCCGACGAACTTCCAACCGCGCTTCTTCAGGTCGTTCGACAGCGCGGTGGATCGCTCGGTGAACGCCGGGATCCCGCCAGGGAATGCGGCATCGTCATCGCTCACTCGGTCGGGTTCCATCACGGCCCACGCCCAGATCCAGTCGACAAACGAGCCCTCGGCGTCGACCAGTTCGAGGTACTGCTGTGCGTTGTTGATCGTCGCCTCGATCTTGCCCCGATGGCGAATGATCCCGGCGTCGCCGAGCAGACGTTCGACGTCGGCGTCGCCGTAGCGGGCGACCTTCGCCGGCTCGAAGCCGTCGAACGCAGCGCGGAAGTTCTCGCGTTTGCGCAGGATGGTGATCCAGCTCAGCCCGGATTGGAATCCTTCGAGGCACAGCTTCTCGAACAGGCGCACCGGGTCGGTGGTGGGGCGGCCCCATTCGCGGTCGTGGTACTGCACGTACTGGTCGTCGTCGGTCGGCCAGGCGCACCGATGGACACCGCCGACCGCAGTATCGCTTGCGTTCACTCGACGTTCCGGTTTCGTCGCAGCAGCACTTGCTGAGCGATCGTCGCCGCGTGCACGCCGCTCGCCGTCACCACGTCGCCGGTGGCGAGCCCGCGACCGTGCGCGAGACCGTGGGATCGCGTGTCGAACCAGTGCCACTCGTCCGCGCGTGCCGGCCGGTGGAACCAGAGTGAGTGGTCGAGGCTGGCGCCGGCGAAACGCTGACGATCCTGGTGATCGTTGGTGAAGTCGGGATGCGTCGATCGTCCGGCGCGGAACGGCGCGGCGTCGGACATGAAGGTCAAACCGCACACGTTCAGGATCGGGTCGTCGCCGAGGTCGGCGTCGAGACGGATCCAGTAGCCGTATCGGTGGCCCGGCAGGTCGATCGCTCGGCGGTCGAGGAGTGCTCCCCACGAGTCGTTGCGCAGTGAGTCGTCGTCGGGATCGGGCAGCTCGGGGTCGAGCTGGGCGAGTTGTACGTCGACCTCGTCGGGTTCGTCGACCTGGAACGACACGGATGCGTTGAGGATCGCCCCAGCGGACTGGCGCGCAACCACCTGCCGTGTCGTGAACGACCGGCCGTCGCGAAGCCGTTCCACTTCGAAACGGACCGGTTCGAACGGCGACCCGGGCCGGATGAAGTACGAGTGGAACGAGTGCGGGCGTCTGTTCGCCTCGACCGTGTGGATCGCGGCGCGCATTGCTTGTGCCACCACCTGGCCACCGAAGAGCCGGTTTCCCCACGGGTAGCGAGCGACGCGCCCCACGTAGGTGTCGGGCCCGTGCTCGGCCAGGTCGAACAGGCTGGCGAAGTCGATCTCGTCGATGCGTGGCACCCGTTCCCCGTGCTCCATCGCCCCATCATGGCCGAGGGAGGTCGTCACGTTTCGTTTGCGCCCCGTTGATGGGTGTCACGCATCGTGCAACGCATGACCGACCACCACATCACCATTCACCAGCTGATCGCCGACCGCAACGCTGAGCGCGGGGTCGGGGCCCGTCGGTACAGCGATGTGCCGACCTACCGCAAGCGTTGGGTCGCCGTCGTGCTCTTCCTCGTCTTCATCCCCGCCATGATCGCCATCGTGCTCTCCGGTCCGATCTGGCAGAACGATGGTGGCCGCGCCGAAGCGTGGAGCGACACGCAGCGTTATCAGGCTGCTATCGGGGGTGCGGTCTTCATGATGATCGGTCTCGCACAGCTCCTCGCCGTCTCCGGCTGACCCGGTGCTCGGGCGGCGCGACAACCGCTGGCCCGTTCTGATCGCCCGGTGATCACTACCGTCACGTCGATGGACGACCTCCTCGAACTGTCGGCATCGATCATCGACGAGGGTGATCTCGACAAGCCGTTCAACCGCATCACGAACGAGCTCACCGAGGTTGCCGACGGCCTGGCCGTCGTCGAGTCCTTCAGCCACAGCGTCGTGCTGGACTCCGGCGACGGCCTCGTCGCGTTCGACGCGTCCCACGCCAACACCGGCGAGGCGGTCGCCGCCGCGATCTCCGGGTGGTCGAAGGACCCGGTCTCACACCTCGTGTACACGCACGGTCATGCGGATCACGTCGGCGGCTCGTGCGCCTTCCACGCAGCGTTCGGCGACATGACCGTCATCGGCCACGAACAGGTGCAGGCCCGCTTCGATCGTTATCGGGCAACGAACGATTGGAACGTGCTGATCAACGCTCGTCAGTTCGGTGGTGTCCGCGGCGACTTCCAGATGGGCGACGGCGCACCCGATTTCATCCCCGCTGACACGCTCGCACCGAACCACGTGGTGTCGGACGCCGACACGCTCACCGTCGGCGACACGACCATCGAACTCCATCACGCACGCGGTGAGACCGATGATCACCTGTGGGGCTGGGTCCCCGATCGCCGTTGGATGTTCGCAGGGGACTTCGTCATCTGGAATTTCCCGAACGCCGGCAACCCCCAGAAGGTCCAGCGATTCCCGATCGAGTGGGCGGCTGCGCTGCGTGACATGGCGTCACGTCGACCCGAGATCCTGCTGCCGGCTCACGGCCTCCCCGTCGGTGGGGCCGATCGGATCGAGACGATGCTGACCGACATCGCCGGCGCGCTCGAGCAGCTCGTCGCCGACGTCTTGGAGATGATGAACGCCGGCGAGGTGCTCGACACGATCGTGCACTCGGTCAGCGTGGATCCCGATCTGCTCGCGAAGCCGTACCTGAAGCCGATGTACGACGAACCCGAGTTCGTGATCCGCAACGTGTGGCGTCAGTTCGGCGGTTGGTGGGACGGTGCGCCGAGTCGACTCAAGCCGTCACCGGACGAGGTGCTCGCGGCGGAGTTGGCCAGCCTTGCTGGAGGTGCCGACCGTCTGGCGGCGCGAGCGGTCGAAGTGAGCGCAGCTGGTGATCACCGTCTGGCGTCGCACCTCGCCGACCTCGCGGCGTGGGCGGCACCCGCTGATCGCTCGGTCCACGGTGCTCGCGCCGAGGTGTACGCCGAGCGCCGTCGTCATGAGACGTCGCTGATGGCGAAAGGCATCTTCGCGGGAGCGCTGCGGGAGTCGAAGGCGCACCTCGACGACTGAACTGCGTCGGGTCAGTACGAGGCGCCGGCGGGTCCGCCGCGGCGACGCTTGCGGTCGCGCGGCTTGGCGACCGCACGCTTGGTCGCCACTTCGAACTCGACCTCGGGTGGCTCGATGATGCCGTCGAGCACCTTGCGCATCATCGCGAGGTGCTCGGGTGCCGATCCGCAGCACCCGCCGATGATCTGGATCCCGGCGGCGCGCTGACGATGCGCATGAGCGGCCATCACGTCGGGTGAACCGCTGTAGTGCAGCTCGGCGCCGACCCACTCGGGCATCCCGGCGTTGGCTTTGCTGATCAGCGGGATGTCGGGGTTCGCGGCGCGCATCTCGGCAAGGGCAGCCTCGGTGTCGGCGAGGTTGTTGCCGCAGTTGGCACCGACGGCGTCGACACCGAGCTCGGCGAGTCGGGTCACCGCGTCGACGCCCGTGACCCCCATCATGGTGCGGCCGGCCGTGTCGAAGCTCAGCGTCGCGCAGATCGGCAGGTTGCTCACCGAGCGAGCACCTTCGATGGCGCCTGCGACTTCGTCGAGGTGGCTCATCGTCTCGATCCACAGCACGTCGGCGCCGCCCGCGTCGAGTCCCTTCGCCTGCTCGGCGAACGCAGCGGCGCAGGTCTCGGGGGTCATCGAACCCATCGGTTCGAGCAGTTCGCCGGTCGGCCCCATCGAGCCGGCGACGATGACCCGTCGATCGGCGGCGTCGGCGGCAGCTCGGGCGCTGCGGGCTGCCGCTTCGTTCAGTTCGATGACCCGGTCGTCGAGGTCGTGCAGCTTGAGACGAAAGCCGGTCCCACCGAAGGAGTTGGTCAACACGATGTCGGAGCCCGCAGCGATGTACGCCTCGTGGACCGAGCTCACGCGATCTGGATGTTCGACGTTCCAGGCTTCGGGAGCGCCACCCGATTCGAGGCCGCGCGAGAACAGTTCGGTTCCCATCGCGCCGTCGATCAGCAGCACACCGCGTTCGGCCAACAGGTCGTCGAGGATGGACATCTTTCCAGTCTGCCGGGGAATTGCCACTCGATGCGGAGGATTCAGGTGGCGCGGACGTAGAGCAGGTCGGTCGATGGGCGACCTTCGTCGATCCCGCGTTGCTCGAACCTCGTCCATGGTCGAGAGCTCGGGCGCGAGATGACACCGCCATCGAGGCGATCCTCCGCATCGCACACGCGCTCCATCTGCTCGGCGTAGTCGGCGATGTCCGTTGCCAGGTGGAGCGAGCCGCCGATCTCGAGGCGGTCGGTGAGCGCACCCACGATGTCCTCGCGTACGAGTCTGCGGTGGTGCTGGCGGGTCTTCTTCCACGGATCCGGGAAGTAGATGCGGATGTGACGGAGCGACTCGCCCGGGATGCGTCGGAGGAACCGGACGAGGTCGCCGTGGACGACGCGAACGTGCGGCAAGGGTTCGTTCTCGATCGCGTCGAGCACGGTGACGACACCCGGGTCGTGGACCTCGACACCGATCACGTCGAGTCCGGGATCGACCCTGGCCATCTCGATCGTCGACTCGCCGTGTCCGAACCCGATGTCGAGGACGACACCACGCAAGGCGTCGCGCTCGGCGCCGCCTGGGCCCGGAAACACCTCGGCCCAGACGAGCTCGGGGCCCTCGACCTCGATCGACCACCTCGGCAGCCACTCCTCGAACTCACCCTGTCGTTTCGCCGACAGCTTGCGCCGGCGAACCTTGAACGTGAGCGCAGGTCTCGTGACCACGCGTGCGGCTGGCCGTTCGACGGAGTCACTCATCGCTCCGAACGCTACCGATCCGTCGCTGGCCCTCGGCCCGGACGTGGGGAGGCGGCTGAGAGAGGGTTGGGGGCTCTGCGAGCATGAAACTGCAGGTCTTCTTGCGTGTGTGGTCGCTTGGGTGCAGGCAAGCCTGCAGTTTTCTGGTCCCGAGCTCCGACCCTCCTCGTCAGCGGCGCGATCGGACGCCTCGATCCCCCGCCGCTCAGCCGCTCGTGAGTCCGGAGAGTCCGTCCTGGAACGAGCGGAGACCTTCGATCAACGACGTCGTGAGCGTCTGCAATTCGGTGCCCTCCACCGAGATCGAGATCGGCACATCGAGCTGGACCGGGACGTCGACGGCCACGGGGAGCTCTTCGTTGATCGGGATGTCGACGGTGAGGTCGATCGGGACATCCAGGTCGACGGGAACGGTGATGTCGAGTGGAATGTCGATGCCGAACGGTCCGTCGATCGTGATCGTCGTCTCGACCTCCTCGTTGATCGGGATCGACGTGTTGATCGGGACTTCGACCGTTCGATTGATCACGAAGGTCTCGTCGATCGAGATGGTCTCGTCGATGGCGACGTCGAACTCGATGGTCGAGGTGCCGAACTCCTCGAGTTGGGTCACGGCCTGGTCGAGGCCGCTGTCGATCTCCGGGCCGAGTTCGTCGATCGCCTCGACGAACCCGTTGACCTGGGACGCGAAGATCGCCGCGCCTGCTTCGACGCGCTGGAGGTCTGCCCTGGTGTCGGCGAGCTCGGCCTCGGTCGAGTTGACCCGCGCGAACATCAGCGCCGTGAGCACCACTGCGCCGATGAGCAGCAGTGCCATCACCCCGAGCAAGGCTCCGAGGTGCCGGTGTGCCCATGAGCCCGCCACCATCTCTGGTGAGTCGTGGGCCACCTCTGCCTCGGCCGCTTCGGACTCGCCGACCTCGATCGTCGGGAGCTCGTCGGTGTCGGCCATGCGGGGTGCGACCACGAAGGTGTCGTGCTCGCGGGTGTCGACATCGAGGTCGGCCTCTGGGTCGGCATCAGCCTCTGCGTCGGCATCGACCTCGACGTCTGTGCCCGCATCGACCTCGGGGTCGGTCGCACCGTCGGCCGCTGGGCTGGCGTCGTGTTCGTTGGAGTCGCGTCGTTCGTCGGTCATCTTGAAGGTTCTTTCGTCGGCGTCAGGTCGGGTCGGGTCGGAGTCGGGTCTGCCGGGGTCGGGGTGGTCGTGGGCGGCGAGGCGTTTGCGGAGCAGCGCGAGGCTGACCGCCAATCCGACACCGAGTGCGAGCGCACTCGCCAGGAAGGTGTCGGCGATCGATCGCGAGGTGAGTTCCGCGGTCACCTCGGTGAGCGCGTCCTGAAAGCCGGGGTCGGTGATCGGCGGCAGGTCGATCTCGGAGCGCAGGGTGTTGAAACGGGCGAGTCCCCACGCCGTCAGCGCGGAGAGGCCGACGCTCAATCCGATCATCCGGATCACCATCACGGCGGCGGCTGCAGCGCCGCGTGCATCGGGTTCTGCGTGGTCGACCACTGCCGACGTGGTCGGCGCCACGGTCAGACCGATGCCGGCTCCGAGCACTGCGAGCTGTATCGCGAGCAGCGCATACGGGGAGTCCCCGTCCCAGGTCAGTCCCATCGAGGCGTAGGCGACCGTGGCGGCGACGAGGCCGACGACG
>JBGCFW010000083.1:0-5463 GCA_045107155.1 Ilumatobacter sp. | reverse complement strand
ATGCCCATCTGCATCATGTCGCCCATCACCGAGCCGCCCTCGTTCTGCGCGGCGGCGAGCATTGCATCGGCGGCTTGTGCCTGCTGGTACTTGTTCAGGTCGACGTTCTCGACGAACCCGGAAGCTTCGACACCCTTGGCGACGCCCTTGGTCATCGCTTGGGTGATCTCGTCGGGCAGCGAGATGTTCATCGTGATGTCGGGGATCGACAGACCGAACTCGTCGTCGACGCGTTCCTCGACGAACTCGCGGAGCTTGCCCGACAGCGCGACCTGCTGGCCCTGCAGATCGATGGCGCCGAGTCCGGTCTCGAGGACCATGTCGGAGAACGCCATCGAAATCACGCGCCGGAGCAACTCGGTGATCTCGTCGGCTTCGACGGCGGAGTCGGTCCCGATCACTTCGCGCAAGAAGATCGCGACGTCGTCGATCTTGACCATGCACAGGCCATTCGCTCGCACTTGGACCATCTTGAAGTCCGGATCGCGAACCGTGACCGGCTGCGGAGTGCCCCAGCGGATGTCGGTGACCGGGCGGGTGTTGATGAAGTACACCTCGGAGCGGAACGGGCTGTCGAAGCCGTGCTTCCAACCTTGCAGCGTCGACAGGATCGGCAGGTTCTCCGACTTCAGCTCGTAGTGACCGGGTTCGAACTGGTCGGCGAGTGCACCGCGGTAGACGAACACGGCCTTTTGGCCCTCGCGCACGATCAGCTGGGCGCCGTTCTTGATCTCGTTCTGATAGCGCGGGAAGCGCCATGCGAGCGTGGATCGAGAATCATCGATCCACTCGATGATGTCGACGAGTTCGCCCTTGAGTTTGTCGAGAAGCCCCATGTCAGGAGTGCCCTTTCGTGTTCGATCCACCTGGAAGGTGAACGGTGAGGTCGACGACCGACCCTAGAGCACGCTCGGGTGAACCGCCGCCGTTTTGGTGCGGTTTCGGGGTTCGTTCAGTCGGCGGTCTGGACGGCGTCGAACATGTGCCGAGCGACCATGAGGTCGAGATGAGCGCCGCCGGCGTTCTTGAACATCGTGATCTGGTCGTCATGCTCGCGTCGGAACGAACCGTCGGCGATGTTGCCGAAGTCGAGCAATCGCGTGGAGTCGAGCAGTCCGCTCGCGACCGGTTCGGCGATGTCTCCGACGTCCAAGGCCGTGTCGACGCAATCGACGAAGACCGAGGCCTTCTCGACGAGTCGGTCGTCGGCCTCGCGCATGTCGCGCCGGTAACCACCGATGAGATCTATGTGTGTACCCGGCTCGACCAGCTCACCGACGACCAGCGGGTCCGTCGACATCGTGGCCGTGCACACGATGTCGGCGGCGACAAGCGCCGTTTCGAGGCGTGAGACGAAGCCGGCACCGGTGATCTCCGCGAGCTCCTCGGCGCGCTCCGGTGAGCGGTTCCAGATCGTGAAGACAGCGCCGGGGAAGACGGCGCCGTAGGCGTCGATCATCGCCTGGGCGACGTTTCCGGCTCCGACGATCACGATGTGTCCCGAGTCGGCCCGCGCGAGATGGCGAGCGGCGAGAGCCGAGTCGGCGGCGGTCTTCCAGCGCGTGAGGAGATCGAAATCGATGGTGGCGACCAACACCCCGGTGACATCGTCGAACAGCGCGACCGAGCCGTTGATCGACGCAATGCCACGCGATGCGTTGCCCGGATACACGGTGGCCGTCTTGACGAGCACGCCGAGACCGTCGATCAGCGCGGCTCGGCTGAGGACCGAGTCCTCCCGGCGCCGCAGCAGTGTGTCGTCGACCTCGGCCCGAGCGAGGTGGTGACCACGCTCGATCGTGTCCATCACACCGCTCCACGTCAGGTGCGGCTCGACGACACCCGCGTCGAGGTGCGGGGTCACGATCTCTCGCTGGCCGTCGCGATGCCTGTGGCCCACCGGTAGTCGGCCTTGCCGCTCGGGGAACGCACGACGTCATCGACGCGCACGATCGCTTTGGGCAGCTTGTACCGGGCGATGTGCCGCTGGGCCGCGTCGAGCAGCTCGGCGTCGTCTGCCTCGTGACCGTCGCGGAGGCGCAACACTGCCACGACTTCTCGACCCCACCGTTCGCTCGGGCGACCGACCACGATGCAGTCGTAGATCGCCGGATGAGATCGCAGCGCCGCCTCGACCTCTTCGGCGAAGATCTTCTCGCCACCGGAGTTGATCGTGACCGAATCTCGCCCGTGCAGCTCGACGATCCCGAGCCCGTCGAGCCCGTCGTCGAGCAGTCTGGCTCGATCACCGGGTACGGCGTATCGCACGCCGTCGACGACCGGGTAGGTGCGCGCCGTCTTGTCGGCGTCGCCGAGGTAGCCCAGTGCGAGGCGCCCTGACTTCGCCAGCCATCCGAGTTCGTCGTCGCCCGGGTCGAGCACTCGATCGATCTCGGCGCTGAGGACGACGTTGCCGTCGGTCAGCGGGAACGTGCCGGTCGTGGCGTTACCGCCAGCGGACACGTGCGAGATCTGACCACCCGCTTCGGACGAACCGAGACCGTCGATGATCATCACGGTCGGCAGGTGGGCGAGAAACTCGTCTTTGAGCGGGGCTGAGAGGGCGGCGCCGCCGGAGAGGATCACAGCCAGTGACGACAGGTCGCGCGCTCCGGCGGCACGGTCGAGTTCATCGAGCAGTGGCCGAGCGAACGCGTCGCCGACGATCAGCAGGAAGTCGAGCCGCTCGCGCTCGATCGATGCCCACACGTCAGTCGGATCGAGCCGCTCGGGCACCGAGGGCACGAAGACGGTTCCGCCACTGAGCCACGTACGGAACGCGATCCAATGCCCGGCGCCGTGCATGAAGGGTGGGCCGATCAGTGCCCGGAGACCGCCCTCTGCGGCGCCAGCGACGAACTCGTCGAGTGTGCGCGCGGTGGGCGAACCGCCGAAGCAGGAGCGCATCGCATCACCGTTGCGCCACATCACGCCTTTTGGCATGCCTGTGGTGCCGCCGGTGTAGAGGAGATAGAGGTCGTCGGCGTTCCAGGCGACCTCGGGTCGATCAGACGACGCGGACGCCAGCGCGTCCTCGTACCAGACCGCACCGGGGAGCAGCTCGTTGCCCGAGTCGTCGCGGACCTGCAGGATCGTGCGCAGGTTGGGTAGGTCGCCGAGGACCTCGGCGAGGGTCGGGGCGAAGGCCGAGTGGACGACGACGGCGGTGGCGTTCGAGTCGGTCAGGAGATACCGCAGCTCTTCGGCGACATAGCGATAGTTCACGTTGAGTGACGCGACTCGGGCCTTCAGTGCACCGAGCATCGTCTCGAGATATTCATTGCCGTTGTGCAGGTAGATGGCGAGATGGTCCTGACCCGATTCGTGCCCAGCCAACTCAGCGCGTTCGACGTGGCAACCGAGCCCGGCCGCGAGGAGGTGATTGGCCAACCGACGCGTGCGGTCCTCGACCTGGGCCCACGTGAAGCGGCGGTCGCGAAAGACCAAACACTCCTCGTCCGGACGCGCTTGTCCGATCGCTTCGTGTACTGCAGCGAGCGAGAGTTCGCTGCCGGTGCCGTCGTGGGCACTCATCTCGTCATGCCCGTGGTGCGCTGCGAGGTGGGTCAGGCGTAGTAGCGGAAGATGACTTCCGCGACGCACGATGGCTTGCTCGCCCCTTCGACCTCGAACACGAACTCCATCTGCACCTGCGCCCCACCGGCGACGTCGTCGACCGACATCAACGTCGCTCCGAGGCGAACGTTCGACCCGACGGGCACCGGCGACGGAAAGCGGATCTTCCCCGCGCCGTAGTTGACCCCCATGGAGATGCCGTCGACGGCGAAGATCTGCGGCGACAGCATCGGACCGAGCGAAAGCGTGAGATAGCCGTGGGCGATCGGGCCGCCGAAGGGGCCAGCCTTGGCGCGCTCGACGTCGATGTGGATCCACTGGTGGTCGCCGGTCGCTTCCGCGAACTGCTGGACCTGCTCCTGCGTGATCTCGACGTACGGCGAGTAGCCGAGGTGCTCGCCGACGAGTGCCTTCAATCCATCGATTCCATCGATCATGCGCGTCATGGGCGCGAGCTTGCCAGACTGCTCCGATGGCCGACGAAACGCACGAACCGACTGAGTCGGCCCCGATGGTTCCATCCGAGGACACGGCCCACGACGCCATCGGCGCGCTCGACCACAACGGTGATCATCGCTCCGGCTTCGTCACGTTCGTCGGTCGCCCAAATGTGGGCAAGTCGTCGATCGTCAATGCGATCTGCGGTCGCAAGATCAGCATCGTCAGCGACAAGCCGCAGACGACGAGGCATCGCATCATGGGCGTCCTCACCCGCCCCGACAGCCAGCTCGTGTTCGTCGACACGCCGGGTCTTCACAAGCCGGTCACAGCACTCGGCGAGCGCGTCAACGCGACCGCTCTCGGCAGTGTGGACGACGTCGACGTGACCGCACTCGTCCTCGACGCGACCAAGCCGTTCGGTAAGGGCGACCGCTGGGTCGCGAACCGGCTCGACATGGAGAACTCGATCGTGGTGGTCAACAAGACCGATCGAGCAAGCCCAGAGCAGGTCCTCGCGATGCTCACCGCAGCAAGCGACCTCGGTGCCCGTGAGTACTTTCCCGTCTCTGCCCGCACGGGCGAGGGGATCGACGTCCTGGTGGCTCATCTGACCGAGGGTTTGCCGCTTGGTCCGCGGTTCTTCCCCGAGGACGAGGTGAGCGACCTCCCCGAGGAGCGCTGGGTTGCCGAATTGGTCCGCGAGCAGTTGCTTGCCGCCACGCGTGACGAATTGCCGTACTCGATCGCCACGCAGGTGGTCGAATGGGAGTGGCCCCGCATCCGCGTCGACATCATCGTCGAACGGGACAGCCAGAAGGGCATGGTCATCGGTAAGGGCGGGAGCGTGCTGAAACGGGCCGGCGAGGCGGCGCGTCGGCAACTGCCCGATGGCGTGTTCCTCGAGTTGCGGGTGAAGGTCGACAAGGACTGGCAGCGTCGCCCGGAACGCGTCGAGCGGCTCGGTTACTGACACGGCTCGAACTCGCCGCCCCGGCATGGTTCCCCGCGAGGGATCGTCGTCTGACCGGACGCGTGCCGCACCCCGAGTCAGGACGGCGCGACGGTGCTCGATGGTGCAGTGGTCGACGGAGTCGTTGTCGTGGTGGTCGTGGTTGGCGGTGGTTCGTCGACGCCCGAGGCGGTGCCGTCGGCGAGAAGCGCCGTGTAGTCGTCGCTCGACACCGGCTGATCGGTGAACACCCCCGTCGCGGTTGGCACGGTCAACGGGTCGCCATCGATGGTGAAAGCGACCTGGCCAACGCCTCGAAGCGTGTCGAGGAACGTCAGGACGATCTGCCCGATCGCCTCGACTTCATCGCGGTTGGCGATGCGTTCGAACTCTCGCTCGTCGAGCTCCACGGTCAACACACCGCTGTTGCGTGAGGTCTCGACGATGAGACCCTCGGCAATGAGGTTGTCGAGCAAGCTCGCCAACGGGCCTTCGGG
>JBGCFW010000082.1:0-6967 GCA_045107155.1 Ilumatobacter sp. | reverse complement strand
CAGTTTCAACGCGAACGCCGCGTCGTCGATCAACCACACCACCCACCACCGAACACCATCACGAGAGTCAGCGGCGCCGACATGCGCAGCCGGAAATCCGGCTCGCGCGCACGCCTCGGCGAAGGGTCCGCCGAGCTCGTCGATGAGCGTGGAGTGAATGACGCCATCCTGGTGATGGCGGACGAACGTGTCGTGAGTGCTCGGATCCAGGAGCGCTCGATCGACGGCCGGATGCGCACCGGTCGACACGACCTCTGCGTCCGCCGTACCGGCGTCCATCACGACGAATGTCTCGGTACGGGCCTGGTCGGGATCGTCGCGACCCACCATCAGCCAGTCGCTCACCAGACGATCGGCGACCGCACCGAGATCGCCGCCGTCGATCACGACGTCCATCAGACGATGGGCGGGAGAACGCAGCCGCTTCGGCGTGACCGAGACGATCCACCGTCGCTCGCCGTCGTGATCGAACGCCGTCGGGAGGACGTCGACGTGCTCGTGGCGCCCATCGGGGGCGATCAGCGTGAGCTCGAACGGCACACCGCGGCGGTTGATCGGTACGCCCTCGGGTGGCGGCAAGAAGATCTGCGCCAGGAGTTCGTGGTCGGCAGGCGACACGAAGTCGAACGCGTGCGATCCGACGAACTCCTCGGCCATCCGCCCGGCGATCCCGTCGAGCCCGCCGTTCGCATCGAGGATGCAGCCGACGGCGTCGACTTCGAGCAGGAGGCAACGCAGCTGTTCGAGTGCTGCTCGATCGATCACGGGACCTCGGTGGTGGTCGGCGGGCGTTGGACCCGGCCGAAGGTACTCCGAATGCGCCCGGGTGCATCGTGGGAAATCAACCGTTGCCTCGCCACACTGGCTCCATGTCAACCACTCCCGTGACCGAAGATCAGGTGATCGACGCACTCCGCCCCGTCGAGGATCCGGAACTCAACCGTTCGATCGTCGATCTCGGCATGCTCAAAGCGGTACAGGTCCGTGACAACGGCATCGTCGGCGTCCTCGTGGCACTGACGGTGCCCGGCTGCCCCTTGAAGGGTGAGATCACGCGCCGCGTCTCCGAGGCGGCCACCGAACTCGACGGCGTCGAGTCGATCGACCTCGAGTTCACCGTGATGACCGACGAAGAGCGAGAGAACGTCCGCAAGATGGTGCACGGCAACGCCGGAGGCACCGCCGGGTCGAACCAGGCACATGGTCACGCCGAAGGCCGTGAGATCCCCTTCGCGAAGACCGGGTCGAAGACGCGCCCGCTCCTCATCTCGTCAGGCAAGGGCGGTGTCGGAAAGTCGAGCGTCACCACGAATCTCGCCGTGGCGCTCGCCGAGCAGGGACACTCGGTCGGCATCATCGACGCGGACATCTACGGCTACTCGATCCCGCGCATGCTCGGCACCGACCGCGAGCCAATCGTCATCGACGAGATGCTCCTCCCACCTGAGCAGTGGGGCGTCCGATGCATCTCGATCGGCTACTTCGTGCCCCAGGGCCAGGCCGTGATCTGGCGTGGGCCGATGCTCCACAAGGCGCTGGAGCAGTTCCTCACCGATGTGTTCTGGGACGAGCCCGACTTCCTCCTCATCGACATGCCGCCCGGTACCGGCGACATCGCTCTGTCGCTCGCGCAGTACCTGCCGCGAGGTGAGGTGTTCGTGGTCACCACGCCACAACCCGCCGCGCAGAAGGTCGCTGCGATGTCGGCAGCCATGGCCGAGAAGGTCAACCTTCCGGTTCGCGGCATCATCGAGAACATGTCGTGGTTCACCGGCGACGATGGCAAGCGGTACGAGCTGTTCGGCTCGGGCGGCGGACAAGAACTGGCCGACGAACTCGATGTTCCGCTTCTCGGCCAGCTGCCGCTCGTGCAGGCTCTTCGAGAGGGCGGTGACGATGGCAAACCGATCACCGCTGTCGCACCCGAGTCGGAACTGGCGAAGGCGTTCCACGAGATCGCCCGGCAGATCGCCGTCGACATGAAGCCCAAGAAGGTCTACTCCGATGCCCTCAAGGTGATCTGACGCTTCACCACCGGGTCCTGCCGGCATCGCGCTCGCGAGACCGAGGGGCCACGCGGAAGAACTCATCCCCAAATCGGTCATGTGCCCGATGTGGGGCCCTACCTGAGACCTTCATCGTGGTCGTCATGCAACCGACTCTCGACTTCCAGACCGCCAACTTCGAATACCGCCAACGGATCGCCGACGCCGACCACCGACGGCTGGCCCGATCCGTCCGGAACCCCCGGGCAGGCCGCACGTTCCGGTTCCTGCCGAGCCTGCGCCGGCGCCTTGCCTCTGCCCCGAGCTACTCGACGACGCCTGCCGTTGCCCAGGGCTAACGTTGGCGTCGTGACCGTCTCCGGCGTCTCTCCGACTCCGTTCGTCGGGCGCGACGCAGAACTCGGGGCCCTTGGTGACGCCCTCTCGCCAGATGCAACGGCCGCCACGCTGATCCGGGTGTCCGGCGAAGCAGGCGTCGGCAAGAGCAGGCTCGTCGCCGAGGCCGTCCGCCGCTCGGGCCGACGAGCCCTCGTCGGCTACTCCTCGCCCGGCTCCCTCGGCCGTCCCTTCGACCTCCTGCTGTCGGCGGTCGAACCCGACGTGCGCAGCTGGGCCGAGATCCCTCCCGCTCTGGTGGGGGTGCGATCCGCACTGACCGAACTCCTGCGCGGCATCGCACCAGAACTCGCGCATGACGGCCCGACGCTGCCCGAAGCCCCGTCACCCGGCGACGTGATCAGCGCAGGCATCGCCCTCGTCCGGCACCTCGACCCCGAAGCCCTGATACTCGAAGACCTGCACTGGGCCGACGTCGAGTCGCTGCAGGTCACCGAACGGCTCTTGGCGGCGCCCGAGCACCCGGCGCTGGTCGTGACCTACCGGTCCGAGGACCTCCAGGGGCGCGAGTCCGCGGCCGAATTGCTCGACACGATGAGTGCCCGCCGTACCGGGCGGCACCTCCATCTCGAACCATTCGATCAGTCCGAGATCGCGAACCTCGTGAACGAACACACGGGTCGACCCGCATCCTCCGTGGCGATCGAACGGCTCCGTGTACGTACCGGCGGAAACGCCTTCTTCATCGAAGAGATCCTCACCTCGAGCGACGGGTGGGAGGACCCCGACGAGCAGCGCGACGGGTTCCCCGAAACACTCACCGAGACACTGCGACTTCGCCTCAAGGGGTTGAGCTCGGCGGAACGAGACACCCTCGCGATCGCCGCGGTGCTGGGGTCGCCCTTCGAGTTCGATCTACTTGCGACCGCGCTCGACGTCGACGAGGCCGACCTGATCGACAGGTTGCGCCCGCTCATCGAGCGACGCGTGATCGTCGAACCCGAGATCGACGTCTTCCGGTTCCGCCACGAACTCGTTCGCGAGTCGATCCTCGCATCGTTGCTCGGCCGCGAGCGCCGACGACTGCACGATCGGGCCTGGGTCGCGACCAACGAGCACAGCCCGAACGCATTCGCCGAGCTGGCTCGCCATGCCGCCGGTAGCGGGAGGCTCGAGGACCTGACCCGACTCGCGCCGAAGGGCGTACGCCACTACATGGACCGGGGCTCGACCCGCCAGGCGCTCGTTCTGGCCGAACTCGCGCTCGAGCATCGCCCCGACGATGTCGCCTTGCGCGAACTCGCCGCTCGTGCTGCGTGGCTCACCGGCCAGGGTGAGGTCGCCGAGCATCATGCGCTTCGCTGGCGCGCCGCCGCGCAATCCACCGCCGAGGACGATGACGTCGATGCGTTGGCCTTGCTCGCCCGCATCGCTTTCGAGCGCGATGACTACGAGAGCGCATCGCGCATCGCGGCCGAGATGGAAGCGATGCTCGCGCACGTCTCGGCACCGACCGTTCGGGCTCGGCTCCTCGCCGATCTCACTCAACACGACATGCTGACGGGTGAGCTGGCGCGATCCGTCGAACGAGCCGACGAGGCTCGTGCACTCGCCGAAGAGCACGGACTCGACGACCTGCTGCTCAGGATCACCGTCGACCAGGCGAGCGCCGAGGCCAACGTCCTCGACCGTCGAGCAGAGGCACTCGCCACGCTCGAGCGGGTCGCGAAGGAAGCCGAGCGCGCGGGGGACTACGTGTCGGCCACGCGAGCGCTTCACAACCTGTCGGTTCATCAGCCCCCTGATGTCGCTGATGCGACGCTCGATGCGATGGGCGAGGTGGCGCACCGCGGAGGATTCGACCTCGCGAGTGCCGTGTTGCTGCCGGTTCGCAAGGCCGGCGTCGCCATCGACCGCGGCGATCTGCACACCGCACAGCAGTGGATCGACCGCGCTCGACCGTTCGTGCACCAGCTCAAGTCAGGCATGCACATCCGCTTCTACGAGTTGCTGCTCAGACAGGAGACCGGGATCGAGGTCGACCGAGAGATGGTCGAGGACCTGCCCCGCGACAAGGCATGGGCGTGGTCGATCCGACTTCGTCAGGCCGCACGGCACGGCATGCCGAGCGAGGTCACCGAGCTGCTCGCCGACCCGCCCCTGACCGACTCCTCGGCGTCGCTCGCTCTCGCTATCTCGTTCCCCGACCTCATCGAGGGCTCCGTCGCGCCTGAACTCCTGGCCGAAGCATGCGCCCTGCTCGCACGCGACGGCACCGAACAGGCCGAGCCCGCGGTGACCGCTGCGCTCCTCGCCGAACGGGTCGGCGACCCACGAGCCAAAGAGCTTCTGGAGGAGGTCATCGAGACGTCGACCGATGGCTCGACGGACGGCAGCGCGCTACGCGACGCCGAGATGTCACTGGCTCTCGCGAGGATCGAAACTCGAGCGGGCCGGCGCGACGCGGGTCGCCGATACGCGCAACGAGCGGCCGAGCGACTCAGCCGCTGGCCCGGCCGTCGTCGCGATGAAGCGCTCGCGCTCGCTGCGAACGAAGTGTGCTCGGACGACCTCACCGGGCGCGAAATCGACGTTGCACGACTCGTGGCGCGAGGGATGACCAACGGCCAAATCGCCGAGGAGCTGTTCATCGCACGCAAGACGGTGTCGACCCATGTGTCGCACATCCTCACGAAACTCGACATGGCCTCACGGACGGAGATCGCGACCTGGGCTGTCCGCACCGGCCTCGCTCCCGGCGACGGTTGATCCGGCCCGTCGGGTCAGGAGGCGTCGTTGCGGCCGAGCTCATCGAGCCGAGCGCGGTGCGCTCGTTCACGCAGTCGGGCGGCGGTCGGCTCGTCGCCCATCAGTTCCGCGGTGTCGGCGAGTTCGTCCAGCCGATCAGCCGACTCGTCACCCCGCTCACCGGAGGTCATCGCGACAGACGCCGGGCGATCACGCCACCGACGACGGGGATCGAGCACCCGAACCACACCCACATCGGCCAGAAGTAACCACCCAGGTCGGTCATCGCATAGATGGCGGTGCAGATGATCGGCGCAAGGAGGAAGGGCGTGGCCTCGGGGCCGACCAGGGCGCCGTTCGAGCCGGCGGGTGTGACTGCCCGGGTCGTCGTGGGCGGTGGCAGGAGTGGCGCGGGTACCGGCGCCAGCGGAGGTGGGTTCGGCAGATCTGCGACCACCGGAACGAGCTCTGACTCGAACCGCGCTTGGAGCACCGCTTCGAGCCGATCGCCGAGTTCTGAGTCGGTGATCCGGCCCTCGGCGTAGGCGGTCTTGATGACTGCGTTGTACCGCTCACGATCGTCGTCGGAGATGCGGGTCTGGCGGTCCACGGTCATCGAATCTACCTCGCGGGACGTGGTCGGAATCCGTCGAGCATGAGTCCGCACAGCGAGCCGATCGACTCCTCCAGGTCAGGCGACTCGTCGGAACCGACCATCTTGTCGATCGTGGGCGCCAGGGTGACCAGCCCCTGCATCGTTGCCCAGCACATCGTCGCGGCAGCATCGATGTCGAGGTCAGGATTGATCTCGTCGCGCACCGCTTCGACCGCTGCGATGAGATGACCGAAGGCGACAGCACCGTGTTCGGCGAGCGCGGGATCGTCGGTGTCGAGCAGATCGTCGCGAAAGATGACCGCGAAGTGTCCGGGCGAGTCCAACGCCGTCTCGACGTACGCAGCGCCACACCGCCGGAGCCGATCGGCCGCGTCGCCGCCACGCTCCGCTGCGTCGCCGAGCGCCGTCGCCAGACGCTCGAATCCCTCGGTCGCGAGGGAGGTCAGGAGTCCACGAGTGTCTCCGAAGTGGTGCGCTGGCGCCGCGTGTGACACCCCGGCACGTCGCGCGACCTCACGCAGACTGAAGCCCGACGGCCCGCGTTCGCTCACCAGATCGGCAGTGACCGCACGAAGCGCATCGGGCAGATTCCGATGATGATACGGCTTCTTGTCGGCCACGACCGACGACTCTATCGCCCCGTTCTTGACACTGACAAGATCTACTTGACAGTGGAAAGATCAAACTTTACGTTGTCAACATGCGCCCTCGAGACGTCGCCGATCCGGCCCGCCATCAGCACGAATCCACCGACTCGACGTCCATGCGGACGTTTGCCGCACTCGATCGACATCCGCTGCGCGTCATCGCGGCGATCGCCGCCATCACCGCGCTGCTCGTGGTTCCTTTTCTCGCGATGGCGCCGACGGAGTCGGCATCGACCGAACCGAACGGCACCGTCTTCGACGCCCGGGACCGCATCGACGATCGGTTCGTGTCGAACGTGCGACCCGTGCTGCTGATCGCCGAGCACGACGATGGCGACGTCCTCACGGCAGACGCAATGAATCAGCTCGCCGACGCCGAGCGCGCGCTGCGATCTTCTGATCTGGTTGGCGACGCGCTCTTCGAGTTCTACGACACCGACACCGAGAGGTTCGTCGACGGCGTGTTGAGCCTGGTCGACCTCGTCGAGCGGGAGCTGTCCCAGGGTGGCAGCACGCTCGCGACCGCAACGGACGCCGAAGTCACCGCCGCCGGCTCTGCCCTGATCGATCGCTACGGGGAACGCTCCGACTCGCTGGGCATCTCCGCTGCCTCG
>JBGCFW010000081.1:0-11729 GCA_045107155.1 Ilumatobacter sp. | reverse complement strand
GACGATTGATGTCTCTACAACCGACCTTCCAGCAGGCGATCTTCCCTGGCACCTCCGCAACAATTGGGCCCCGGTTCTCGATGAACTCACCGAGACCGAACTCCGTGTTGAGGGAACGATCCCCACGGAACTCACCGGCACGTACGTGCGCACCGGGCCCAACCCGGCGTCGGGCAAGTCCGACCACTGGTTCTTCGGTGACGGCATGTTGCACGGCGTGCGGATCGCGAACGGCACGGCCGAGTGGTACCGCAACCGGTTCATCCAGACGCCCAACATCTCTGACCCGCTCGACGATCCGATGGGCGGGATGGGCGATCTGACCCGCGGGACGGGCAACACGCACGTGCTGCCCCACAACGGCGAACTGCTGTGCTTGGAGGAGGGGCACTGGCCGTGGAAGGTCGACACCGAGCTGAATACGCTCGGGGTCCAGAACTACGGAGGCGCGCTGACCTGTTCGATGACCGCGCACCCGAAGGTGTGTCCGGTCACCGGTGAGCTGATCGCCTTCAGCTACCTCAACCCGGCGCCGCCGTTCCTGAACTACATCCGCGTCGGGGCCGATGGGCAACTCAAGCAGCTCGAAGGCATCGAGATCCCGAACATGGTGATGATGCACGACTTCAACGTCACCCAGAACCACGTCGTGTTCATGGATCTGCCGGTGTGCTTCGATCTCGCTGCGCTCGAGACGGGCCTCCCGTTCATGTTCAACAAGGACGCAGGTGCACGACTCGGCGTGATGCCCCGCAATGGCACGAACGCCGATGTCCGATGGTTCGACATCGATCCGTGCTACGTCTTCCACCCGGTCAACGCGCACGAGGAGGGCAACACGATCGTGCTCCACGTGTCACGCCAGCCCGAAGCCTTCGGCTCCAGCAACGACGACTACGCCGAGGTCGGCCGACTCTGGAAGTGGACGATCGACCTCGATGCCGGTGTCGTCACCGAGGAACAGGTCGACGATCGACCCGGTGACTTCGGCCGTGTCGACGACCGGATGATCGGACTCGATGCGAACTACGGGTATCTGATGGCGATGGCCGGCGAAGGAAACGCAGAGGAGCCCGTGTACGGGTCGGCTCTCTGGAAGTACGACCTGAAGACCGGTGCCTGCACCGAGCACCATCTCGGCGACGGCGTGCGTGGCGCCGAGCCGGTCTTCGCCCCAGCGGCGCTCGCCTCGGGTGAGGGCGCGGGTTGGGTCATCAGCCTCTCGCACGACACGACCTCCGATGAGTCCCGGCTCCTGATCATCGACGCGCAGGATTTCTCGGCGCCACCCGTCGCCACCATTCACCTCCCGCGCCGCGTCCCGTACGGCGCACACGGCAGTTGGGTGCCCGACAGCACCATGGCGTGAATCGCACGTCGAATCGTTCGACGCAACACCACACCGAGGAATGCAGAGGGGCACATGAGACAGCAGAACCAATTCATCCGAATGGTGTCGTGTCTCGTCACGGCCGGCGTTCTCGTCGCGGCGTGCGCGAGCGGATCGGACACGTCGACATCCGACAGCGCTCCGCCCGAAGCCGGCGCCGAGGTCGCTGAGCCCGAACCGGCGCCCGAAGGCGACGATGTCGCCACGACCGACGCGACCTCACCGGCCGACACCGAGCCGGCTGAACCCGAAGCAGATGACGCCGAGTCCGAGTCGGCCGAGGCCGACGAGCCCACTGAGAACTCCGACGACTTCGGGAGTCGCGGACCCGCCACCGGCGAGCCGATCCTCATCGGAATGGTGAACACCGAGGGCACGCCGGGGCTCGATTTCCCCGAGATGCGTACCGATACCGACCTCGCGATCGAGTACCTCAACGGACACGGCGGAATGGGCGGGCGTCCCGTCGAGATCGAACACTGCACGGCAGCGGGCTCGCCCGAGACATCGCAGGCATGCGCCCAAGAGCTCACGGGCAAGGGCGTGGAGCTGGCGATGTTGGGCCTCGACCTGTTCCCCGGCTACGACACGTTCGCGGCGTCGGGGACACCGGTCGTCGGAGCACTTCCGATCCTCTCGCCCGACTACACCGCCGATGCGTTGTTCGTCACCGGCGGCAATGCAACGACCATGGCAGCGATCGTGGCATTCGCCGTCGAAGGCTTGAACGCCTCGACGGTCGGGATCATCAGCGCGGACAACCCCGGCGCCAACGGCTCCGAGGCAGCGCTCATCGCCGCGCTGGACAAGGCTGGGCTCACCTACGTGTCGATCAAGGGCGGCGACAACGAGACCGACGCGGGATTCCAAGGCCTGATCCGCCAAGCCAACAGCTCGAACCCCGACGTGCTCGTCTCGCTGTACGCCGATGCTGGATGCGTCGGTGCGATGCGCGGGCGCGTGTCGCTCGCGATCGACACCCCGATGATCTCGACTGCGATCTGCGGGAGCGCCGAAGTGCTCGATGTCGTCGGCGACGATGCGGTTGGCTGGCACTTCATCGCCGTGGGAGCACCCGACGATTCGACGGCCGCACAGGAATTCGATGACATCATCTCGCCCGTCTACGGCACCGACGCCGCCGATTCGCTCGGCCTGGGAGCACTCGGCATCACCCAGGTGATGACGCTCGCCCGCGTCGCGAACAGCATCGCCGACAGCGGCGGAGAGGTGACCGGCCAAGCGATCTTCGACACGCTGGCCTCCACGACGGAACTGTCGAGCTTCCCGAATGACAGTCCGCTCGCATGCGGTCTCTCATCGACGTACCCGTCGGTGTGCAGTTTCTCGTTCCCGATCGGTCGCTACGTCGCCGGCGGCGAGATCGAGACCGTCCCGGGGTTCGAAGCGGTCGACGTCGTCGACTACCTCCCGTGATCAGCATCTGCTGACCCTGCGATGAGCGACTACATCTTCTTCCTGCTGCTGGGGTCGGCAGCAGCGTCGATCATCGCGGCGTTCGGAGTCGGTCTGGTGATCACGCATCAGGGCGCAGGAGTCGTCAACTTCGCATTCGGGGCGATGGCGTCGTGGGGTGCGTACGTGTTCGCCGATCTGCGTCGCGGTGCCTACCCGTTCCCGTTCCCGGGTCTGCCGGCCCGGTACCACTTCGCCGGCGAGGTGCCGTTCGTTCCCGCACTGGTGCTCGCGCTGGTCACGTCAGCGGTGATGGGCTTGGTGGTGTTCATGCTCGTGTTCCGGCCCCTCGCCAAAGCGCCAGCGCTCGCGAACGTGGTCGCGAGCATCGGGCTCGTCATCGTCTTCATCTCGCTGATCGACCAACGATTCGCCGACAACTCCGGCCTCCGTGTCGAGCCGATTCTGCCGCGTGAACCTGTGACGATCACCGGTGACATCACCGTGCCCCGTGACGGGCTCTGGCTTGCGGCGATCGTGCTGGTGATCGCACTCGGGGTGTGGTTGGCGTCGCGCTTCACCCACGTCGGTCTCGCCACGCGCGCCGCTGCGGAGAATGAGAAGGGGGCCGTGCTCATCGGCTACTCGCCACTGTTCCTCGCTGGGTCGAGCTTCGTGTTGGCCTCGTCGATCGGTGCGTTGGTGGTGATTCTCGCGTCGCCGATGATCCAGTTGTCGTCGACCGTGTTCACGTTCGGCTTCCTCATCCCTGCACTCGGCGCGGCGCTCATCGGACGGTTCCGGTGGATCTGGCCGACCGTCGCAACCGGCTTCGCCATCGGGCTCACGCAGTCCACGTTCACCAAGGTTCAAGCCGACATCAGTTGGTTTCCCCAGTTCGGTGCACGCGAGGGTCTGCCGTTCGTGGTGATCATCGTGGCGATGGTGTTCCTCGGAGAGCGACTCCCGGACCGAGGTGCGGTCGACGGCTGGCGGCTTCCGGCCGTTCCGCCAGCGCGGGTGACATCGCTGTCGGCCGGCGTCCCCGTGGTGCTCGCGGTCGCCGGCCTCCTCCTCCTCGGTCCGTTGTGGCGGGGTGCGATCATGACCTCGGTCATCGCCGTCGTGCTCGCGCTCTCGCTTGTCGTGCTCACCGGTTTCGGCGGCCAGGCGTCGCTCGCGCAGATGGCGTTCGCTGGAGTGGCGGGGTTCGCGCTGTCGAGACTCGCCACGCGTTGGGAGATCCCGTTCCCGATCGCACCGATCCTCGCTGCGCTCATCGCGACGGCATTCGGCGTCGCGGTCGGCCTTCCTGCACTACGTGTTCGCGGGACCAATCTCGCCATCGTGACCCTGGCGGGCGGCGTTGCGATCACCGAGTTCGTCTTCAAGAACCCCAAGTACGTCGGCGACGCATCGACGGGCGGAGCGCAGGTCCCCAACCCTCGACTCGGTGGTTGGGACCTCGGCCTCATTCTGGGCGATCAGGCCTCTCGTCCGATCTTCGGGATCTTCCTCGTCGTGGTCGCGCTCGTGCTCGCCCTCGCGGTCGCGAACCTCCGGCGCAGCTCGTCAGGACGCCACATGCTCGCTGCCCGGTCGAATGAACGAGCGGCGAGCGCTCTCGGGATCAGCGTCTCACGGGCCAAGCTCCAAGTGTTCGCCGCGTCATCGTTCATCGCTGGCGTCGGCGGCTGCCTCATCGCGTACCGATTCGGCAGCGTGTCGGATGCGTCGTTCGGCACCATCGCATCGCTGACCGCGCTTGCGGTCGCATACCTCGGTGGCATCACGTGCGTGAGCGGCGCCGTCACCGCGGGGATCACGGCCACGGCCGGGATCGCCTTCTACGGGATTGGTCAGGCCACCGGGAGTCTCGGCCAATGGGAGCCGCTGATCGGTGGCGTTCTGCTGATTCTCACGGCCATCCTCAATCCCGAAGGCATCGCCGGCGGGATTCGAGCGAAGGTGGCAGCCGAGCGTCGGCGAGGCGAGTTGCCGAAGGTGTCACCCGACGCGGCGTCCTCGCTGCACGGGGCCACCAGCACGTGACCTACCAGACGGCGACGTCGACAGACTCGACTGCCTGGTGAGCGGCGATCGTTCGTCGGTGACCATGGCGAACTTGCCCGCGGGCGGATCGTGAGCAACAGATCCTTGAATCGAACGCGCCGGGCGTGTTGATCAGCGCGGGGTCACGCTGACGTTGGTCTCGCCGATCTCGAGCCAGTGGTGCAGGTGCTCCCAGAAGTGTCGGATCTTCGTCTCGTTGTAGTTCGCGAAGACCACCTCCTGCTGCTCCTGGGCTTTGAGACCTTTCTGGACCTGCGGGAGATTGATCGAATCCTGCTGGAAGATCTTCGCCGTCATGCCGAGCTCCGGTGCGAGCGTCCAGTCGTCGTCGGGGCCGAGCTTGGTGATCGTCGCCGGCGGCGGACGATTGGCCTGGTCCTTCCATGGCACGAACATCATCACCTCGAAGATGCACTCATCGGGATCGTTGCCGTTCGGGCGGAATCGGTAGAACAGCGCGTTGAACACACCCCACGGGGACCAATTCGGGAACACCGAGTAATAGATGGAGTCGACGAGCTCGGCGTCGCTGTAGTCGGCGGGGTCGATGGCGTCGCCGTACTGATGAGAGATCGCGTTGCGGCGCTGCTCGGCGATCCACGCTCGGACCTCGGTCGGCGACTCGACCCCTTCGGGTGGGTCGGGAATCGTGAGCGGGGTGTCGAGGATGCCGTCTGGTGTGGGGCCGCCGATCCACTTGCACAGGTGTGGGTCGGCCTGGGTGAGGTTGCCCTCGATCGGGGCGCCCTCGTCGTCGAACAGGCTCTCGTTGCCGTCGAGATCGATGACCTTGACGCGGCCGAGTTCGACCCGCTCGTAGATGTGGCCGTTCATCGGGTGGCGATATCTGGCGAACTGTTTGCCGTCGGCGAGGCGTTCGTAGTGCGTCATCCCGGCGAGGTGCGGGCTCTCGATGCCCTGCGGTGAAATGGCGCGTGAGAAGTTGCCGTAGGTGTCGTAGCGGGTGTTTGCGTCGCCGAGGGTCTGCATCAGCGTCGGGTGGGTCGCGACGACGTGGTACGACTCCATGAACGCTTCCTGGCACGCCTTCCAGTTCACGCGCATGATCTTCTCGACGTGGGCGACCTTCACCCGCTGCTCGAACGGGTACTTCTCGAAGTGCTCGTCGAGGCCCGCGAGGTGATCGGCAAGCGGCGCTGCGTCGCGGTCCGGGTTGATGAAGACGAACCCGTGCCACGTGTCGACCAGTGCTTCGGGTAAGGCGTAGTCCGCCTCCGTCACGCTCGGGAAGTCCCATTCGCATGGGATCTCCTTCAACGAGCCGTCGAGGTTCCAGGCCCAGCCGTGGAAGGCGCAGCGCAGGTTCTTCGCGCCCCGCCCATGGGTCTCGCGCAGCAGCCGGCCCCGGTGGAGGCATGCGTTGCGGAAGGCCTTGATGCCGTCGACCGTGCGCACGACGAGGAATGACAGGTCGGCGATCTCGTAGACGTGATAATCGCCGACGTTCGGAATCTCTTCTTCCAGGCAGGCCATCTGCCACACCCGGCTCCACAGCTTCTCGACTTCGAGCGCGTGGAATTCCGGCGATGTGTAGTACCACGCCGGAATGCGGGTGTTCCCGTCGGTCAGCCCGACTCTGGATTCGGTGCGGAGCGATTCGGAGACGGGGTGCGAGTCTCCGTCGAGGAGTTCGGTGAAGCTGATGCCGGCCGAGCGGTCCGTGCCGGTGATCGTTTCGGTCATCGTGGTACCTCCTGTGCCGCGCTCGTGCGGCGGATGCGTCTCGTGGTCGATGGGCTTCGGGTCAGAGCTCGCCGAGCAAGTCACCGGCGTCGTTGTCCGCGGCGGCTTGGAACGAGCGGGTGATGAATTCGTTGAGCAGTACTCGTCCCCGGTCGTTGCCGGGGTCGATGTTGGCGATGGCGATCTGAGACCACGCCTGGTGCAGGAGGCAGTACCGGTAGTCACGCCAGCAGTCGTCGAGTGCATAGCCGGTCACGCCACCGGCGACGAGCGCATCGTGGTATCCGGCGACGAGCTCGCGCTCCCAGGCGCGGCGGTTCTCGATGCTGATCGACATGCCGAGCAGGTTGGCGATATCCCAGGTGCCGACGTGGCGCGTCGCGAGCTGGAAGTCGAGCATCGTCACGACCCCGTCGCCGGCGCTTCCTCCGAACAGATAGTTCTCCGCGCGGCAGTCGGTGTGGGTGAGCGTTGCCGGTGCGTTGTCCTGCCACCAGTCGAGCATCTCGGCGTAGCGCGGTGTGAGCTGCTCACACCAGCTGACCACCTCGGGCGCGACGCGACCTCCCCACGTGTCGACGAAGGCGTCCCAGTTGGCCTCGACCAGTCCCGTTGCACCCTTGTACATCGGGTTGTTCATCGGTGGAAGCCAGGACAACTCGTCGAGCGCGTCGCTGTCCCAGAACTCGGCGTGGAGCGACGCAACGATCTTCGTGATCGACGCTGCTTGCGGCAGCGAGGCCCCTACCACCTGGTCGATCATCGTGGCGCCCTCGATCTCCTCGAGGAGCAGCACGAAGGGGGCGCCGCCATCTTCCATATCGGCGACGTAGAGATGTGGTGTCCGGATACCGAGATCCCCCGCGAGGTCGTTGTAGAAGTTGATCTCGCGTTCGTAGAAGCCCATCATCTGGCTGACCGCGACGTTCTCCGGATGGACCGACTGGCACTTCGCGATCAGCGTCGAGGGGCCGCTGTCGTGTTCCGCGTAGGTCAGCGTGAGCCGAGCCACTTCGCCGAGGATGCCGACGCCTTCGCCGATGTGGTCCACCGTGGCGTCGACGATCGTGCCGACGCGATCACCGATGCGATCGTTGAGCCAGTCGACCGTGATGTCGTCGACCTGATGCGGAATCACGATTCCTCGTCTCCGTCGTCGGCTCCCAGCTGTGTGACCGTCTTGCCCGCGGGGGAGTTCGCGAACATCGCCTCGGAGTCGAAGCCGATGCGCGCGTCCGGGTCGATGCGGATGACGACACGGCCCGGGCTGTCGAGGTGAGCGACGAACGCCTCTTGTGCGGCGGGATCGCCGGGTCGGACCTTGGCAGCGAGGACCGGATAGAACCAGCCGGTCGTGTCGGTGTCGTCGAGGACGGTGGCCGTGCCCTTGTACGTGATTGCCTGGCTGATGCCGATGTCGGTGCCGCGACTCGTGACGGCGATCGCCACGCGTGGTCGCGCTTCGACCGCCGGCACCCGTTTGCGTCTCCGGGTGCACGTCAGCCAGAACGCGTCGTCGTGGTGCACGAAGTTCATCACGACGCCGACGGGGTCTCCGTCGCGCGTCGTCCACATGAACGTGCACTCGGTCTGCTTGGTGAGCAGGGTGTCCTCGCGGTCGCTCGAGAGCGTGAACATCGAGACGTCCTCGTAGCTGTCGGTGTAGTCGGACGAGTCGCTGTCGGCCACGGTTTTCCCCGTTCGTCGGTCTGCTGAGAGTTGATTACTGAAGACCGATTAAGTTTCGCCGCTGAGTCACATCAGAAACGAAGGGGACCGAATAATGGCAGACGCCACCAGCACGACAAGCGAGCCGACCGGTTGGATCACCGACACCGAGATCAGTACTCGATTTCCGTACTACACGCGGGCGAATGCTGACGAGGTCGGCCCCGAACCGTTCAGCCCGCTCGGCTGGAGCCTCGGCTGGATGAAGGGCTGCATCCCCGGTGTCGCCAACGGATTCGTGGCCTTCGGCGTGGTCGAGCCCGAGGAGTTCGCGGTCGACCCACCGGAGGTGTTCGGCAACTGGGGTGGCTACTTCTACAACCAGCTCTCGTTACCTCGTGTGATGGGGGTCCGGATGCCGGGCGCGACTCCTGAGGCGATCGACCTCGCCTACTTCGGTGACCACCCCGGCGTCCCGAAGTACACGCCGCACCCCGACGACGAGAACGAAGCGCAGAGCGCCAAGCTCGCCGGAACGATGGGCTGGGCCATGAGCACCGACAGCTTCCCCGCCCAGGAGGAGGTGTCAAAGATGGCGCTGCAGGCCGTCGCCGATCGCCCGGACCTCGGCTCGCTGTCGAACGAGGATCTCGTCGCGCGAGCGCGTGCGCTTGCCGGGCCGGGGCTGGACGACGCGTGGACCGCCTACTGCCAGTCGGCGCTCGGCGCCTCGCTCGGGCCCGGTGCGGTCCAGGCCATCTGCGGTGCCATCGGACGCGACGCCGACGCCGTCAAGGTGATGACCGCCGTCGGGGGGATCGAGTCCGCCGACTCCGCGGTGATGATGTGGAACCTGTCGCGCACGATCCGCAACTCTCCAGCGTTGATGGCCGAGTTCGATGCCGGCGTCGACGGAGTCCTCGAACGCGTCAGCGCGTCTGCTACTGCCGACGCTGCGACGTTCACCGGGCAGTGGACAGAGCTCATCTCCACGCACGGCCACCGCGGCCCGAACGAGTGGGACCTCCGCGCGCACTCGTGGACCACGATGCCGTCGATGCCGCTCGGCATGTTGGAGCGGATGCGGCACCAGGACGACTCGAAGTCGCCAGCCGAAGCGCACGCCCGGGGCGTCGAGGTGCGCGAACAGCTGACCACCGAGCTGCTCGCGCTCGTCGAAGCCGATGCCGAGGCGCACGGCGGGCTCCAGGCCGGGATCCACTCAGCCGGTGTGTTCTATGGCCTGCGCGAGATGGGCAAGAACGCATGCATTCGCCTGATCCACGAAGCGAAGCTCGCGCTGATGGAAGTCGGCCAGCGGATGGTGGCGGAGGGCGCGCTCGATGACCCGCAACAGATCTTCATGCTCCTCGACGACGAGGTGGATGCGTACCTGGCGGACCCGACAGCGATGACGGCGACCATTCGGTCACGCGAAGCTTCATTCCAGGAACTCGCGACGCTCGAGCCGCCCTACATCATCAAGTTGGAGGAGGGCGTGCCGCCGATCTCGGAGTGGCCGGTTCGTGGCAGTTCGGGTGGAGACGCCGCAACCGTCGGCACCGTGTTGCAGGGTGCAACGGGCTCGCCTGGCGTCGTCACCGGCACCGCTCGCGTCGTACTCGACCCGTCGGATCCCGGTGCCATCGGCCCGGGCGACATCATGGTCGCACCCACCACCGACCCGTCGTGGGTGCCACTGTTCCTCGCTGCCGAGGGTGTCGTCGTGAACGTCGGCGCTGTCGCCAGCCACGCAGCGATCATGTGCCGAGAACTCGGCATTCCGTGTGCGGTGTCGGTCGTCGACGCGACGAGTCGCATTCCCGATGGTGCGACCATCGAGATCGACGGGTCGACCGGAGCCGTGACGATCGTGTCCGTGCCGTGATCCTCGACCAGTTCGCACTGCCCGACGGCGTCGCAGTGGTCACCGGCGCCGGTCGAGGCATCGGTGAAGGCATCGCCATCGGGCTGGCGGAAGCCGGTTGTGATGTCGTCCTCACCGCCCGCCGCGAGAACGAGATCAACGCGGTCGCCGAACGCGTCAGAGCGCTCGGACGGCGCGCGATCGCGGTCCCCGGTGACATCACCGACGGCGACTTCGTCGACGCGCTCGCCGAGCGGGCCAAGGACGAGATGGGTCGCGTCACCCTGTGGGTCAGCAACGCAGGCGGCGCTGACGATCGCACGCCACGCCACCTCGCCGACATGCCCGACCGGCAGTGGGACTACCAGCTCGACGTCAACCTGCGGGCGGTGTTCACCGGCGCTCGTGCCGCTGCACGCGTCATCGAGGACGGTGGGTCGATCATCAACATCTCCTCGGGTGCGGCGCTGAAGGGGTCACCGAACAACGGGCCGTACGCGGTGGCCAAAGCCGGGGTCGACAGCCTGACGCGAACGCTGTCGATCGAGCTGGCGCCACGCGGGATCCGAGTCAACGGTGTTGCTCCCGGCCCCGTGCCCACCGAAGTGTTCATGGAGTTCTTCGGGGCGAGCGAGGAGGACATCCCAGGGCTCGGCAAGAAGCTTGGGGTTCCACTCGGTCGGCTGGGCACACCCGAGGATGTTGCAACCTCTGTGGTGTTTCTCGCATCGCCAGCGGCGTCGTGGATCACCGGCCAGACGTTGCTCGTCAACGGCGGCAACCGCTGACGTCATGCCGGCGATGTCCGATGCAGAGGTCGAAGCGTTCCTCTGCGAGCCGCGCGATGCGGTGCTGAGCGTCGTGCTCGGCTCAGGCCGAGCCATGGGCACACCCGTCTGGTTCAGATGGGTCGATGGCGTGGCGCGGTTCCAGAGCCCGACGACGTCGTCGAAGACCGCGTCGCTGCGCGCCAACGGTCGAGCCAGTCTCTGCGTGCATGAGCAGATCGCGCCGCTCGCTCGATACGTCACCCTCGAAGGCGAGGTTCGCGAGGTCGCGTTCGACCGCGACGCCGACATCGGCGCAGCTGCCAATCACTATCTCGGCGCCGACGCGGCGACGTTCATGGTCGGCATCGACGCTGCCTTGGCGTCCGGACGGCGCTGGGCGAGTTTCGAGTTGACGCCGCGCGTCGTCAGTTCGACCATGCAGCACCTCGTGTAAACGACCAACGAATCATCTGACCGAAGACACTGAGAGGAACATCGACGATGAGTGACGGAGCCGGCCTGAGTGAGAACTGGGCAACCCTGTGGGAGGCGTTCGCCGACGCTCAACCCGATCAGGTCGCAGTGGTGATCGGTGAGGCCACCATGACCTGGGCGCAGCTCGATGACCGGGCAGCTCGCCTTGCGCAGGCGTTCGGAGAGCGAGGTGTCGGCGCCGACACCCGCATCGCTCAGCTGATGTTCAACTGCCCGGAGTATCTCGAGTCGTCGTACGCGGCGTTCAAAGTCCGCGCCACGCCAGCGAACGTGAACTATCGCTACAAAGCACCCGAGATCGCGTACATCTGCGACAACGCACACGCCGAGGTCCTCGTGTTCCACG
>JBGCFW010000080.1:0-9619 GCA_045107155.1 Ilumatobacter sp. | reverse complement strand
CCGGAACCCGAACCCCGAACTCACCCGCTGCGAGACAGCCGTCGAAGGCTTCTATCTGCCGGGCCCAGCGACGTTCCCCGGCGCCGGTCTCTGGCCTGCGAGCGCGCGGAACTGCGCCGCCGTCGTGCTCGCCCACCGCTGACACGAGTCGGACTCGTCGGAGCTGACGAATTCTGGCGGATTCGACAGGCGTGGCGGCGGGAACAACGGACGGTGTCGTACGGTTGTACCAAGACGTCAGCTTCTTGCGGGAAGCCCTTCGAAAGGAACGTCGCACAATGCCCAACGGTTCGCTGAGTCTCGGTCGGTACTTCGGTATCCCGGTGCGCGCCCACTGGAGCATGGCGTTGATCGCGCTGCTGTTCGGCGCAGGGCTCGCTGGCCAGTTCGGCCTCGTGTCGGGAGCGATCGCGATTGCCGCCGTCTTCTTGTCGATTCTCGCCCACGAATTCGGGCACGCGCTCGTGGCCCGACGCTATGGCGTCGACACTCAGTCGATCGATCTGTGGGCGCTCGGTGGGGTCGCCCGACTCGATCGCGAGCCTCCGACGCCACGAGCCGATGGTTTCATCGCCGTCGCCGGCCCGCTCGTGAGCCTCGTGATCGGCGTCGTGGTGTTCGGCGCCGGACTCCTCACGACCTCGGCCGTAGTCGCCTGGATCGGGTTCGTGAACCTGATCCTGGCCGTGTTCAACATGTTGCCGGGAGCGCCGCTCGACGGGGGCCGTGTGCTCCGCGCCGTCCGTTGGTCCCGGACCGGCAACAAGTACCGAGCAATGCGTGACGCCGGGAATGCCGGTCGAGTGCTCGGTTGGAGTCTCGGACTCGTTGGTCTGGGCCTCATGCTCTACGGGCAGCCCGGCATCGTGGTGGCCATCACGGGTGTGTTCATCGCGATGAACGCACGCGCCGAGATCAGCGCCTCGTACATGGCGGAGCGGCTCGACGGGATCAAGGTTCGAGATCTCACGTGGTTCGGCATCGCACACGCCGGCGGTGACATGGACGCCGACTCGATGATCTGGCAGCGCTCACGCCTCGGCGAGGCGGGCGCGGTCGCTGTCGACGCGAACGACGACGGCACCCTCGACGGCGTCGTGCTCGAGGACCATCTCTGGGCGATTCCCGTCGAGCAACGCGCGCTCACGATGCTCGATCAGCTCATGGTGCCGTTCAGCCAGACTGCTCAGGTCGGCCCCGACGAGGACCTCTCAGCGGTGCTGCCACGGCTGAATCCGATGCGCCCCGTCGTCACCGTGTGGAACGACGGCAAGCTCGCCGGCATCGTGCCGCCGAAGGCGCTCAACGCCCAGTTGCAGAGCGCTCGCGAAGCTGCGTTCGGTCGAGGCTGAGCGCCGTCAGGCTTCTGCGACGAAGCCGTCTGGAGCGGCAATCGGTGGCTTGTCCGACCAGGGGAAGTTGATCCACATGTCGGTCCGTCGCCACACGTAGTCGCACTTCACGACCGAGTGGGACTTCTCGTAGATGCACGCGGTGCGCACTTCTCCGACCTTGCCGTCGCAGAACTCTTCGACCGACTTCAGTGTGTTGCCCGTATCGGCCACGTCGTCGACGACGAGGATCTTGCCGTCCGAGAGGTCGACGAAGTCAGGGGCCGGTGGCAGGATCCGGGGCACGTCGAGTCGCTCATCGATCCCGGTGTAGAACTCGACGTTCATGGTGTAGACGTTCTTCACGGACAGGGCGTAGCCCATCGCTCCAGCGGGGAGCAGCCCGCCACGGGCGATTCCGAGAATCATGTCGGGCTGGTAGCCGTCGTCAGCGACCATTTGCGACAACGCCCTGGTGGACTCACCGAACAGGTCCCAGGTGAGGATCTCACGCTCGTCAGACATGAGGCGAGAACCTACACCGCCGAGAGGCAGATGTCCGAAGGACGCACCGGCACTCTGTTGAGCGGTGCATCGACACCGGCGCTGCGGAGCGCGTCCCGGATCGCCGCGACGACCGCAGGCGTCGATGAGATGCACGGCGGTTCGCCCACGCCTTTCGCTCCCATCGGTGCGTGCGGATCGGGTTGTTCGATCAGCGTGGCCACGACGGGCGGCATGTCGAGGAACGTGGGCAACAGGTAATCGGTGAAGTTGCCGTTGCGGATCACCCCGTCGACCTGGATGATCTCCTCCATCACCGCGAGACCGAGGCCCTGGGCGATGCCGCCCTCGATCTGCCCGGTGACGGACAGCGGGTTGAGCGCGTTCCCCACATCCTGAGCCGTTGCGATCTGGACCACTTTCACCAACCCGAGCTCCGGGTCGACGTCGACCACGGCTCGGTGTGCGACGAACGCGAAGGCCGTGTGACAGTTTCCCTGTCCGTTCTCGTCGAGGTCTTCGGTCGGCGGATGGTGGTACTCGAACGTCTCGTCGATCTCGAGCCCCGCCGACGCCTCCGTGACCGGGATGCGGAGATCTCCGGCGGTGTCGACCACGTCGGTTCCCTCGATCATCAACCGGATGGGGTCGACGTCATGAGCGGCGCCGACGGCCTCGAACAGACGCTCGCGAGCGGCCCGGCGCGCCCCATCGACTGCTCCCCCACTCATCCAGGTCTGCCGAGAGGCAGACGTCGAGCCGGCGGAGCCAACTCCGGTGTCGATGCGGTCGAGCACGACCTCGTCGACCCCGAGAACGCTGCGCGCGATCTGCTGCGCGATCGTGATGAATCCCTGGCCGACCTCGGCGGTCGCGAACTTGATCGTGGCGACGCCGTCGGAGAGCCTGCAGCGCGCCGTCGAGAAGTCGTCGAAGTTCTCCGAATACATCAGGTTCTTGATCGAGACGCCCCACCCGATCCCACGGACGATGTCGCCGGCATCGGCGGTGCGTCCGGCACCACCGGGCAGCCGCATGGCATCGGGCGTACCGTCATCGAGTGGGCTGCCGCCGATCGGCTCATCGGGTAGCGGGAGCGCGGCGGTTTCACGGATGCACTCCTCGACCGGCGCGACATTCAACACCGGCTGGCCGGTGAGCAGCGTGTCGCCGGTGCGCATTGCGTTGAGCAGCCGGACCTCTTCGGCCGAGATGCCGGCAGCTTCGGCGACTCGGTCCATCTGCGACTCGTAGGCAAAGCAGGCCTGAACCGCGCCGAACCCGCGCATGGCGCCGCACGGCAGATGATTGGTGCGTACCGCGAAGCCGTCGACGACACCGTTGGGGCATCGGTACGGCCCCTGGGTCATCGTGATGCCGTTCACGAGGACCGCCGACGATGTCGAGGCGTAGGCGCCGCCGTCGAACACGAAGCGGGCCTCGACCTTCACCAACTCGCCGCTCGAGGTGGCGTGATGCCGCATCCAGATCGTGGCCGGGTGACGGTGGACGTGGCCCAGGAAGCTCTCGGCGCGGGAATAGGCCATGCGCACGGGCCGCCCGAGCCGGAGGGCGAGCAGGCAGGTGTGCACCTGGAGACTGATGTCCTCGCGGGCCCCGAACGCGCCGCCCACGCCGCCGAGCACGAGCCGGACCTTCTCGTCGGCCATGCCAAGGCACGCGGCGATCTGCTTCTGGTCCTCGTGCAGCCATTGCGTGGCAACGTGGAGCTCGACGCCGTCGGCGCCGGGGTCCGGCAGAGCGATCGCGGCTTCGAGCCCGAGGAATGCTTGATCTTGCATGCCGAGTTCGTACGTGTGCTCGACGACGATGTCACCAGTGGCATCCACGTCGCCGTGGACGATCCGCTGGTGACGGATCAAGTTGCCGTCGGGGTGGATCGGTTCGTGACCGCCCGAGATGGCCACCTCGGGGTCGAGCAGCGGATCGAGCACGTCATAGGTGACCTCGATCGCATCGAGGGCGCGTCGTGATGTCTCGGGATCGATGGCAGCGACGGCGGCGATCGGCTCGCCGACGTAGCGGACGACGTCGGAGGCGAACACCGGCTGGTCCTGTGCGATGAGCCCGTAGGTCATCTGGCCGGGCACATCTTCTGCGGTGATGACCGCTTCCACCCCGGCGATCTTCCAGGCTCCCGACAGATCGATCGACACGATGCGGGCGGACGGGTGCGGTGAGCGGAGCGTCGCGCCGAAGAGACAGCCGTCGGCCGAGAGGTCCGAGGAGAACTCGTAGGTGCCCTGCACCTTCTCGATGCCGTCGGGACGAGCTGGCGAGTCGCCGAGTGTGCCCGGGCGGATACCGATGTCGGTCGAGGTGCGTTCGACGATGCTCATGAGGCACCTCCCGGCTCGTCGCCACCGATTCGGGGAGCGACCGACACCCTGCTCACAGCAACCTGCTGGACGGCGTCGATGATGCGGCCGTACCCGGTGCATCGACAGACGTTGCCCGCGAGTTCCTCCCGGATCTCGGTGTCTGTTGGTCGGGCCGTCCGTTCGAGCAGGTCGTGGACCGCCATGACGAGTCCAGGGGTGCAGAAGCCGCACTGCACGGCGCCAGCGTCGACGAACGCTTGCTGGACGTCACTCGGCGCGCCCTCGGGAGCAATGCCCTCGATCGTGGTGATCTCCTGGTCGACCGCCGTGGCACCCATCACGAGGCACGAGCAGACCAGCACGGAGTCGACCATGACGCTGCACGACCCACATTCCCCCTGCGTGCAGGCGCCTTTGGAGCCCATCAACCCGATGCGGTCGCGGAGGACGTCGAGCAGACTTTCGCCGAGCCATGAATCGGCCACCTCGTGGTCGGTCCCGTTCACCCGCAGCGTGAAGAACTGGTTGGTGGGCATGGACGTCATGACGCTCCTCCGTCGATCGTGAACGAGCGTCTGACGAGTCGTCTCGAAAGCACACCGACAGCGTGGCGCCGGTACTCGGCGCTCGACCGGTGGTCGGTGATCGGGCTGCTCGCCGAGCTGACCATCGCTGCGACCTCGTCGACGACCGCGCGAGCGACCGTGCCGGTCTCCCAGTCGACGGCTGCGGCCAACGCCGCTTCAGCGTCGGCGCAACGGATCACGGTCGGGCCGACCGAGCCGAGAGCGATTCCGACGCTGCGGTCGTCCTCGTCGACGGCCAGACAAGCACTTGCGACGGCGATCACCATCGCGTTGCGCACGCCGACCTTGGCGTACCCCTGCCAGCCGGTCCTGACGGGGAGCACGATCTCGGCGATGAGCTCACCCGGCTGCAGGGCGGTCCGCTTCACGCCGACCATGAAGTCGTGCACCGAGATGGTCCGCTCACCAGTCGCCGACACCAGCCGCACGTTTGCATCGAGCGCCGACAGCACCGGCAGACCGTCGCCAGCCGGCGAGCACGTGCCGAGGTTGCCACCGAGGGTGCCCGCGTTTCGGATCTGCGGCGAGCCAACCGTTCGTGATGCTTCGGCCAACGCCGGGACGAGGGTCCGCAGCGGCTCCTCCATCAGCTCGGTCCAGGTGACGCCGGCTCCGATCGTGACGGTCTGCGCAGCGGGGTCGTGGCGCCACGACCGAAGATCGGTCACCCGATTGAGCGCGATGACGCTGGAACCGGGGCGCCGATGGCCGTCGTTGATCTCGACCATCGCATCGGTCCCGCCGGCGAGCAGCATCGCCGCGGGCTCGTCGGCGAGCAGCCGAACGGCGTCATCGAGCGTGGAAGGAACCGCGACCGTCATCGCGTCAGATTACTGAGCACCTCTGTGCCGCTCCGCACACCTCCCCCAGGGTTTCATGTTGCCGAAACGCTCGGACTGCCATTGCCGAGGCGCCACGCACGACCCCGACGACCCCGACCGTCAGCACTCGTAGGGGCAGTGGCGGCAGCCGGATGCGCAGCAATACTTCCGGGACGCCAGGAACCCGGCGGTGAACACACTGAACCCACTCGTCGGGTCGACATAGGTCGACGCGCCGGTCGCGAGGGCCTGTTGATGGCGTGATCGGATCTCGGCGCGAATCGTCTCGGATCCAGCGACGCGCCCGGGCAGGGGCTCGGTCCAATTCTCACGGAGTACCGAGTCATCGCCCACGGGCGGCGAGTGTATGGGTCGGGCCGGCGGAGAGGTCTCGCCGCGGTACGTCGACTGGTACGTTCTCGGCGATGGCGGTGCTGGACTCCCGACACGACGCGGATGCGGGGCCCCCCGACCTCGCTGCCGAGGCTCGGCCGACGGTTGATCTCGGAGCCACGCTCGCCTGGTACCGCCACGGCCGACGTGATCTCACCACACGACTCGAACGTGTCGGGCGCGGGGCGAGCGCCGCGGGGCGCTTCGTGCGTGCGACGATCACGCCGCACGGACCGGGAACCCTGGCGCTCCGCTGGCACGGGGCAGAACTCGATGCGACCACCTGGGGGCCCGGTGGCGACTGGCTGCTCGAGCGAGTCCCGCACCTCGTCGGAGCGTCCGATCCGGGTGCCCCTGAACTCGAGACCGCAGCCGACCCCGTCGTGGCCGCTGCGATGACGGCGCACCGAGCAACTCGAATCGGTGCGAGCGGGATGCTCTACCACGAGTTGCTGCCCACCATTCTCCAACAGCGAATCACGGCGACCGAGGCGAAGCGACAGTGGGTCACACTCTGTGCGGAGCTCGGAGACGTGGCGCCGGGACCCTTCGACGGCCTGCGACTACCACCCGCGCCCGCCGTCCTGGCACGACAACCGAGCTGGTGGTTTCACCCTCGGGGGGTCGAACGCAAGCGCGCCGAACCGATGATCGAGGTGGCGCGCCATGCCACGAAACTGTGGCGATGGGCAGCACTGGACCCTTCGGAGGCGGCACGCATGCTCCGACTCGTCCGCGGGATCGGAGTGTGGACGGTCGGCTGCGTGCTCGGGCCGGCGCTCGGCGATCCCGACGCGGTTCCGGTGGGTGACTTTCACGTCAAGAACGTGATCGCCTGGAATCTGGCGGGTGAGGCCCGTGCGACCGATGAACGTATGCTCCAACTGCTCGAACCGTATGCGGGGCAGAGGGGTCGAGTCGTGCGGGCTGTGATGTCGCACGGCGCGGGCGCTCCCAAGTTCGGTCCGCGCCAGCGCATTTTGCCCATGGCGCGCTGGTGACCATCATCTCAACGACACTTCCATGAGCGACACCACCATCGACGGCTCCACGCCGAGCGCCGCGCGTCCCGCCACCGAGACATCGGCGGACCTCGCGGAGCCCGGGACTTCGGCTCGTGCTGGCGCGCCCGCGCCCGAGCAGCATGGTGAAACGAGCACAGCGACCGACTCCGATGCGTTTGTCGAGATACATACCGACACCGTCGACACTGTCGACACCGATGACGCCGAGCGTGCCAGCGACGGTGAGGCGCGCCGCTGGCGTCGGGCGGTCACGATCGGTCTGATCGCCTATGTGGTCTCGCGCCTCTGCGTGCTGGCGGGTGCCGCGGTGAGGGCGTCGCAAGTGGTCGTCGATCAGCGCAACGACGGCGAGCCGGAGCAGGGGGCGATCGATCTCATCACCGGTGTTCTCACGTCGTGGGACGGGCTCTGGTACCTGACGCTCGCGCGGAGTGGCTATCCCACATCGATTCCGGCGGACATCACCTTCAACCAGCCCGAGGCGCGCGCAGCGTTCTTCCCGCTGTATCCCGGAGCGGTCAACGTCGTCGATCGCGTGCTTCCCGGTGGCGACACCTTCGCCGCCCTCACCCTCAATCTGGTGCTCGGGTCGATCGCGGTGGTCCTGGTGGGCATGCTCGCCCGGTCGGTCTTCTCCACCGCCGTCGCCGCTCGAGCCATGGTGCTCATGGCGGTGTTCCCCGGTTCCTTCGTGCTCTCGTTCGCCTACTCCGAGGCGCTGTTCCTGGTGTTCGCCGCTGCGTGCCTGCTGTTGCTCCACGATGAACGTTGGTTCCTCGCCGGCCTCGCCGGTGCACTTGCCACGGCGACGCGTCCGAACGGGATCGCCATCGTCGCCGCGTGCCTGGTCGCGGCGGTGATTGCGGTGTGGACGAAGCGCCAGTGGTCGGCGATCTCGTCGGTGTTGCTGGCGCCGGTCGGTTTCGTGGCCTTCCAGTTGTACGTCGATGACACCGCTGGCGAGTCAGGCGCATGGTTCCGCGTGCAACGCGAAGCCTGGTCAGAGGGCACGAGCTTCGGGATCACCGCCGTGACGAACACCGTGGGCTTCTTGAGGAGCCCGTTCGACTCCCCCGCAGACGCGCTCACGTTCTTGTCGCTGTTCGCGCTCGCGATCATGGTGTTTGCTGCGTGGAAGCGTCGGCTGCCACCTGCGTGGATCGCGTTCAGTGCGGTGGTCATCGCGCTGATGCTCATTCCAGAGACCGTCACGGCGCGTCCTCGCTTCGTCTACACGGCGTTCCCGCTGTTGGTTGCCGTGGCGGCCTGGTGGCCCCGACCGTCGCCCGAGGAGGTTCGCAGTGGCGACGATCAGCTGAGCTTGGCGGATGCTTCCTGGTACCTGATGGTCGGTCTGAGCTGTGCTGGCCTCGCAGTGCTCACGAATCTGTACGGCGTCTTCGGAGCGATTCCATGAGTCTCGTCGCCGACCGATCGGATGCAGACGCGGCCGGCGCCGACACAGTCGAGGGTGACGAGACTCGGGCCGGTCGGTCGGTCACGGAGCGGATCAGCGCTGAGCGGCTGATCGACGCCGCCGTCGCGTTCGTGTGCGTCGGGGTGGCGACTGCCTGGACGTTCAACCCGTTCCGAACACCGTTCAGCGCCACGACGTTCTCGAACTTCTTCGAAGCGCAAGCCCGAGGGTTCCTCGAGGGGCGGCTCGCGCTCGAAAAGGGTGAGCTGGGGATCGAGGCGTTCGTGCGAGACGGCGCCGACTTCATGTACTTCGGACCGCTGCTGGCGTTGTTCCGGATTCCGTTCTCGGCTCTCGAGATCCTCGAAGGCCGTCTCACGGTGATCTCGTTGCTGGTCGGCACGCTGCTGTTCCACGTCCAAGCCGTCAAAATGCTCGACATCGTGCTCGACATCGTCCACCCGGGCGGCTCGAATGCATCAGGACTCCGGAGATGGAAGCTCGCGTGGCGGGCAACGGTCACGACCGGCACGGTCATCCTCACCCTGCTGGCGATCCCGTGGGTGTATCACGAGGCCCACCTGTGGAGCGCGGCGGTGTTCCTGACGGTGCTCAATCAGATGCTGCGTTTCGAGTCGATGAATCGACGCCAGATCGTGGTGTTCGGTCTGGTCCTCGTCGCCGTCGTCCTCAATCGGCCGACCACTGCGTACGGCGCGATGCTCGGCGTGGCGATCCTGCTGGTGATCGTCTCGATTCGGCGTTCCGTCGAGTGGGTGAACGTCGCGCATCTCGGCGCCTGGCTCGGTGCAGCACTGGTGGCCGCGGTCACGGTGAACGTGGCGAAGTTCCGACGCCCGTTCGGGATTCCGATGGAAGCGCAGGTCTTCAGCACGGTCGATGAACACCGCGCCGAGATGCTTCGGGTCAACGACGGCAAGTACTTTCGCCTCGAGTTCATGCCGACGAATGTGTGGGCGTACTTCAAGCCGAACGGCGTCGATCTCTCGACCACGTTTCCGTTCGTGTCGACGCCTCAAGACGTGCCGCATGTGTTCGGTGACTACGTGTACGACGCGACGTACCGAACGGCGTCGATCACGGCGACCAACCCGTTGCTGTTCCTCGGCTCGTTCCTCGGTGTGTTCGCGCTGGTCAAGCTCGCACGAACCGCTGCGATCTGGCGGCTTGCCGCACCC
>JBGCFW010000008.1:0-6921 GCA_045107155.1 Ilumatobacter sp. | reverse complement strand
ACGACACCACTTTGAGGCAATCTGGCGGCATGCTGGAGAGGATGTGTCAGCCGTCTCTCCACAGGCCCTTGCCGGCACCTCGGAGCAGGGGTGTTGTAGGCCAGGTTCTGTCGCAGACGGGATGCCGGCGATGACGCAGCGCGTCGAATTCGCCGCCGCCGAGTTCTCGGACGAGGCTGAGGTGCGCATCGCGATGAGCGATGCGTTTTCGGTGTGCGGCGAGTGCCGTCGCTGTGTGGATCGGTGCTCCGTCTTTCCGACGTTGTTCGAGATGCTCGATCGCCTCGAGGGCGATGCCGGCGCGATGACCCCAGCCCAGCAGGACCAGGTGTCCGAGGGGTGCGTCCAGTGCGGTCTGTGCACGTCGAGTTGCCCGTATGGTCCCGGTCGTCACGAGGATGAGCTCGATGTGGCCCGACTCATGTTGCGGGCTACCGCGATGCGGCGTGCGAACGGGCACGGGCGGCGCAGCGACCGGATCGCCGCACGGACACTGGGCCGGCCGTTCTGGTTGGGGCGTCTGTCGACGCGGGTGCCGGGGTTGGCGAATCGGCTCGTCGCAGCGCCGGCCAACACCGTGGTTCGGCGCCTCGTCGGTCGTGTGGCCGGGGTCGATGCGCGCCGCCTCGTCGCGCCGTTCGCATCGGAGCGTTTCACCCATTGGTTCGAGCGGCGCGTGCGGATTCGTCTTGCGAGCAGTCAACGCCGCGTAGCGATCGTGCCGACATGCCTCGTCGAGTTCCAGCACACGTCCGTCGGAAAGGACCTGGTCCGAGTCTTCGAGCGCAACGGCGTCGAATGCTCGATGGCCGGTGTGGGGTGCTGTGGCGCTCCGCTGCTGCAATCGGGTGATGCGGCCGGCTTCGCCCGCCTTGCCGAGCGGAACGTCGCGGCGCTTGCCGGTTCGATCCGTGCGGGCAACGATGTGGTCGTGCCGCAGCCAGGGTGCATGGCGGCCGTGCGACGCGACTATGTGGACGCCGTCGGTGACGAGCATCGTGAGGAAGCCCGACTCGTGGCCGATCACGTCGCCAGTCCGGCCGAGTACCTGATGCGGATCCATCGATCTGACGACGCCGTGCTCGACACGGATTTCCGATGGGCGCCGCGTCGCGTCGCGCTCCACGCTGCGTGTGATCTGCGGTCGATGGGCATCGGCTTCGAGAGTCGAGACCTGCTCCGTCTCACCGGCGCGCGTGTCGAGATGGTGCAGCAGTGCTCCGGGGTCGAGAACCTCTGGGGATTGCGGACGGGCAACGAGGCCGGGGATGCCATGGCGGAGCGGTTCGGAGCGCGAGTGTCCTCGAACACTGCCGAGGTGCTGGCGGGGGACTGCCTGTTGTCCAACCGTGTGAGCACCGAGTTCACCGATCGCGCGGTGAGTCACCCCATCGAGCTACTCGCGCGGGCCTACGGCATTCCTGTCGACGGCTGATTTCGGGCTTCCGAGCCCCTGATCTGGACTTTTACTGGCGCGCAGCGCCACCCGCGCCTAGATTCGCGGCCGACGGGTGCCGACGGTCACATATTGGAGAACCCCCGGGGAGATGTTGTGTCGATCCAAACGATCACCGAACAAGAGACGAAGTGGTGGGACCTCGGTGCCTGCCGCGGCCTCGAGGCGTCGATCTTCTATCCAGAAGACGAAGCCGAGGCGCTGTCCGCGAAGAACGTGTGTTCTGGATGCGCGGTTCAGGCTGCGTGCCTCGACCATGCGCTGACGTCTCGCGAGAAGGCGGGCGTCTGGGGCGGTGCCACCGAGAAAGACCGGCGGAGGATCATTCGCCAACGCCGTCGCTCCGGCTGAGCGCGCCAACCGCCCTGACGGCCGGAGGGTTTGTCGCCTACTGTCACGCCGATGAGTGCTCTCGATGCGCACGGCGGCTGGCCGAACGTCCTGAACACCTTGCTGCGTGGAGGCGATCTGTCGTCCGACGCTGCGGGTGCGGCGATGTCAACGATCCTTGCGGGTGATGCGACCGCTGCGCAGATCGCCGGATTCGTGGTGGCGTTGCGCGCCAAGGGAGAGACGGGTGACGAACTGGCCGGGATGCTCGACGCAGCGATGGCCGAGGCGGCGCTGGTCCCGCTCGACGACGACGAACGACGTGCCTGTGTCGACGTGGTCGGAACCGGTGGCGACGGATCTCACTCGATCAACGTGTCGACGATGGCTGCGGTCGTGGTCGCTGGAGCGGGCACGCCGGTGTGTAAGCACGGAAACCGGTCGGCGTCGTCGAAGTGCGGCGCAGCCGACGTCCTCGAGCTGTTGGGTGTTGCGATCGAACAGGGCCCCGAAGGTGTTGCGACATGCGTGCGCGAGGCCGGGATCGGGTTTTGCTTCGCCCCCATGTTTCATCCTGCGTTCCGATTCGCCGGTCCGCCACGCCGGGAGATGGGCGTCGCCACAGCGTTCAATCTGCTCGGGCCGATGGCGAACCCGGGTCGCGTGAGAAACCAGCTGATCGGGGTGGCCGATGCCGCGTTCGCTCCAGCGATGCTCGCTGCGCTTCAGCGACAAGGCGTCGAGCGGGCATGGGTCGTGAACGGCGATGGGCTCGATGAGCTCACCACCACCGCGGTGAGCGACGTGTGGGCTCTGGCCGACGGCGAGATCACGACGTTCCGGGTCGATCCTGTCGATCTCGGACTGGCGACCGCGACCGCCGCCGACCTGCGTGGTGGCGAGCCGGAGGAGAACGCAGAGGCGGTACGACGCGTCCTGGCAGGAGACGCGGGCCCGCACCGTGACGTGGTCGTCTTGAACGCTGCGGCGGCACTCGTGGTCGCAGGCGCCGTCGATGACCTCGCTGCGGGTGTCGCGGCAGCGAGCGCGGCGCTCGATGACGGTCGCGCCGCCGCAACGCTCGATCGGTTCGTTGCAACCTCTCAGGCGCAGGTCGCCAGTTGAGCGAGCTCGTCGTCCGAGCTCCGGCATCGTCGGCGAACCTCGGCGCGGGCTTCGACGTGTTCGGAATGGCGGTCACGCTGTTCGCCGATGTCGGCACCGGTGCGCCGCCCGATGGCGCGCAGCCGTGTGGCGAGCATCATCCGGCACGCGCTCCGTTCGCGCGCCTAGGTGGCGTCGGGCCGCTGTGGTTGCGGACCAACATCCCGATGGCACGTGGGCTCGGCTTCAGTGGAGCGGTCCGAGTCGCTGCTGCAGGACTCGCCGTTGCGCAGTCGGGGCTGCCGATCGAGTCGTGCGGGGACGAAGTGCTGGCGGTCACCGCTGCGCTGGAGGGGCACGGTGACAACGTCGTCGCGTCACTCCACGGTGGGGTGGTGGCGTACGTGGACGGGGAGGCGATTCCGTTCCCACTCGGTCCGGTGCTGGCGGGTGCGTCCTTCGTGGCCTGGGTGCCCGACGTGACCACATCGACCGATGCGTCACGCCGAACGCTTGGCGACCAGGTGTCTCGGGCTGATGCGGTCCACAACCTCGGGCGGGCGACGAAGATGGCGATGGCGTTCGCTCACGATGACCCGGCGCTCCTCGCCGGAGCTGCAGACGATCGGCTGCATCAAGCCGAACGCCTGCCGTCGATCCCGGGCGCCTCCGAGGCGATCGATGCGGGAGCAGCCGCCGGTGCATGGTGCGGCTGGCTCAGCGGGAGCGGACCGACCGTCGGGTTCCTCGCGTCGAACGACGCTGCGCAGATGGTGGCGCGCTCGTTGCCGGGCAACGGCCATGTGAAGGTTCTCGCCATCGATCCAGACGGCGCACGAGTGCTCTGACGTCGGCGTGTCGAAGCTGCGTGTCAGTCGCCGACGCGACCGTCGATCGATTCCGCGATGAGGTCCGCGTGGCCACAGTGGCGGGCGTACTCCTCGATCATGTGCACGATGACCCAGCGAACGGTTCTCGGCCGTTCTGGGTCCCCGCCCGAAGCTCGATGGTCGAGATCGGGGATCTGTTGCATCACGCTGCGGCTGCGTTCGCATGCTGCCTCGTAGTCGCAACGTAGCGTCGCGAACTCCATGCCGTCGGCGGTGGTGATCTCCCAGTCGGGGTCCTGGTCCCATGGGGCGGACACCCACGGTTCGAGCGGGGTCGCGGTGATCACCTCGCTGAACCAGTAGTCCTCGACGAAGGCCATGTGCCGGATGAGCCGGCCGACGGTCAGCGTGGTCGGCGCCAGTGGCGTGGCGAGTTGGGTCGCGTCGAGCCCGTCGCCTTTGCGGAGCAGGACGGACCGGAAGTAGTCCAGGAACTCCAGAAGCGTGGTCCGCTCGTCGGTCAAGAGGCCGGGCTCGATCGGGCCGGGTACTGGGTCGTTCATCGCTTCAACGTAGGTGTCATGCGGCGCGTTGGAGTGGTGGGATTTCGGTCGTGGCGTCGATGGGGAAGCGCCACTCGCCGTCGGAGCGCACGGTGAGGCGAGCTGCGTGTTTGTCGAAGAACTTGGCGAGGCAGAGTGCTTCGTCGGCGTGTTCGCGGCTGGTGGGGGAGTCGCTGACGACCGAACCGTGTGGGCCGACGGGAAGTGCGGCGGTGAGGGTGCACGACGTGCGGGTGTCGACGAGGTGGCCATTGTCGATCACCCACGTGATCTCACCGTTCGTGATCTCGCAACGTCCGGCGCGACCGAGCGTGGCGATGAGCTGCGTGCGACGGATGGCCCCGAGAAGGGCTGAGAGCCGATCGCGTGTGGTGGCTGCCTCTTCGAAGCGTTGCTGGCCAGCGAGTGCGAGCATGCGTTCCCGGAGTCGCTCGACGACGATGGTGGGGTCTCCGGTCATCGCTCGGCTGGCGTGAGTGACAGCTGCGGCGTACTCGATCGGGTCAGCGGTGCCCGAGCATGGGCAGTGTGCGACGCCGAGTTGGGCGGCACTGCACGGAGACGCGTCGAGTGGGGCGGTGTAGTTGCGCCCGAGGCGCTGCGTGCACCGGCGCAGCGGCACAGCGGTGTGGAGCGCATCGACGACCATCGTCGCCATGGTTCGCGACGGCAGCGGTCCGAGGTGGATTCCGTGGGCAGCTGGCTTCTTGACGACCGAGAGCCGAGGCCAGGCGGCGTCGGTGTCGAGCTTGACATAGCAGTACTTGCTGGTCGTGGTGCCTCGTCGGTTGTAGCGGGGGAGGAGGTGGCCGATCATGCGAGTCTCGACGACTTCGGCGGTGAGGGGATCGGGCAGTTCGACGTGTGAGATCGCGGCGGTCTCACGCAGCATCGGGCCGATCTTGCGCCGATCGTCGCTGCCGAAGTAGCTCCGGACGCGTTGTCGGAGGTTGGTGGCCTTGCCGACGTAGAGAACGGTGTCACCATGGCCGCGGAACGTGTATACGCCCGGAGTTCGAGGGAGCCCTGCGGTGAGCTTGAGCTTGGCGGCCATCGGGTGGCCGCCGATCTTGCCGAGCGCCACGAGGTCGTCGAGTCCGAGGACGCCGAGGCCCGATGCGCGCTCGATCAGCAGATGGAGGAGGTCGGTGGTGGCGAGCGCGTCGTCGAGCGCTCGATGGCTCGGCTGATGGTCGAGGCGGAGTCGGGAGGCGAGCGTCCCGAGGCGACAGTTCGGCACTTCGTCGCGGACGAGACGCCGAGCGAGGTGGACGGTGTCGATGATCGTGGGGTTCCACGCAGGCCGTTCGGCGCGTGCGAGCGCGGCGCGAACGAAGCCGACATCGAACCCGGCATTGTGCGCCACGAGCACCGAATCACCGATGAATGTCATCAGCGACGGGAGGACGGCCTCGATGCGAGGCGCCGGCGCGACGAGCGCATCGGTCAGGCCGGTGAGCATCGAGATCTGCGGGGGGATCGCTGTGCCGGGATTGACGAGTGTCTGGAAGGTGCCGAGGCATTCGCCGGCGCGGACCTTGACCGCGCCGACCTCGGTGATCATGTCGTCGTTGCGGTTGCCACCGGTCGTCTCGAGGTCGAGGACGCAGAACGTGACGTCCGACAGCGGGCGACCCAGATCATCGAACGAACGTTGCAGGCCGGGCAGGGTGGCGACATCGCGTACCATCGCGAGGAGTGAACACGAACATGTGTACGCGTGTCAAGTGTCGCGATCATCGCGATCCCACCCTGACCTGACCGCGACGTGCGGGTAGGTTGCGTTCATGTCCGGAATCGAGCACCGCCAGTTGCGGTCGGCGCTCGAGTTCGCGGTGCTCATCGCGACCGAAGGTCAGAAGCGCCGCCCGCCACTCGCGTACCCGAAGGAGCTCAAGCAGTTCCTGCACGCACAGCGACTACCTGCGTCGGCGCTCGGGCGCGTGCGCCGGGCCGTCGAGAAGAACCCTCAGTTCCGCGAGGCGATCTCCGCCGGCGCGGTGCCGGAGCTGGTCGACGACGTCGGCCGACTGTGGCTCGCCGGCCGTGAGGGTTGGGAGGCCGAGGCGGCAGCGCTGTTGGCCGACGTCGAGGACGAGGCGGCCGCCAAAGACCTCCAGAAGCAGTTGAAGCGAGCCGAGAAGCGGCGGGACGCGGCGGAGCAGGCAACGGCACGAGCGCAGGCCGAGCTGCTCGCACGTGATGCCACCATCGGTGACCAGATCCTCGAGATCGACGAGCTGCGTGCCGATCTGACGAAGGCACTGGAACAGGCCACGGAGCTGCGCGCCGAGCTGATGGACACGCGCAATGAGGTTCGTCACGCTCGCGATCGGGAGCGATCGGCTCGGGCCCGCCTCGACGAACTCGGCAGCGGTAGTGCATCGGGTGCGGTGCGGAGCTCCGAGTCAGACCGCGTTGTCGAGCTCGAGCGCAGGCTCGAGCGTGCGAACGATGCGTTGAACGACGAGCGACGCCGGCGAGATGGCATGGTGGAGGCGTCGCGGCAGTTCTTGGACCGGGTCGACGAGCTCACGTCCGACGTGCGCTCGGCGTCGGCGGTCTAAGCGTTGCCAGAGCAGCCGTCGGCCTCGCATCGTTCGACGCTGCGGCGTCGTGTGCCCATCGCGCTGCCGGG
>JBGCFW010000079.1:0-2704 GCA_045107155.1 Ilumatobacter sp. | reverse complement strand
GACCGGGCCCGACCGGTCGGGATCGCCGCGACCCAGGCGCGGCACGTGACGCCGGGCGGTGGCGCCATGCTCGTCGACCAGGTGAAACGAGATGGCGGCAAGGGCCGACTCGTCGACGAAACGATCGATCGAACGATCCATCAGCTCCTCGTCGATGATCCGAGCGTCGTCGTCGAGGAAGAAGATCAGGTCGGCAGTCGTGCTGCGCACGCCGAGGTCGCGTCCGCCGGGCACGCCGAGGTTCACGTCGCTCTCGAGCACCGTCACATCAGGGTGGGCGGCCACGATCGGTTCGTGGTCGGCACCATTCACCACCACGCACACCGGCACGTCCGGCCGCATCCGCCGGATCGAGGTGATCGCCTCGGCGAGTTCCGCCGGGCGGTCACCCATCGTGAGCACGACCCAACCCACCGTCATCGCCGCGGCACCGCCCACGTCACCACTCGCCTCCGACATGCCGACACCGTACCGACAGCCATCCGATGAGGTCGCGACACCGATCTGTAGCCTCGGTCGACGTGTCGGACCAACAGGTCAGAGAAGCGCTGTGGGACGTCCATCAAACTCAGCCGCTCAAGGGCTACATCGCCGAGATCTGGAAGCGTCGGCACTACGTCCGCAACGTCGCATCCAACGAGCTGAGGACGCGCCAGGTCAACTCGGTCCTCGGCAACATCTGGCACATTCTCAACCCGGCGCTCCAGATCGGCATCTACTGGCTCGTGTTCGGCCAGCTGCTCCGGGTCGACCGCGGGATCGACAACTTCATCGCCTACCTGGCGGTGGGGATCTTCGTGTTCGGCTTCACGCAGCGGGCGACGACGTCGGGCGCGAGTTCGATCGTGAACAATCGCGGGTTGTTGATGGCGCTGCCGTTCCCCCGAGCGATGCTTCCCGTCACCTCGACCCTGACCGAAGCGTTCGCCACCATCGGACCGGTCACGGTGATCTATCTGTCGGCGTTGCTGACGGGCGAGACGCCGTCGCCGCGCTGGCTGCTGCTCCCCGTGGTCATGTTGGTGCAGGCCACGTTCAACCTCGGCGCGGCGTTCGTGGCGGCACGCCTCACGAGCATCATCAGAGACACCACCCAGGTGCTTCCGCTCTTCTTCCGGCTCCTGTTCTACAGCTCCGGACTGATCTTCGATCCGACGAAGATCGAGCAGGCTCAAGACATCCAGTTCCTGTTCGACTTCAACCCGCTCTACTGCTTCGTGTCGCTGGCCAGGTGGTGCATCTTCGGCGACGACCTCCGTGCTCATCTGATCCTGATCGCGATCGGCTGGGCGATCGTGATGTTGACATTCGGGATCTGGTGGTTCCGACGCGGCGAGGAGTCGTACGGTCGTGAGTGATCAAGCGCACTCCCCCACCGTCGTCATCCGGGACCTGCGCGTCCAGTACGACGTCCGCACCGACCTGGCGGTGCCTGCACGCCAAGTGTTCAAGCGCGTGTTCCGCAGCCGCGGCTCCGAGACCGTCGTCGCCATCGAGTGCTTGGACCTCACCATCCACAAGGGCGAGGCAGTCGGCTTGGTCGGATCGAATGGCTCCGGCAAGTCGACCCTGCTGCGCACGATTGCGGGGTTGCAGCCGAAGGTGGCGGGCAGCGTGCTCGTGTCGTCGCAGCCGCAGTTTCTCGGTGTTGGCGCGGCGCTGAAGCTCAAGGCTTCGGGCCGTCGGAACGTGTACCTCGGTGGGTTGGCGCTGGGTCTCACGGTCGAGCAGATCGACGAGCGGTTCGATCGGGTGTTGAAGTTCTCCGGGCTCGGCAACGCGATCGACCGACCGATGATCGGCTACTCATCCGGGATGCGCTCGCGGCTGGCATTCTCGATCGCCACGCTCACCACACCCGAGATCCTCCTCCTCGACGAGGCCCTCGCCGTGGGAGACCGTTCGTTCCGCGATCGCAGCGTCGATCGGATCAACGCGATGCGCGCCGATGCCAAATCGGTGCTCCTCGTCACCCACAACTTGGGCGAGATCCGCCAGACCTGCGATCGCGCTGTGTGGCTCGATCAGGGCCGGTTGGTGCAGGACGGCCCGGTGGAGGACGTCCTCTCGGCCTACGAGGAGTGGAGCGACGAGCGAGCGAGCCGAGGCGTTTAGCGCGTCTCGACGCCGACGTCGAGCTCAGAGCCGTTCGACGAGATCACCGGTCATCGACCCGCGGGTGTCGAACACCGGAACCCCACAGGCGGCGATCTCTGCGAGGTCGTACTCACGGTGGGTCTGCAACAGCACGACCACGTCGGCATCGGCGCATGCCGCGGCGAGATCCGTCGCCAACTCGATCTCTTCGCCGTCGACCTCGAACCGGTCGAGGTACGGGTCGTGACCGATGACGCGGGCCCCGCGCGAGCGAAATCCCCGCACGACCGGCCGGGCCGGGGTTTCGCGGTCGTCGGCGATGTTCGGCTTGTAGGTCAGTCCGAGCAGCAGGACCTTCGAGTTCTTGACCGGCTTCTCATGATCGTTGAGCAGTCCCTGCACGCGAGACACCACGTAGGCGGGCATCCGGTTGCTCACCTCCTGGGCGAGCTCGACGAAACGGAACTGATACCCGAGCGATCGCACGCTGTGCGACCGGTAGTTGGGCTCGATCGCGATGCACTGGCCGCCCACGCCGGGCCCGGGATAGCACGCCGTGAACCCGAACGGCTTCGTGTCGGCGGCGCGCAGTGCCTCCCACAGATCG
>JBGCFW010000078.1:0-4955 GCA_045107155.1 Ilumatobacter sp. | reverse complement strand
GCGCTTCGTCCCGGGGATTCCGACAGGTAGACGAGCATCGCGTAGTCGTCGGCGCTGAGCCCAGTCGCTTCGAGCACGGGCCGGTCGACCGACCTCATCAAGTGCCAGTAGCCATCGACGACCGCCCGCCATGCGAACTGTTCTTCATCATCCAACCAACGCACCTCGGCCATGCGTCACAGCGTACCGGGTTGATTACTCGAATTCGAGATACATTCGATGCGGCTGAGTCCCGCCTCTCGGACAACAACGATCAGAAAGGTCGAAGCCCACATGTCAGTAGCTGTAGAACACACGATCGAACCGATGGCCGGAAGCGTCGGGGCGTTCCCAATCGGCCGGTACCTTCCCAGCCGGTCACGGAAGATGGTCGGCCCCTTCATCTTCATGGATCTCGGCGGACCGATCGAGGTGCCCGCCGGCGTCACGGAAGGTGGCGCACCAGAGCATCCTCACGCCGGGCTCTCGACGTTCACCTATCTCATGAACGGATCGATCCAACACACCGATAGCGCAGGCAACCGGGCCATCGTCGAACCAGGCGACGTCGCGTTGATGACCTCCGGATCCGGAATCACCCACGAAGAGCTGCCTCCCGGCAACATCGACCCGACCCAGCCGCGCATCGTCGAGTTCGCTCAGATGTGGCTCGCCTTGCCCGACGAAGTCGAAGAGTCAGACCCGACTTTTCAGCTCGTCAGGGCCGACGACCTCCCCACCGTCGATCTCGCAGGCGGCTCGGCCCGCATCACCATGGGCACCGGCTGGGGAGTCACCGCACCCACCGACATCTTCACCGACACCGTGTTCGCCGAATTGAATGTCGCCCCTGGCGGGACGATCGCCGTCGAGCCGACGTGGGAGGAGCGTGCACTCATCCTGCTGGAGGGGACAGCGACCCTCAACGACCGACCGATGAAGTCGCTCGACCTCCCGGTCTTGGAGCCGTCTTCCACCGTGAGGATCTCGTCGTCGACCGGCGCACGCCTGCTGTTGTTCGGCGGCGAACGGTTCCCGTCGGAACGTCACATCGCCGGCAGCTTCGTCGCCTCCTCCGCCGACAAGATCCACCAGTGGATGGCCGACTATTCCAGCGGCGACTTCCCAAGCATCGACCGCTCACAGTTCTCGTAGCGGCGCCTTCAGCCAACACCGATCAGACCCCACGACACACAAATCCACACCACCAAGAAAGAGACACAACACCATGAACTCCCTCCAACAACTCCCCGCCGGCACCTGGCAGATCGACGCTGCAGCAACCACGGTGACCATCACGGTCAAGAAGCTCGGGTTCTTGACCGTCCCGGCAACTCTCGACGTCGTGTCGGGGTCCATCGAGATCGGTGACGACCACGAGGTGTCTGCCGTTGAGATCGCCGTCGACGCTGCGTCGTATGCGAGCACGAACGACAAGCGCAACGAACACGTCGTTGGCTCCGACTTTCTCGACGCCTCAGAGCATCCCACGATCACGTTCCAAGCCGGAGCGGTCACTGCGACCAGTGCCGGCTACGCGTCGAAGGGGACCGTGACCATCAAGGGGAAGTCCTCGCCGATCGACGTCACCATTTCCGACGTCGTCGCCAACGACACGAGTGGCTCGTTCTCGGCAACCGCGACCGTCGACCGCAAGGCACTCGGAATCGACAAGATGCCTGGCTTCATCATCGGCACCAACCTGCAACTCGCCGTCGCCGCGAGCGTGACCAAGAACGTCTGATCCGCTCAGCGAAGATCCCGGCCCGCGGGCTCGACGGACTCCACCGCGCAGCCGTCGACGCATGCCGAATCCGGACCCAGAGAACACTCGGCGTCGCACAATCAAGCGCTCGCTTGCTAGAGTTGTCGCCGACAAAGCTGAGATCTGGGGGGATCACATGCAACCTGCACCTGCACCGGAGGGGTTCGCGGTACTCGACGAGCCGTTCTTCACCGACGAGAACCTGAACGACTCGCGCCGGATCTACGCCAAGTTGCGCGATCTCGGAGACGCTGTGTGGGTCCCCGAAATCGAGCAGCTCGCGGTTGCCCGGTTCGATGATGTGGTCAGCGCTGCCCGCGCCAACGACACGCTGATCAGCTCGAAGGGCGTGTCGCTCAACGCTGTCCTGAATGGCATGGTGGACGACCCCAACGCGCCTCGGCAGATCTCGACCATCCTCTCCGACGCAGACGACCACCGCCGCTATCGACGCCTCGAGCTCAAGGCACTGGGTCCATCGGCGATGAAGCAGTTGCGCGACCAGGTCGAAACGCTCGCCGACGATCTCGTCGCCCGATTCGCGACCGGCGAGACCTTCGACGCAATGGAGGAGTTCACGTCGTTCCTGCCGATCGACATCGTCGGCGGTCTGGTCGGACTCAAGGGCGTCGATTCCCAACGCATGCTGCAGTGGGCGACCGTCCTCTTCGACACCTTCGGCCCCCCGCACCTCGACAGCGTGCAGGCGTCCATGATGGAGACGTTGGGATTCTTCGAGTTCATGACGCAGGTCACGAGCGATTCGGTGCTTCCCGACAGCTGGGCCGCCCAACTCTTCGAAGCAGCCAACAATGGCGAAATCACTCCGGAAGAGGCCGGCGGCCTGATCGGCGACTTCGTCATCCCGTCGCTCGACACGACGATCCAGGCGACGTCCCAGTTGCTCTTCCAACTCGGCTCGACGCTCGGAGCGTTCGATCGGCTTCGCGAAGAGCCCGATCTCTCGACCAACGCCGTGTACGAAGCGGTGCGGCTCGCCACACCGCTGCGCGGCTTCTCGCGCTACGTCAGCGCCGACTTCGCTCTGTCGGAATCAACCCTTCCTGCCGGCAGTCGCGCCTGGCTGGTCTTCGCTGCAGCGAATCGGGACGAGCGCCACTACGACGACCCAGACCGGTTCGACCTCGACCGCAGCGCTCGCGACCAGGTCGGCTGGGGGCACGGTGCACACCTGTGCGTCGGGAAACACCTCGCTCAACTCGAGATGGAGTCGATCCTTGCCGCACTCCTCCGCCGCGTCGACCGCATCGAGGTCGAGGAGCCGGTAGCGCTGACCAACAACCAGGTGCAGGGCTTCAAACAGCTCCCCCTACGCCTCGTGCCGAAGAGCTAGCTGAGACCGTTGCCACGGCAGCGTCAGCGGTGAGGTCGCCGCACCGGTGGAGCAACTCCGTGAACCACTCCGGTGTGAGGTCTCCGGCGGACGAAATGGTGGACAGTGTGATGGGTTCTCTTCGAGTTGGAGCCGGGCGTGTTCACAGATCGAGGATCAATCGCTCGCTCCGAGCGCGAGAGACGCACGGCAAGAATCGGTCGTTCGCCGCCTGTTCTTTCGGCATCAGGTACAGATCCTTGTGGTCGGGTTCGCCCTCCAGGACCCCGACGAGACAGGTGCCGCAGACGCCTTGCTCGCATGACATCGGAATGCTGACGCCGTGCGCTGCGAGGGCCGCGATCACCGTGTGCTCCGCTCCCACGCGAATCACGGCGTCAGAACTGGAGAGCTGCACCTCGAACGAACCGTCATCGGTCGTGTCGATCGGTGCCGCTGAGAAGAACTCGAAGTGCAGCCGCTCATCGGGCCAGCCCGCGCTGCGCGCCGATGACAGGACCCACTCCATGAATCCGTTGGGCCCGCACACGTACAGATGAGTGCCGGGCTCCTCGCGGGCCAGCAACGCACCGAGGTCAAGCTGTTGGTCGGCACCGCCGTCGTCGAAGTGGTGATGCACTCGGCCGGCAAACCGCTCGGCGGCGAGGCGGTCGCAGAAGGCAGTGCGTTCCCGCGAACGGGTGCTGTAGTGCAGTTCGAATGATGCCCCACACGACGCCAACCGCTCCGCCATCGCGAGCAACGGCGTGACACCGATACCACCGGCGAGCAACACGCTGTGCGCGGCATTCTCGGCGAGCGGAAAGTGGTTCTTCGGTGGGCTGATCGTCAGCGTGTCGCCCTCCTTCACCAGCGCGTGCATCGCGGCCGACCCCCCGCGCGATGCCGGATCATTGAGGACGCCGATCACGTAGCGATCGGTGTCGGCAGGATCGTTGGCCAACGAGTACTGCCGGGTCAGGCCGCCCGGGATCTGCACGTCGATGTGGGCCCCCGCCGTCGTCGGGGGAAGCGCTGCGCCGTCGAGCGCGACCAATTCGAACGCGTCGATGTCGCGAGCGACGTTTGCGCGCCTGGCCACCCGCACGGTGAGTTCTGAAATCATGGTCGCCCCGAACGACAACCTGGGTGCAGAACGCCGCAGTGACGCCATACACCCAGGTCGAATCAGCTCACTGAGACCTCGACGGCGGTTTCGGCCTGTTCCGCGGCGATCTTCTCGGCCATGATCCGACGAGCTCGGACAGAAGCCGCGTCGCCCGGCAAGAACACCGGATTGAGATCCATCAGCTCTGCACCACCCATCAGCTCCTCGCACGCTGCAACGATCGCGCCGTCTTCGTTTTTGAAGGTATGGCTCACGCCGCCCTTGATCTTTTCGTCGATCCCGGGCGTGTCGACCTGCATGTTGCGTTGCTGGCTCCAGAAGTAGTGCGAGTTATGCTCGTCGGCAGGCGTGACCAGGTTGGCCATCGGCGTCTTCGCGCCGACCTGACGATCCGTGCCCATCTCGACCGTTCCCGAATCGAGCAACATGTTGCCCGGCGCTTCCCATCGAACGTCGAAGTAGTTCTCGGTGAGCTCGGGCGCTTCTGGCCACAGCGCACTCAAGAGTGTGTACTTCGGGCAGTTCAGCTCGTAGTGATAGTCCCAGATGACGTCGCCGGTCTGCTCGCACGATTGCACGTCTTCGTATCCCTCGACGGCGGCGCCTCCGTGGATCAAGAGCGGGTGCATGAACTGCACGTGACTGCGATCGAGGAGGTTGTCGACCACCAGCATGTAGTTGGCTGCGACCTCATGGGAGCCATTCACCCATCCCACGCCTTCGCCGGGCTCGACCATCGAGAAGTCCGG
>JBGCFW010000077.1:0-3566 GCA_045107155.1 Ilumatobacter sp. | reverse complement strand
GGCACCCTCAACGTCGGCGACCCGATCGTCGCCGGCGGCACGTGGGGCAAGGTCCGAGCGATGATCAACGACAAGGGCGAGCAGATCAAGTCTGCTGGTCCGTCGACGCCGGTCCAGGTAGATCGCAAGAGCGCCGTGGAGACAAAGCGTGTAGACCTCTGTGGGCGCCGGATCATTAAAAAAAAAAAAATGTCGTGTTGATGGTCGCCGCTGACGACGGACTGATGCCCCAGACGATCGAGGCGATCAACCACGCTCGCGCCGCCGAGGTGCCGATCGTGGTCGCTGTCAACAAGATCGACAAGGAGAACGCAGATCCGCAGCGCGTGCTCACACAGCTCGCCGAGTACGAACTCGTTCCCGAGTCGTGGGGTGGCGACACGATCGTCGTCGAGATGTCCGCCCTCAAGGGCGACGGCGTCGACGAAATGATCGAACAACTCCAGGTCGTCGCCGAGCTCGAAGAACTCGAAGCGAACCCGGAGGGGCGCGCCAAGGGCCTCGTCATCGAGGCGCAACTCGACAAGGGCCGTGGCCCCGTTGCCACGATCCTCGTCGACAAGGGCACCCTCAACGTCGGCGACCCGATCGTCGCCGGCGGCACGTGGGGCAAGGTCCGAGCGATGATCAACGACAAGGGCGAGCAGATCAAGTCTGCTGGTCCGTCGACGCCGGTCCAGGTCCTCGGTTTGTCCGATGTCCCCGAAGCCGGCGACGAATTCCGTGCAGCGCCGGACAACAAGACCGCCCAGACGGTCGGCGAGGCCCGAGCAATTCGCCTCAAGGCCAAGCATCTCCGCGAGGACAGCCGGGTCAAGACCGGGACGAAGCTCGAAGACATCTTCGCTCAGATCCAGGCCGGCGAGAAGGCCGAACTGAACCTGCTGCTCAAAACCGATGTCCAGGGTTCGCTCGAAGCGGTCACCAGCTCGTTGCGTCAGCTCGACTCCGACGAGGTCGAGTTGTCGTTCGTGCATCGCGCCGTCGGCGGGATCACCGAGAACGACATCACCCTCGCCGAGGCCACCAACGCGACGATCATCGGCTTCAACGTCCGCCCGGACGGCAAGGCTCGAAAGGCCGCCGAACAGGCCGAGGTCGAGATCCGCACCTACGAGATCATCTACAAACTGCTCGAGGACATCGAGCTGTCGATGGTCGGCATGCTCGATCCCGAGTTCGAAGAGCGCGTCACCGGCGAGGCCGAGGTCCGCGAGATCTTCCGGGTCCCGAAGCAGGGTGCGATCGCCGGTTGCATGGTCACCTCGGGCGTCATCACCCGTGGCTCCAAGGTGCGCTTCATCCGCCAGGGAACGATCATCTGGAAGGGCGCGATCGAATCGCTCCGACGCTTCAAGGACGACGCTCGCGAGGTCCGTGAGGGCTTCGAGTGCGGAATCGGACTCGACGACTTCCAGGACCTCAAGCCGGGCGACATCATCGAGACCTACGAAGACGTCGCCGTCGAACGAACCAGCCTCTGAGCAGGGGCGCGGCCTCGGCCGCGCTCGTGCGATCGTGTTCCGCGGTGGACCCCTCCTGAATTCGAACGTGGCACGAGTCACGACTAGTGTTCGGCCTGCGTGACGCCAGTCACGCAGACTTCGAATCATTTCTAGGGGGAATGCGAATGCGATCTTCTCGACGGGGAACCGCGGCCGCGGCTGCAGTGGTGAGCTTCTCGCTCATCGCAGCTGCGTGTGGTGGCAACGACGACGGAACCACATCGTCGGACGACGACACCGAGGCCGAGGCGCCCAGCGGTGACGATGCCGACGGCGGTGACGACGCCGATGACGGTGGCGACGCCGACGATGGCGCTGATGACCAGGGTGAGGCCGAAGAAGAGGTTGCCGACGTCGACGCAGGCGTCCAAGAAGAGGTCGTCGAGGCCGATGAGGAAGAGGCCGGGCCCACGCAGGGCGGCACGCTTCGTTACGGCCTCGAAGCGGATGTGGACGGCATCAACCCGGCATCGTCGTCGCTTTCCGCGCCGGGACTGACGATGGCGAACGCCGTGTTCGACACGCTCACCGCCGCCACGACGGACGGAGAATTCGTTCCGTACCTCGCCGAATCGGTCGAGCCGGTCGACGACACCTTCGCCACCTGGCAGGTCACGCTGCGTGAAGGCATCACGTTCCACGACGGCACCCCGCTCAACGCCGAGGCCGTGCAGATCAACTTCGAGACCCAGCGCGCCGATCCGCTCGTCGGGCTGGCCGTCGCTCCGTTCTTCCCCGCCGAGGGAGCGTCGGAGATCATCGACGATCTCACGATCCAGTACAACCTGCTGGAAGGCAACCGCTACTTTGCCGGCAACCTCTCGACGCAGCTCGGCTACGTCGCGTCGCCGACGTGGCTCGCTGCGGCGCTCGAGGATCCGACGCTGAACCAGCAGCCGGTCGGCACCGGTCCGTTCGTGTTCGAGCAGCGCTCGGAAGACTCGGTCACCACGTTCGTGCGCAACGACGCGTGGTGGAACGGCGAGGTGTACCTCGACTCGGTCGAGTTCGCCCCAGTGACCGATCCCGACAACCGGACCGATCTGCTGCTCGAGGGTGACCTCAACGCGCTGCATACCACCAACCCGCCGTCGGTGCAGATCATGCGCGACGAGGAGGGCATCCAGAACGTCGTCGACGAGTCCGGCGAAGAGAGCTTCGCGATGATCAACACGGGTGTCCCGCCGTTCAACGACATCCGGGCCCGTGAGGCGTTGGCTCGAGCCACACCACTCGAGAACTACCGAACGCTGATCGGCGTGGGCGTCTCGACAGCGGCCAACCAGCGCTACACCCCGGGCAGCCGTTTCTACAACCCGGACGTGGTCCAGGTCGGCGACGACCCCGATGGTGCGCTTGCACTCGTTGCCGACTACTGCGCAAGCAACGGTGCCGACGAGAACCCGATCCTCGGGGGCGCGGCGTGCACCGACGGCCGCATCAACATCGAGCTCCAGTGGTCCGGTCCTGCCGTCGTGCAGACCCGTATCGCGGAGATCCTCGACGAGGGATGGTCCGCCGGTGGCTTCAACGTCACGTTCAACGAGCTCCCCCAGGATGCGCACATCCAGGAGACCGCGCTCGGGCAGTACAACGTCAACACGTGGCGTCAGTTCGGTGCGACCGATCCGTCGTCGGACAACGTGTGGCTGCTCTGCCGGTCGATCGGGTTCATCTCGCTCAACTGGCCGAAGAACTGCAACGAGGCCAAAGACGCCCTCATGCTCGAAGGCCAGCTCATAGAGAACGGCCCCGAGCGTGATGCGCTGTACCAACAGCTCGAGCAGATCACCAACGACGAGTACCTGTACATCTACTTCCTGCACACGATCTGGGACAACGCGTTCGGCCCTGATGTGCGAGGGGTGTGTGATCGGACCGCACCGGGCGGCGAGGAGCTCATCTGCTCCACCAACGGCCGGACCTGGTTCGACACCGTGTACATCGTCGAGTGACCTGACCGGTCACGCGGACATCTGAGTCATCATGGGATTCTGGCTGCGTCGCCTCGGCGGCGCCTTCCTCCTGATCTTCACCGTGAGTGTTCTGACCTTCGGGGCC
>JBGCFW010000076.1:0-31656 GCA_045107155.1 Ilumatobacter sp. | reverse complement strand
GGCGCTCGAGGTCGCGTCTGCTTCGTCGACCGCGGGTTCGGCATCGGATCGGTCCGGTTCAGGACTCGGCGGACTCTCGGTGGTCGACGGGAACTGCTCCGACGACCCTGCGCTGCCGTCGGTTGTCACGCCCGATTCGGTCTCGGTGCCGCACGCGGCAGCGATCGTCACGAATGCCGTGGCGATGGCGAGCGACCGAAGTGCTCGCCGGGTGGTGTGTGTGAAGTACATGACGTCTCCTTGTTCATCGCTGATGGATGCAGGAGACGTCCGGAAGACGTGCGGTGATACGCGGCTGGCGAGTCGGCGGTCAGATTCGGCGCCGGTGCGGCACCGAGGTCTCGCCGGGGTCAGCCCTGGTGGAAGGCGACGCCGATGGTGCCGCGCCCGCCGTGGGTGCCGATGACCGGCCCGATGTCGCCCACGAGGATCTCACCGTCGTAGTGAGGACGGAGCATGTCGACGAACACGTCGACATCGGAGCAGTCGGCGTGAAGCACCGCCAGGTTGTCGATTGGACCCTCGTAGCCCTTGAACCGTTCGACGAGGTGAGCAAGAGCCTTCGAGCGAGTGCGCTGCTTGCCGGCCTCGGCGACGACACCGTCGCTCACGTCGATGATCGGCTTGATCGACAGCGCCGTGGCGAGGAACGCCTTCGCACCGCCGATGCGACCACCCTTCTTCAGGTTGTCGAGGGTGTCGAGCGCGGCGAAGACTCGGGTGCGGTCGGCCAGATCGGTAGCGAGCGCTTCGACGGCTTCGACATCGGCACCTTCGGCCGCGGCCTTGGCGCATGCGATCGCGATCGTGCCGATCCCCATCGTGACGGTTCGCGAGTCGACGATGCGGATGTCGACCTCGACCGCATCGTCTTCGGCGACGGATCGTGCCGCAAGCTCGGCGCTCTGGATGGTGGCGGACAGTGCCCCCGACAGCGAGACGACGACGATGCCGGTTGCGCCCTCGGCGACCAACTCTCGGTAGACGGTCTCGAACTGACCCGGCGCCGGTGCGGCGGTCTCGGGCAGCGTGTCCATGTTCACGCACTTCTCCCAGAAGTCCGCCACGCTGAGCTGCTCGCGATCGATGAACTCGTCGTCACCGAATCGGATGCTGAGCGGCACGATGCGGATGCCCAGTTCGTCGGCAACCTCGGCGGGAAGGTCGCATGCGCTGTCGGTGACGATTCGTACGGTGCTCACGGTGGATCGAGGCTATCCGGCCGCGGGGTGCGCCTGCTCCGCCGCCTCGCGTCGGCGCCCTCGCCAGTTCGAGAACCACCAGGCCAACAAGATGAGGACGAGCGCACCGGTGAGCACTTGCGCGAGCCCGGTGAGCGCGTTGACCCGTGATGTGAATCGGACCGGTTCGATCAGCGGGTCCCCGAGTGGGGTGGTGACGTCGACGAGCAGCGGGCTGGTCCCGTTCGAACGCACTTCGATCGGGATCTCCACCTCGACCGTCTCGTTGGCCGGCAACGTCAACGCCACGTCACCGTCGGGAAACGACAGGCGGGTCGACTGAAGCCGCAGCACGACGTCGATCGGTTCGTCGAGTGAGTTGCCGATCGGAATGACGATCGAGGCGTCGCCCGTCAGCGTGAAGGTGCGCGGCTCCGGTGGGATCACGCCGGAACGAAGCTCCGCTGCCTCGTCGAGGAGTTCGTCGAGCTGGCCGTCCACCACCTCGTCGTCGAACGACGTCGAGACGAAACTGTCGAGGCGACGCTCCCAAGCCGCCGGCCGGTCGTCGTCGTCGGGCAGCATCGACGCAACGCTCGCCAAAGCGACCTGGACCTCGGCGATCCGGTCGAGTCGGGCCTCCAAGGACGGGCCGGCGTCGTCGGGCAACGAGACCGGCTCATCGATCTGTTGGAGGTCCGTCGTCGAGGCGAGGCTGGCCGCATCGGTGAACCGGATGGACTCGGTCGTCGCCGCGAATCGTGCGAGCTCGTCGATGAGACGCGGGTCGAACGCACCGAGTCCGGGCACGGCGAGTAGGTGACTGCGGGCGTCGTTGCGTTCGCGCACGGGTGCGTCGGCCTGCTCGAGTCGCAGACGCGACACGGTGAGCACGCTCCACTCGATTTCGTTCTTCGACCGCAGTGCCGCGTCGGTTGCTTCCTCGGTGAACAGTGCACCGAGCTCGGTGTCGACGATCAGGATCGGCATCGTGGTGCCGTCGGGAAGGTCGACGGGCACGAAGCGATCGTTGTGGGGAAGGTCGTCGGTGTCGTCGACCGTTTGGCGGTACACGTCGTCGGTCATCGCGATGTACCTCACGCCCAGATCGCGGAGGACCTGGGCGCCTTCACCGCTCAGCGGCGTGGTCGTATGCCAGAGGTTGCGGACGGGGAGCTGGCCGAGGGCTTGGAGTACGTCGTTCTCGCCGGCGATCAGCTGTCGGCGGAACGCGTCGACGCGGTCGACGGCCGCGGCCGAGGAGATGTCGAACGGTGTGGCGGGCGCGGTGAGGAACTCGTCGTCACCGAGCTCGGCGGTCACATCCTCTGGGAGGCGCCCGGCTTCGGAGAGTGCCGTGATCGACGAAGGCGGCACGTCGAAGGTGATGCCCGGCTCGGTGTCGATCGCGAGGTCGACGAGGTCGGCGAAGGCCTCCACCGCCGCGCGCCGTTCGGAGGCCGGAGCGGACGGACCCGGATCCGGAGAGCGGACGAGGATTGCCAGGTCGATGGGCGGCGGAGCCAACCGGCCAGACGCTCGCCGTTCCACGACGGTGCCGTGGCGCGCGACCACGTCGCCGTCGACGCTCAACTCGACCACGATCGGGTGGATGCCGTCATCGTCGAACTCGAGGCGGTCGAACACGCTCGGCGAGGTGTCGGTCTCGGCCGAGAATCGGATCGTCGCCGAGTCCGGTGACTCGACGCGTATCGAGCTGCGGACGTCGAGCAGAACGATGCCGTCGATCGCGGCGGGCAGCCTCGACAGTCGTGGGTCGGAGCCGATGATGCCGTCGAGGTCGTCGTCGGCGTCGATCGCGGGATAGTTCAGCACTCTGATGTCGATCGTCGGGAGCGGCGGCTCCTCCTCATCGGGCGCCACCGTCGTCGTCGTCGTGGTCGTCGCGGAGGTCGTGGCCGGCGCCGGCGCTCCGGTTGACGCGTCGCCGTCGTTCGAGTCGACAACGGGCGTGGTGGTGGTGCTGGTCGTCGTCGTACTGGTCGTGGTGGGGGGCGTCGTCGTGGTGGGAGGTGCGAGCTCAGCGACGAGGTCGAGATCGCCGGTGATCCGGTACTCCATGTCGATGTCGTCGTTCGCGAACAGATCGAAGGTCTGGTCGATCAACTCCAGCTCCACCGTGCCGAGTTCCGTGGCGACCACGACGCCGTCGTCCAGGGGTGAATCGTCGTCGTTCTGCGCGACGACGGGCGATGCCACCGTCAGCATCACCAGTGACGACACCGCGAGCGCGACCAGGCGGTTCATGTCGCTCGGGTGCGTTCCAGCACCACCAGTTCTTCGTCGCGGCGCCGGAAGCCCAGTCCTTCGTAGAGGGCCAGTGCAGCGGTGTTGTCGATGCCGGTGTTCACCATTGCCCGGGCCGCGCCGCGCCGCATGAGCCACTGCAATGAGTCGACGACCAGGGCGGTCGCGACACCGTGGCGACGTGCGCTCGGGTGCACCGCGATGCGCTGCAGATATCCGGTGGTGCCGGCCTTGCCGGTGATCGAGAACCCGAGACAACGTCGTCCCGAGCGGCGCGACGAGTGCGCGATGCGCTGGTGCGACTGCGGTGTCGCTGCAGCGATGTCCAGCAGTGAGTCGGCATCGTGACGCCACCCCGTCGGGAACGCCGACTGGTCGACGTCGGCAGCAGCGACCCGATCGCGTGGGCGGAGCCGGCTGAGTGTCCAGTCTCCGCGCACGAGATGGTGCGACACATCGGAGCGCCCGATCAGCGGTCGCTCGAGCAGGGCGAGTCGGTCGGCGACGGTGTATCCCGCATCGAGGAACGCCTGGGCGGCGAGGGGGAACATGGCCCCGGTGCGGACCAGCTGTATGTCGTCGGCGAAGGCGTCACGGGTCCAGCGTTCGACGTCGGAGGTCTCCGGGACCATGTCGACGTCGAGCAGTACCAGGTGGACGATCCCGTCACCGAGGGGCCAGGGCCGCAGCGACACCTGAGCCGCAGGTCGCAGTGAGGCCGGACGCACCGACGCGACGCTACTCCCCGGACCACTGTCGATTTCGGCCGCGTCGTCAACTGGGCCGCGGCTGGCGGGGCGGAGCCAATACGCTGCTCGCCCGTGGTCCCCGAGCGCTTCACCCCGGTTCTGCGTGAGCTGGCACCGCTCGCGGAACGGTTCGGCGCCGCCGGACATCGGTTGTACCTGGTCGGCGGGACCGTGCGCGACCTGCTCGTCGACTCCGGTCGTTCCGATTTCGACCTGGACCTGACCACCGATGCTCGGCCGCCCGAGATCAAGGCGTGCCCCGAGGGGTGGGCCGACGCGATCTGGACCCAGGGCGAACGCTTCGGCACGATCGGCGCCCTAAAGCGTGACGGCGGCGTCGAGGCCGAGTCGCTGGAACGCACCTACGAGATCACGACGTTCCGGGCTGAGGCCTACACCGACGAGTCGCGCAAACCACACGTGGTGTACGCCGACGACATCGAGGCCGATCTGTCACGGCGTGACTTCACGGTCAATGCCATGGCGCTCGAACTGACCGGCGATGGTGGCGCACCTGAACTGGTCGACCCCTTCGACGGTGCGGTCGACCTGGTCCAGCGGACCCTGCGCACGCCGTTGGGCCCGGAGGTGAGCTTCAGTGACGACCCGTTGCGGATGCTGCGTGCGGCGCGGTTCATCGCCCGCTACCAGCTGCAGCCGACCGATGCGCTCGTCGCGGCCTGCCGTGAGATGGCGCCGCGCCTCGACATCGTGTCGGCGGAACGTGTGCGCGACGAGCTCGACAAGTTGATCGTGGTCGACCACCCGGCCGCCGGGCTCTGGTTCTTGGTCGATACCGGCCTGGCCGACCAGTTCATGCCCGAGTTGCCCAACATGCGCCTCGAGCACGATCCGATCCATCGGCACAAGGACGTGCTCACGCACTCGATCGCCGTCGTCGAGAACGTTCGCCCGCATCACGAGTGGCCCGACATCGTGGCGGGCGATCGCGCGCCGTTCGACTTCCGGCTCACTCGCCTCGCGGCGCTGTTCCACGACATCGGCAAGCCGAAGACCCGCGGCTACCAGAAGGGGAAGGGCACCACGTTCCATCATCACGATGCAGTCGGTGCCCGGATGACGAAGAAGCGGATGTCGAAGCTGCGTTACTCGAACGACGACGTGCGCGACGTCACCGAGTTGGTCGCATTGCATCTGCGATTCCACACCTATTCCATGGGGTGGTCCGATTCTGCGGTGCGTCGCTACGTGCGTGACGCCGGCGACCTGCTCCAGGAGCTGAACGTGTTGACGCGCTGTGACTGTACGACGCGCAATGCGAAGAAGGCGGCGCGACTCTCGAGGCGAATGGACGAGCTCGAAGCGCGTATCGGTGAGCTCGAAGCCGCGGAGGAGCTCGCTGCGTTGCGCCCAGAGCTCGATGGCAATCAGGTGATCGAACAGCTGGGCGTCGATCCGGGTCGGATCGTGGGTGAAGCCATGTCGTTCCTGATGGAGGTCCGGCTCGAGCACGGCCTGGTCGGCGACGAGGAGATCCGTCGGCGCCTCGACGATTGGTACGCCGCCCGCGACTAGGCGGTCAGCCGCTGTGCGGGCAGCGGCTGTGCGAACGGGGGAGGCGTCAGGTCCCCGGGAGGGGAACGAACGGGTCGTGGTCACCCGGCACGGTCGGGAACTCCTGCGTCGCCCACCGGCGCTTCGCGTCTTCGATGACGTCGGGGTCGGAGTGCACGAAGTTCCACCAGATGTGGCGCCTCCCCACCGGCTCGCCGCCGAGCAGGATCGCCGTCCCGGATCCCTCGACGACCGGCGTGCGCCCGGGTTCGATCACGGCGAGGTTTCCGTCGGGCAGTTCGACGCCGTCGATGTGGAGCGAGCCGTCGAGTGCGACCAGTGCACGTTCGGGGTGGTCGTCCGGCAGCGTGAGTGATCCGTCGAGGTCGAGTTCGGCCAGGATCAGCGGCGACGAGCCGGGCACGGGTGCGTCCACCCCGAACCCCGAGCCCGCGGCGACCTTCGCGGTGCTTCCGGGCCCGCACTCGACGATCGGGGCGGCATCGGCGGGAGCGTGCTCGAACGAGGCGGCGCCGTCCTCTGCGTCGTCGGGGAGTGCGACCCACAGCTGCATTCCGAACAGGTCCTGCGCCGTCGTGCGATCGGTCGAGCGCTCGGTGTGGCTGACGCCGGCACCGGCCGTCATCCAGTTGGTCGCGCCCGGCTCGATCACCTGCTCGGCGCCGGTCGAGTCGCGATGACGAAGATGCCCGCGGATGAGGTACGTGAGCGTGGACAGTCCGATGTGTGGGTGTGCGTCGACGTCGATGCCGCTCCCGGAAGCGAGCACCTCGGGGCCCATGACGTCGGCGAACACGAACGGGCCGACCATCCGCCTGCGTCGCCACGGCAACAGTCGTCGCACCGTGCCGCTCCCGACCGGCCGCTCACGCGGTTCGATCACCATCTCGATGGCGTGGTCGTGTGACATTCGCGCTCCGTCCGTGCGGTCTCGATCGTCAGCTGCCTGCGGTGGCCCCGGTCAGCTGCCTTCTTTGCGGGCCCGCATCACGAGCACGGTGGGGATGGTGGGGGTGGGTCCGACACCGAGTTCGCGAACCTGATCGACTCGGAAGTTGGCGCGTTCGAGGGCGGTGAACCAATCGCTGATGGTGCGTCCGGAAGTGCCGTAGGGCTGCGCATCGGTCACCGTGTCGAACGGGTGCGGCGTGGAGATCACGAACGACTTCGAAGGCGCCAGGACGCGGTGGACCTGGCGCAGGAGGCGCCCGAGGTCGTCGACGGTGCCGAGCGTCTGCGCGGCCACCACGATCTCGCAGCTCGACGACGCGATGTCGCCGAGGTCGGCGGTGTCGGCTTCGAGGCACTGCACGGTCACTCTGGCGGCATCGGCGCGAGCGCGCATCTCGGTGATGCGTTCGGGGTCGGCGTCGACGGCGATCGCCTTGCCACCGGCTTTCGCGAACTCGATCGAGTTGAACCAGGGTGAGACGCCGAGTTCGACGGCGCGCTTGGCGCCGCTGACGTCGCCACACAGGCGGAGTTCGGTCTCGCCCGGGATGCCGGTTCCGAAGGTGATGTTGGCTGCCACGCCCCCATCATGCCTGCTCTCCGACGGTCGGCGAGGCACGTACCGCGCGGCCGGGTCGGCGCATCGAGGTCGCGATGGCATCTCGTGAGCCGGATCGCGACCGGTACCATCGCTTCCCATGGCTTTCACGGCCGGCGCCATCAGAGGCACCGATGGTGCCCGCGGCATCGTCGATCATCGGCTCGCGCGCCGAATGCTGATCAACGAGGTTCGTCGCGGCCGCGTCCCGATGGACACCGTGTGTGACGCGCACCCCGAGCTGATCCGAGCGGCGCGCAACGTCGGCACCGAGACGCAGACGACCTGCCCGATCTGTGAGCAGGCGAACTTGCGCTTGGTCACCTACGTGTTCGGTCACGGAATCGGCCCGCAGGGCCGTTGTGTGTCGACGGCGAAGGACATGCGGTCGCTGAACGCTCGGCCCGAGGATCTGAATGCGTACGTGGTCGAAGCGTGCACCGAGTGTCGGTGGCACCACCTGCTGCGTGTCTTGCCGGTCGGCGGCCGGCGTCGAACGAATCCGTGAACGCTGCCGGGCCGACTGCCGAGCGCGCCGATTCTCTGATCCACTGCTGACCCATGACCGTCCGTCGTCTCGCCGCCACGGCTGCTGCCTCGGTGTTGTTGCTGGGTGCCTGTGCCGCCGCATCCGACCCGGCCGTCGACGACTCGGTGCCCACCAGCGACGAGGTGGTCGAGTTCGAGCCCGAGGAACCGCTGCTCGAAGACGTGGGTACCGAGGTGGGTGCGGTCGACGACGATGCGAGCGGGCCGGTGGTCGACGACCTCGATGAGGAAGAGCTCCCGATCTGCCCGCAGATTCCCGCAAACGTGTGGCCCGAAGACTGCGTGATCGGTGACGAGACCGAAGTGATCGATGCGGTGGCCGACCCCGATGACGGGAGCGAGGATGCGGTCGAGGCGCCGCCTGCCAGCGATGATGTCGTGGTCGACAAGCGCGAGATCGTCACGACGGCCGACGGCGAGGCGGTGTTGCCCGAGGACTTCTCCACGATCACCGCGAGGGTCACGTCCACTGACGGGACGGTGTGCGACGTGTGCCTCTGGCTTGCCGACGACCGCGACGAGCGAGCACGTGGGCTCATGGGCGTGACCGACCTCGGCGATGCCGTCGGCATGGCCTTCTTGTGGGACGAGCTGGTCGACGGGAGGTTCTGGATGTTCCAGACACCGACGCCGCTCGGGATCGCGTTCTTCGACGCCGATGGCGATCACGTCGGTCAGAGCGAGATGGAACCGTGCCTGACCGACGATTCGGATCTGTGTCTTCGCTACGGCGCCGCCGAGCCGTACAGGGTTGCGGTCGAGATGTTCGCCGGCCAGCTCGGCGCGGTCGGAATCGAACCCGGTTCGTCGATCGAGCTGCTCGCCGGCACCGAAGCCCCGACCTGCCCTGCCGCCTGAGCGAAACGTCGGGTTCGCGACGCTGGCTAGGTTTCGGCGGTGGACGAACGAACGCAGCAGGCGGTGGCGCGGATGATGCAGTCGCCGCTGTTCCCGCTCGATGGTGATCTCCGGCTGAAGGCACTCGGCCCCCTGATGGAGACCGAGGTCGTGCGAGAGGGCGAAGGCGGTCGTCCGTGCCCGTCGTGTGACTCCGAGGATCGGATTCTGTGGCGGAACGATCGCTGGAAGGTGACGCCGCTGCAGCCGACGGCGAACCCCGTCGGGCTGTTCCTCGAAACGGTCGACCACGTCGATTTCGAACACTTCGATGACGAGATGGCCGCGGAGTTCGGTCTGCTCACCGTGCGTCTGGAGGCGGCGGTGCGTGCGGTCGAGTCGGTCGGTCGGGTGCATGTCCATCGGTGGGGTGACGGTTCGAGCCATTTTCATGTCTGGTTCCAGGGACGTCCTGCTCGCCAGCTCGAGTTGTACGGCTGGGGCAACGTGCTGTGGTCTCAGCTCGCGGAACCGCTGCCGGCGGCCTCGATCGACCGGAATCACGCCTCCGTGATCGATCATCTCCGAGAACGTGCCGGCGGATTCGTCCCGCCGCGTTGACGCCGCGCTGATCGGCCGTGGACGCGTTCGCTTCTGTCGGGCGGGCCTCCACGGAGTCATCGACCTTGTGCGCGGGAGCGGCTGGACCCGGGAGTCCGCCAACTCTGAGGTACCCCCGCGCTTTCGTTGATGTCATGACGTGGGGGCATTCGACACATCGATCTGCGGCGACTCGCGAAGACGGGGTCGCCCGCCGAGCGCGCGTGTCGATCGCGACCGATAGCGTGGCTTGGTCCATAACCGCCCTGCCCCGTGAGGGGCTACTGCGTTCCGGGGTCGCCCGGTGCGCTGGTATCCGAAGGGAGCACACACACGTATGACACGTGGATACGAACTCATGGTGATCATCGACGGCGACGTCGATGACCCGAAAGCCCAGGCCTGGATGAAGTCGGTCACCGACGGCGTCGCTGCCGCCAAGGGTGAGCTGCACGGAAAGATCGACTGGTGGGGCAAGCGCCAGTTCGCCTACCCGATCAACAAGAAGCCGGCCGGGTACTACCTGGTGGCCGAGATCGTGGCCGAGCCCGGCGCACTCGACGAACTCGAGCGCTCGCTCCGTCTCGCGGACGACATCGTTCGCCACAAGCTCATCCGCCTGCCCGAAACCGAGGCCGAGCGCCGCGGGATGGCGGTCACGGCCGCCTGATCGGCAGCCGGACGCACTCAGCACAAGGGGAATCAACATGGCAATGGACAACACCGTCACGCTGGTCGGGAACCTCACCAAGGATCCTGAGCTGCGCTACACCACGGGGGGCCGTGGCGTCGCGAGCTTCGGGCTCGCCGTGAACCGGCGTTGGCAGCAGAACGGCGAATGGCAAGAGGCCGTCTCGTTCTTCAATGTCGTCGCATGGGCTGACCTGGGTGAGAACGCTGCGGCGTCGCTCACCAAGGGCACCCGCTGCATGGTCACGGGACGTCTCGAGCAGCGCTCGTACGAGACTCGTGAGGGTGAGAAGCGCAACATCACCGAAGTGATCGCCGACGACCTCGGTCCCAGCCTCCGCTGGGCTCAGGCACAGGTCGAGCGCATCAGCCGCGATGCCGCCGGTGGCGGCTCGGGCGGCGGTGGTGGAGGCGGCGCAGCCGCTGCGCCACCCGATCCCGTGTACGGCGACGAAGAGCCGTTCTGATTCCTCCGACTCGACTCGAATCCAAGTAAGGAACTCCAGCCTCATGGCATCCAAGAAGAACAAGGCCCGGTCAGCCCGGGAAGCGAACCCTCGCAAATTCAAGAAGAAGACCTCCATCCTCCTCATCGAGAAGGTCGAGTACGTCGACTACAAAGACGTCGATCTGCTCAGCCGCTTCATGAGCGACCGCGCAAAGATCAAGAACCGCCGGGTGGCGGGGAACGATCTGCAGCAGCAGCGTGAAGTCGCGAACGCGGTGAAGATCGCTCGCGAGATGGCGCTCCTGCCGTACGCGAAGCGCGTGGCGTCGACTCGGACCGGTGGCCGTCGCGGCGATCGTGATGACCGTCGCAACGATCGTCGTGACGAGGAGTCCGGCGAGGATTCCCTCGACACGTCCACCGAGGGCGATGCCGAGAACACTGAGAACAACGAGGCAGCCGACGAGGTTGTGTCGACCGACGAGACGGTGGAGGCCTGACATGCAGGTGATCCTCCGCTCTGACGTGTCGGGTCTCGGCCTGCGCGGCGACATCGTCGATGTCGCTGATGGCCACGCCCGCAACTTCTTGTTCCCGAAGGGGAAGGCCATCAAGGCTTCCGCCGGTGCGATCGAGCAGGCCGCGAAGATGCGTGCCTCGCGTGACGCGAAGGACCACGAAGCCCGCGAAGCCGCCACGGCGGTCGCGAGCAAGCTGGTGCCCCAGACCATCACCATCACCGCGAAGGCATCGGCCGAAGGAAAGCTCTTCGGTTCGGTGTCCGCAGCCGATGTGGCCGAGGCCGTTCAGGCGCAGACGAGCATCGAGATCGATCGCAAGGAGATCGAGATCGACCACGTTCGCACCACGGGCTCTCACACCGCTACGGCGTCGCTGCACGCCGAGGTGTCGTTCCCGATCACGCTCGAGGTCGTTGCGGCCGAGTGAGTGATCAGCGGGCAGTAATCGCCCGCTCCGTGTTCAACCGGGCGCGCACCGTCTTCGGACGGTGCGCGCCCGGTGACGTTTTTCACACAAAACGCATGTTTGTCCCCACTTGGCACCCGTTGCCCCCAGGTTTTTCCACAGCCACGGACGCTTCCTCCCCAGGTGCGGGCGGTTCTTCCCCAGTCTTTGGCTCTTCCTTCCCACAGCCTTGAGCGAGCAGGATCGACACGACATGGCCGGTGACGAGAACTTTCCGATCGACGAGGGCGCCCCGCCGAGCGGAGGGTTTCCCGTGCGTCGTGCCCCGGGACCCGGCGGGGGAGGCCGGGTCCCGCCCCACAACCTTCAGGCGGAGGAGTCGGTGCTGGGCGCACTGTTGTTGTCGCGAGACGCCATCGGTGTGGTCGGCGAAGAAGGGCTCAAGCCGCGGGACTTCTACAACCCGGCGCACCAGCACATCTTCGATGCGGTGCGATCGCTGTACTCCACGTCGGGCCCGGTCGACGTGGTCACCGTGGCGGACGTGCTCAACAAGGCCGGCCTCTTGGACGAGGTGGGCGGCGTCGCTCGACTCAACGAGCTGCAGAACGCCACCCCGTCGGTGTCGGGCGCGGTCCACTACGCCAAGATCGTCATGGACACGGCGCTGCTGCGCCGCCTGATCCACACCGCAGGTGAGATCACCGACCTCGCCTTCTCCCAGCCCGACGACGTGACGAAGGCGGTCGACACCGCCGAGTCGAAGATGTTCGAAGTCGCCGAAGACCGCGTGGTCGACTCGACCAAGCCGATCGGTGAGTTGCTGAACCTGGCGATGGACGAGCTCGAGAAGGCGTTCGAGCGCGGCGACACGATCACCGGGGCCGCCACGGGTTACGACGATCTCGACGACCTGCTCGGCGGTCTGCAGCCGAGCACCCTCAACATCGTGGGCGCACGACCCGCGATGGGAAAGACTGCGTTCGGTCTGGGACTCGCGACCCACATCGCGAAGCACGAGGAGAAGCCGGCACTGGTGTTCTCGCTCGAGATGGGACACAACGAGCTGACCCAGCGCATCTTGTCGAGCGAGGCGAAGGTCGACTCCAGCAAGTTGCGCACCGGCAAACTCACCGAGGCGGACTGGTCGAAGATCGGGCTCGCCGTCGGTCGACTCGAGGTGCCGTTGTTCCTCGACGACAACCCGCAGGTCACGGTCATGGAGATCCGTGCGAAGGCGCGTCGCCTGAAGGCGCAGTACGGCGGCATCTCGGTGATCCTCATCGACTACCTGCAGCTGATGAGCGGCAGCGGTGCGTCGGAGAACCGTCAGCTTGAAGTGAGCGAGATCAGCCGAAACCTGAAGGTGTTGGCTCGCGAGCTCGAGTGCCCAATTGTCGCGCTCTCCCAGCTCAGCCGAAACCTTGAAGCTCGTGCCGACAAGCGGCCGATGCTCGCGGACCTGCGTGAATCGGGTTCGCTGGAGCAGGACGCCGACGTCGTGATGTTCCTCTACCGCGACGAGGTGTACAACCCCGAGTCACCCGACAAGGGTTCGGCCGAAGTGATCGTGTCGAAGCACCGTGCCGGCCCGATCGGCACCAAGCGCCTCGTGTTCCTCGGTCAGTACACCCGCTTCGACAACGCCGCCCGCTCGATGTAGTGATGAGCGGCTGACAAAGTGTCCCAAACGGCCTACATGCCCCAGAGCCGATAACTACGTGTCCAAAATCGAGTTTCGTGGGCCTACATGTCCGATGTCGAACGATGATCGGACGGCGCGATGTTCGGGACGACGTCTTCGAGCGAGAAGATGCCGTTCAGCACTTGACCCGCCGGGATGGTGCCGGGCCACCGAATTCCGAACGGGACTCGGAAGCCGCCCTCCCAACCGAGGCCCTTTTCGCCGCGAAAGGGCGTCGAGCCGCCATCGGGGAAGGTGAACTTCTCGGCACCGTTGTCGGTTGCGAACACGACGATCGTGTTGTCGGCATCCGGCGGAAGGCCACGGTGGAAGGCGCTCATCGTGCCGGATCTCTCTGTTCGGACTGATGCTTGTGTTGTCGACGTCAGAGGTGCGATTCGAGGAGCGTGTGGGAACATATGGCGCTACGAACCTAAGGAGGAAACGTGACGCAGACCGTGATGGTGACGGGGGCAAGCGCTGGTGTGGGTCGCTCGTTGGCTCATCGATTCGCATCCGATGGCTTCGACATCGTTGCTGTGGCTCGCCGCAGCGAACTCCTCGAAGAACTCACGAGTGAGGTTCTCGACCAACACGGACGGCGGGTGGTTCCGTTGTGCGTCGACCTCACCGAGCCCGGAGCTGCCGAGCGTGCCTACGAGGAGGTCCGTGGACTCGATATTCGCGTACTCATCAACAATGCGGGCCTCGGAGACTGGAATTTCGCCTGGGACCTCAGCGTCGATCGGCTGCACGAAATGATTGATCTCAACATCCGTGCGCTGACGGTGCTGTCGGTCCTGTTCACCAAGGACAACAAGGACAACGACGCGCAACTCATCAACGTTGCCTCCGCCGCCGGATACGCGCTGTTCGCCGGAGCAGTGCCCTACAGCGCCACAAAGTTCTACGTGACCGCGCTCACCGAGGGCATCCAACTCGACATCGATGCGGCCGGTGGAAGGCTGAGGGCGAAGTTGCTCGTGCCCGGCCCCTTCGATACCGAATTCACCGCGATCTCGTTGTCGGAGACCAAGTTCCCCGCTCGCGGTACGGACGGAGTCACGTTTCATACACCTGATGAGATCGCCGAGTTCGCGCATCAGCTCTACGCGAGCGAACACAACGTCGGGCTCGTTGACCCCACCGACATGACGTTCCAACTACGCGACTCGATTCACCCGACCGCACGGCTGACGTAACGGTGAGACCTTTTGGAAGTGCGCAGCCCTGGGCAAGTACACGGCGACCAATGGCGAGCGAAGCCGGACCACCACGCACATCAACACTGCCCTCACGGGCTGCAGTCCGCTCGCGATCGGCACATCTTCCGGAGCGTTGTGCGCACATCGTCAGGCGCGGCGCTCTGAGATCGAGCCGCTTCGATTCGATCTCTCGCAGAAGCCGGTGCTCTACGTTGAGCCATCGTCCGCTCTTGCCGCATCCGCTCTAACGATGTTGATGAGTCGCTGGCGGAGGATCGGGTCCGCCAACTCGTCGGCTCCCCTCCACGCGTTCTCGGCCGACTCGACGCGATCGAGCGAGCTGCTTCTGACCTGCGCAAAGCGCGCGTGTTCTGTGCTGAGCAAGTCGATCGCGAAAGTCCAGATGCGCTGCAGGTGGTGGGCGAAGCCGGGTCACAGCTCAACAGTGCGGTCAACGATTGGCCGGTCGTCGTCGGGTAGGCGAAGCTGACCAATCTGGTTCTGCAAGCGGGGGAGGAAGGCGCCACGGGGATGAGGGTGGCCACCGCGTTCGCAGTGGGTCGGCCCCACGGCCGGGTCGCGACGAACCGCCCGTATGCCACGCTGAACCGCTTCATCAGGACATGGCTCCGAACGCGACATGCGGGTGCATCGACGTGCCGGTCGGCCAGTCGTGGCGCTCAACGAGGAGCCGACACGTGGCAGCAGGGTCCGCCACTGCCCACTCGTGCACCTCGCCGATCCGGAGTCCATCGCCGACGTCGACGGCTCGAAAAACCAACACGAGCGGAATCGTGCGGAAGGTGATGGGAAGGAACCGAGCCCGCAGCTTCAGTTGAAAGAACAGCGCCAACTCGTTGCCGTCACGATGAGTCGCAAGGTGCATGTCGTGGCGAACGGGCCGTCCGAACCTGAGCATTCGCGAGAGCCGCCGGCGAACCTCCGCGACCGGCACCGCTTCCTCGGCTCCCTCCTTCACACCCCAGAGGGGCGCATGGGCAGTCATCGCGCACTCGGGGGTCGTAAACGCGCTCAGATCTTTGACAGCGAGGTCGATCGCGCTGTCGTAGTAGCCGAGATGAGCGGCCCATTGGTCGGCCAAGGCGAGCATCGCATGATCTCCAGGGGTCTGCATGGGAGAGAACCTAGAGAACCGCCTCGGGTCACGTAATCGCGAAATACGCCAACGTTGTCGCAAATCACGACACACCAGGGCCCTTGGCCTATCTCTCGGCGTGAACGGCGAAGCAGGGAGAATCGCCGAGCCTAGAGTGACCCGCGATCGGACATGGACGACGCACGCGACATCATCCTCGACCGCGGCTGGCTGATCATGCTCCGTGACGTCGGCATCAGCGCTGAAGACGCACTGCGCCGGACTGGCCTTCCTCTCGAGATCCTGAACCGGGAAACGTCGCGCCTCACGGTGGCCGAATACTTCGCGCTCGCTCGAGCCGTCGACGACCTGGCGGGCGATCCGCTGCTGGCACTCAAGATCGGTCAGGCGGTCACCCCGGAGGCATTTGCTCCACCCGTCTTCGCTGCACTCTGCAGCTCGACGTTGGCGAGCGCGGCCAAACGCCTGGCGACGCACAAGCGACTCATGGCGCCAGTCACCATGACCATCAACGAGACCGCGGACGGTCTAGTCGTCACCTGGGCATGGGACGACCCGACAGCGCAGGCGCCTCGATTCCTGATGACCCTCGATCTGATGTTCCTGATCCAACTCGCACGCATTGCGACCCGCGAACGCGTCGAGCCTGTCCACGTGTCGTGCCCAGTCGCACTCGAACCAGCCGAGGCCTACCGCGACTTCTTCGGTGTCCAACCGACCGTGGGCGATGCCATGAGCATCACGTTCACTCACGCCGACGCACACCGCCCATTTCTCACCGCGAGTGAAACGCTGTGGGACAGCTTCGACCGGGAACTACAACGCAGAACCAGCAAGCTCGAAGCCGAGCAGACGATGACCGAACGGACCGGATCAATCCTGCTCGAATGCCTGCCGAGCGGCGAAGCGACCTTGCAACAGGCCGCTCGGAGGCTTGGGGTCAGCGCACGAACCCTGCAGCGGCGCCTCACCGACGAAGGCATCACGTTCCGGGCCATCGTCCAGACCACGCGCGAAAAGCTGGCCCGCCACTACCTCAGCAACACGACGCTCCCATTCCGAGAAATCTCGTTCCTCCTCGGCTTCGACGAGCCCAGCTCGTTCTTCCGAGCGTTCCACAAATGGTCGGGCCAAACCCCCGAAACGTTCCGCACTCGCTACGGGTGAACAACACCGGTCTCGCCCACGTCCGACGGTGCGAAGTGGGTCGCAAAGCGCCGGCACCGCAGAGGAGGGCCACGCACTCAGAATCGAGCGAGCACCGAGAGTGCCTGACCCGCTCTGGAACGGCACGGAGGAGAGCTTGATGCGTACATCGGCGAACTCGTCGTCGATCCCAGGGCCGAGGGGCGAGGCGTCGGCGCTCAGCTCGTGGCAGCCGCAGAGCGTCGAGCGCGTGCTGACGGTCATCGCTGCATCACTCTCACTACCGGTGCGGCCAACGCGCGAGCGTTGAGCTTCTACCGTCATCTCGGCTATCGAGACGAAGCCGTCGACTGACCAAACTGGATGCGGTGAACGTTCGCCACTTCGACGAGGCCGACCCTCGCCCTCGGCCCACGGAGGATCGCCGCTGCGCCGTCCCAACGGTCAACGAACTAGCGTGACCCACCAGTTCCCAGAACGAGGAGAAGCCGATGGGTTTGCTCGACAAGATCAAAGGCATGCTCGGCGGAAACGCCGACAAGGTCAAGGAAGGCATCGACAAGGCCGGCGACATCGTCGACGAGAAGACCGGCGGTGAGTTCACCGACAAGATCGATATGGCCGAAGAGAAGATCGGGGAGGTCATCGACGATCAGGCTGAAGACGACGCCTAGGCCCTCCTGGTCGGGCTTGCATCGGGTGGAGATCACCGTCGGTCGAGCAGTCGAGGCCGAAAGAGCCATCGGCCCCGCAGAGAATCGCGAGCATTGCGTCGGGTGATGTCGCGCAACCGGCGGGAACACGGAGTAGACAGCGTCCACGATCGGGATCGTCAGCTCACCATTTCATGCTCTCGATGGGCATAGACGATGAGCTCGTCGCCGGCGAGCAGACCGATGTCGATCGGCGAGGCACCGAAGTAGGTGGTGCCGCGGCGGACGCCGAGAATCGTCACCTCCGGGAAAGCGAGCGCAAGTCCACGCAGGCTCCGCACGGACTCCTCCGGCGCTGCGTCGAGCTTGATTGCCTGGACCGAGAACTCCTCGGACAGTGTCAACAGGTCGAGCCGGTCGGCGGACAATGCCGGGATGAGGCGCCGACGTGCGTATCGCTGGCCAAAGTTCTCCAGGCGACGCTGGACCGGTCGATTGAGGAACACCATCAGAATCAGCATGACGCCCGAGATCGCGACGAGGGTGCGCTCGGTCGTCGACCCTGGTCCAGGGGCAACGAACCCGACGAGCACCGTGAGCACGAGTGTCGGCGTGCCAAGGCTGCCGACGAACATGGTCGTCCCGATGATGCGTCGACGTACTCGATGGTTCACCACGTTTTCGGCCTCGTTCGTCGTGAAGCCCGCGCCGCTGAAGGCGGACCGCGCCTGAAACGACGCACTCTCGGGTGGGACGCCTGTCGCGATCAGCGCTCCCGCCGCGAGTTTCGTGAATGCCACCGAGATGACCGCGACGACGAAGAAGGTTGCGATGGCGTACATGGCACGAGCCTCCCAAACGACAAGCCACCACGACCAACGCTGAGCGCCTGGGCTGCGCCGGTCTGGTGAGTTCGCAGGGACGTGTCGAACGATCGATCGCCCGAAAGATTGACATCGACGCCGGTGACTCGGCGAGAATGACGACCGGGAGCACCGAAGGGGGAGCAGCGTGCCACGATCTCTGGCCGATGGAATGAAACACGGAGCGGGCCTCGCAGTCGCGTGGCTGTCGAGCGAACTCGCGAAGTCGCTCGTCCACGTCGATGCCGACTGCAGTGACCATCGCATCCAGCGGCCGGCGAACGCCGGAACCACACGCCGGCAGCGGGCCTCGCTCGCCGACGAACGCCGCAGCGGTTATCGCAGCTCTGACCTCGGTGTCTGGGCGCTCTGAGGGCTGCGGCGAGCGGGTCGTTCCGAACGATCACCTCGTCATGACGCTGGCCTGATCGTCCCGCTCACGCCGCCGCCGTGCTCGTTCGACTCGGCCGACTCGAAGCGTGCCGCGTTCGATCAGCTCGGGCCAGCCGCACGCTCGCGCACCACCGCCGAGGTCGCTCCGAAGAGTTCGGTCGCTCGCTACTCTCGATGCGTGAGCACCTCGAACGACGGCAACGCCTCTGTCCGCAGCACGCACCAGGCCGTCACCGACGCCCGGAATGCCGACGTGCAGATCTGGATCAACGGTGAGTTCTTCCACCGCGACGACGCCAAGATCTCGGTGTTCGACAGCGCCTTCCTGGTCGGTGACGGCATCTGGGAGGGCATTCGACTCCATCACGGCGAATTCGCGTTCCTCGACCGGCACCTCGACCGGCTGTTTGCCGCATCGAAGGCGATCGACCTCGACATCGGCACCCGATTCGACATCGTCCAAGCACTCCAGGCGACGGTCGACCGCAACGGAATGACCGATGACGTCCACGTCCGGTTGATGATCACCCGAGGGACCAAGTCGACGCCGTCGCAGCACCCATCGAACGTGATCGGCGGACCCAACGTCGTGATCATCGCGGAGCACAAGCGCGCCGACCCCACCGTCACCAAACACGGGATCAGCCTGTACACGGCGACCGTTCGTCGCCCGCCTCCCGACGTGCTCGACCAACAGCTCAACTGCCACTCGAAACTGCACGAGGTGATCGCGCTGATCCAAGCCGTCGGTGCGGGTGCCGACGAAGCGCTGATGCTCGATCCGCACGGGGCCGTCGCGACCTGCAACGCGACGAACTTCTTCATCATTCGCCACGGCCAGGTGTGGACCTCGACCGGCTTCCACAATCTCGGTGGCATCACGCGGGCGGTGGTGCTCGAGGTGGCGCGTGCTGCCGGCATGGTCGCAGTCGAACGCGACTTCTCGCTCACCGACGTGTACGCCGCCGAGGAAGTGTTCGTGACGGGCACGTTCGGCGGCCTCACGCCGGTCCGCTCGGTCGACGGCCGCCACATCGGCGACGGCATCGGCCCGGTCACCGAGCGTCTGTCGGAGCTCTATCAGGAGGCGGTCGCCGCCGATGTCGCCGCAGCTGGTGAGCGCCGAGCAGCGCGAGACGAGGCTCGGTGACCGTCCGCATCAACGTGTGGTCGAGTCCACGCAACCTGTCGACCGCGATGATGTACTCGTGGCGCCAGCGCGCTGACACGGTCGTGGTCGACGAGCCGCTCTACGCCCACTACCTCCGCGTCACCGGCGTCGACCATCCAGGGCGCGACGACGTGCTCGCGTCGCAGAACCCCGACGGCGAGGCGGTGGTGCGCGATCTGCTCCTCGCCGATCACGATGCACCGGTCGTGTTCTTCAAGCAGATGGCCAAGCACCTCGTCGGACTCGATCGGTCATTCCTTGCGTCGTGTCGCAACGTCCTGCTCACGCGCGACCCTCACGACATGCTGACGTCGTTCCAGCGCCAGGTGCCCGACGCCGACGCGTCCGAGACCGGGTTCACCGAGCTCGTCGAGATCCTCGACTCCGTCCTCGCAGCGGGCCAGGACCCGATCGTGGTCGAGACGCAGGCGTTGCTCACCGACCCCGAACGAGTGCTCGCGCAGCTCTGCGAACGGCTCGGTCTGGACCCCGACCCAGCCATGCTGTCATGGCCGTCCGGCCCGAAACCCGAAGACGGGGTGTGGGCGGTGCACTGGTACGACGGGGTGCATCGCTCGAGGGGCTGGGAGCCGCACCGGGCCAAGGATGTCGAGTTGCTCTCGAGCCTCGAGCCGGTGCTCGAAGAAGTGATGCCGCTCTACGAGCGTCTGCGTCCTTTCGCGATCTCTCCCGATTGAACCGTGGGTCGCGAACGCAGGTCGGCGCGCGCCCGGTGTTGTGCCGCCCGCGGAGATTCGTGCGGTACGTGTGAAATGGATGGCGGGCCGGTGGCGTCGTACGGCTGACACCAACGAGATCGAGGAGGATCCCATGTCCGACACCCAAGCCCCGACCCACCAACTGCTGGCACGACACCGACCGACACGAGGCCGCCGCGCACGACTCGTTGCGGTGTCGGCTGCGTGCGCTGCGGTGGCATTCGTCGTACCGGGAGCATCGATGGCCGGGGCCGAGCGTGACGTCACAGCTGCGCCCGCGCCGATCGAAGCGCTCGACATCGGCTGTCAGACGCAGACCGAGCCGGGCGCTGCGCAGGCTGGCGCGGTCGACGGTGTGATCTACGGCGTGGCGTGTCGATGGACCGTTCCGACGTCCGACCAGGTCGCCGGCGTCCGCCTGGTTCGAGCGATCGTCGGAAGTGACCAGGCGCGAGAGGTCGTCTTCCGCACGACGGACGTCGAGGAGAACGATCACGTCGACGCCCCGGTGCGACCGGACCGCCGCTACGCGTATCGCGTGCAGGGTCTCAACGAGGCCGGTCGAGTTGTGGCCAGCAGTCGAACGACGGTGGTCGGTGTCGCATCGGTCGACGTCGAACCGCTGCGACTCGAGTGTCGCACCGCTGACGAAGCGCCTGCTGCCGATGCGACACGCGTCGGTGTCGGGTGTCGCTGGACCACCCCGACCACCGCCCGGGTACTGACACTGTGGCGCTCGGTCGACGGCGGGGCCCGCGAACGGGTTGCCTCGTTCACCCACCCGTTCCCGTCGTCGTACCGTGATGTCGTGCCCGCCACAGCTCAGCGAGTCGTGTACGCCGTGATCGGAACAGCGAGCAGCGGCGTCATCGTCGCTCGTTCACGAGCCGAGCACGTGGTCATTCCCGATGCCACCGCGCCCACACGCGACGTGGTCCAGACTCGGGCGGACTGATCGGCCCGAGGAACGCGTTCCCACCAGAGAGGACCATCGACTGAGGAGTCGACCATCAGCCGCACTCGGTGCGGCGCACCGATCGACGACGGGCGTACCGGATGACCGGACGCTCGTCGTCGACGCGCTCGGTGGTGACCAACAAGCTTTCGCACAGCTGTTCCGACGCCACGGTCCCGATGTCCACGCCTTTGCACAGCGGCGCTGTCGATCCGCCGACCTTGCCGACGACGTGACCGCTTCGGCGTTCGAACGTGCGTGGCGATCGCTCGATCAGTTGGGCGAACGCCACGGCGGCCGGTTCCGTCCGTGGGTGTTCCGCATCGCCGCGAACGAGATGGCCTCGACGTTCCGCAGCGAGGCGCGACGACGACAGCGTGACGGACTCGCCGTCACGCGGGGTGTCGTTCCTCACGAGCAGACGGCCGGTGCTTCCGAGACCGACGGCGTCGAACTCCGCCTCGACAACGCCGCAGTGTTGGCCGCGATGTCCGAACTCTCAGAACGCCAACATGCCGTGCTCACGCTGAGGTTTCTGGCGGATCTGACGCCAGCCGAGACCGCGCAAGCACTCGGTGTGTCGCGCAGCAACGTCGCCGTCCTCACGCATCGGGCGCTCGGTGCCCTTCGAGTGGTTCTCGACGACCCGACGCGAAAGGACTCCGCATGACCAGCCGTGACGATCTCCGCCGACACGTGATCGAGCTCGGTCAGGCCCCGATCGAGCCGGTCGCACCTCGCATGGGTGCGCTCGAGGAGCGGCTTCTCGCTGCGATCGATGATGAGGACGACAGCATCACGCCCTTCGCGCTCACGGGTGCTGTCGTCGGACGGGCCACGCCACGAAACCGGCGCCGGGGCCTCGCCGCCGCTGCCGCGGTGGTCCTCGTGGTGACGGTCGGTGCGTTGTTGGTGAGTCCAACCGATGACCGTCTCGTGATCGCCGCAGCCGAGCGTGTCGAAGTGGTGCTACCCGACGGAACGACCGTCGATGGTGTGGTCGGCGTCGAACTCCCGGATGGCTCGTTGGTCGACGTCGATGGATCGCTGACGGTCGACGGTCGCCGTTTTGCCCCCGGCGACTACCGCGTGGTCGACGGCGAGCTCGTGCGGTTGCCGACGAGCGCGCCGGCGGGTCAGGACGGTCGAGGTGTGGTCGCGACCGACGCGACCATTCCGGACACGTCCGAGGCGGTGGGAGACCGCACGGTGCCCACAGCCTCGCGTCCTGACGACGACGATGTGGAGCCCGATGGCGATGTGCTGGTTCGGACCACCGTCGTCGACGTCGAACCCGCACCCTCTGACGCGGGGCCGACTCGAACGACGTCACCGACGTCGAGCGTCGAGCCCGCTCGACCGCCGTCGCCGGTCGCGACGACGTCACCGGAACGCACGACCGAGCCCGAGCGAACCACCACCACGTCGCCGGTCCGCACGACGCAGGCAGAACGCACCACGGTCGCCCCGCAACGTACGACCGCGCCGGCGACCACCGCGCCGGTGACGCGTCCGTCGACCGTCGCACCAGCGACCACCACGCGGCCGCAGCGAGCACCGGTTCGCCCGACGACCACCGCACCCAGGTGACCGCGAGCGCGTTCGTGTCGGAGCGGGTCAGACCCAGTCCGACACGAGCGATCTCAGCGGTACGCGCTGCTTCACGCCGATCCGTCGAGTCGTTCCAGCACCACGACGGCGGTCTCGTTGGTTCGCTTCGCTGCGAAACCGTCAAGGCCATCATCGATCTCACGCCAACGCTGCCAGAGCCGGTCGCGCTCCTCGCCGACCGCCTCGTGCGCCACGTAGCGGTGGCGCTCCCCGCCGGTGAGGTCCACCGTTGCTTCGGGATGCGATTGCAGGTTGAGCCACCATGCGGGTTCCGGTGAGCTCCACCCGTTCATCGCCATCGTCACGAGGCGATCGTCATCGAGGTAGTAGCCAAACATCACGCTGCGTTCCTGACCGCTCCGCCGACCGATCGTCGTGAGTCGGGCCAGCCCGTATCGATCAGCCCGTGGGGAGCGCAGCCCGAACCGTCCGCCGCTCCATCGATACAGGGCCCGATGGATCGACCATGCGGCACGGATCACCCATCTCGGGGGGAGGAATCCACTCGGCTGGGCAGGATCGATGTCCGACATGAACTCACCGTACGCACGCCTGGGACCCGTCGTCATCGGCTGAACGTCCCGACCTGAGCGGCCGAAAGGATGAGCCCGTGGCGCGCTGGTCGTCAGCTGTCGTCCGGGAACGCAGACACGAACAGCGTCACGTGGTTGGCGGCCGGATCGTCGTCATCGAGATCAGAGGTGAAGTCGGCAACGACGCTGTTGAGGCGTTCGATCAGTTGCCGGTGGCGCTCGTCGGACAGATGGATCTCACCGAGCGAGATCGCCGATCGCCTGTCGTCGGCCTCGAATCGGAGTCCGGCTTCGATCGATCGCTGGAGCCCGATCTTCGCGAGGTCGAAGAGCGAGCCGAGCGCCATGGAGATCTCCGCGAGGTCCGAGGTCTCGAACAGGCGTGTGTCGAGCGAAAATGAGCGGGCCGTGACCTGGTATCGCCGCTCGGTCACTGCAGCCACCTGGCGTGTGGCCACCACGTGGATCAATCCGAGATCGGCGAGCTTGTTGACGTGGTGATACAGCCGGGTGACGGGAGTCCCCATGATCGTCGCCAGTTCGGCCACCGTTCGGGGGGTCTTGAGGCGTCGCAGGACCGCGCCGCGCACCGGGTGGGTCACTTCGCGGAGCAGGTCGAGGTCGTCCAGCTCGAGTCGTTCGGCGAGGGTGGCGGACTCCGTCGGGGTCCAACCCGCGTCGCGGTCCTCTGCAGCGTCCACTCGGGCATCCTATCCCTGAACCCATGCACATTCAATCTGTTCGAATAATCATTCAACTGACTTGAATCAGATCATTCAATCGTCTTGAATGAACCACATGGACACACAGAAACCACTCGGCCGCCGATTTCTCACCGTGTGGGTCGGACAGACGATCTCCACGATCGGCACGACGCTGTCGGGGGTCGGCGTCGGCGTCTACGTGTTCATCGAGACCGGAAGTGCGGCATGGCTCGGCGTGCTCGCCGCGTTGTCCTCGCTCCCGTATCTGTTGACCTCGCCACTCCTGCCGTTCACGGACCGGTTCGCTCGCCGAACGGTGATGATCGCCGCAGACGCTTTCGCCGCGATCGGTCCCGCCATCGCGGTGGCCCTCGCACTCGCCGACCGTCTCGAGGTCTGGCATCTCGTGGCCGCGGGCTTCGTCGGCGGACTCGGCAACTCACTGCAGTGGCCGGCATCGCAGGCCGCGATTCCGGCCCTCGTCGCACCCTCTGAACTGGACCGAGCGAACAGCCTGAGTCAACTGGGCAACGCTGGCGGCATCGTCCTCGGGCCCGCACTGGCCACACCGCTCGTGGCGAGGTGGGGCATCGAGGCCGTGCTCCTCGTCGACCTCGCGACCTTCGTCGTCGCGGTCGCCACGACCGTCAGCGTCCGCTTCGTCGATGCCGTCGATGACGACGACGTCGCCGATGATCGGACCTGGGCTGCAGCCAGAACGTGGCTCGGTGGCCCGGGTCGCCCCCTCGTCGCGGTCCTCGCGATCGTCGCGATGGCCAACTTCTTGCTGGCCTTCTTCAGCGTCGCGATCCTCGTCATCGCCACCGATGTGGGCGGAATCGCGCGGGCCGGTCTGGTCCTCGGCGTCGCCGGCGCCGCGATGATCGTCGGTTCGCTGGTCTCGGCACAGCGCGGTGTGCCCGCCGACCGGGTCAAGGCCATGGCGGCCGGGATCGTCACGGTGGGTCTCGGCCTTCTCGTGGCCTCCCTCCGCCCGTCGTTGGTGTTGCTCAGCATCGGCGTCTTCGTCGCGCTTGGCGCCGTGCCGCTGGTCAACGCGACCACGTCGACGATCTTCCACGAGAACGTTCCCGCCTCGATGCAGGGACGCGTGTTCGGGCTCCGGTCTGCCATCGGCCGCTCGTTCGAACCGATCGGGTCGCTCCTCGCCGGCTTCCTCATCGCGACCGTCGCCGCACCGGCGATGGTCGCTGATGGTCGACTCGCGTCGACCGTCGGCCGAGTCATCGGCACGGGAGCGGAGCGAGGCGCCGCGTTGGTCGTGGCGATCGTCGGGGTCGCCCTCGTCGCACTGGGGTACCGACTCGCCAGCTCGCCGATCCGCGATCACTTCCGGCGCATCGAATCCGGCGGTGCCGTGACGTCCGACGATGCCGAAGACGAACGCGACGATGGCCGCACTCCGCAGAGCGCGGCCATCGCCGTCGGGGAGGATTGGGGCGGCGACGATCGTCGCTCGCTCGGGGATCAGTAGTCGTAGCCGTCGTCGCTCTCGACGACCTCGGTGGTGATGGCGTCGTCGGCTGCCACGGCCTCCTGCTCGCCGGTGATCAGCGAGCCGTCGGGAGCGGCGAGGAACCAGTTGCCCCCGGAGCCCTGGCCGTTGATGTCGCCTGCAGCGGCGTCGCCGGCGAACGTGTACAGCGGCCAGATGCCGGCCTTCAGCTGGAAGCCACCCTCGAGGCCCTCGACGACCGAGAAGATCTCGGGGTCGAGACCGGCGGGCAGGTCAGCCGACGGCACGAGCAGGGGCGGCCACGCATCGGCGCAGGCGCCACCGCAGGTCGGCGCACCCGCTTCGTCGGGTGTGAAGCCGTAGAGGCTGAGTCCGTTCGCATCGATCAGCACGTCACCGGCATCGGTCGAGCCGATGGCGACGATTGCCTCCTCGACCGACTCTTCGACAGGAGCGGCCTCCTCGGCCGGGGCTTCGGCGGGTGCCTCGTCGCCCGTGATCAAGATGCCGTCGGTGTCGACTGCGAACCACACGTCGCCCGAACCCTGGCCGTTGATGTCACCCGCGGTGGCGTCACCGGCGAAGAAGTAGAGCGGCCATTTGCCGGCGACCAGCTGGAGCTGGCCATCGTCGCGAGTCGCTGTCGCGAAGATGCCGAGGTCGAGCCCGGGAGCGACCTGCCAGTCCTCGTCGACGATCACCGGCGGCCACGCATCGGCGCAGGCGTCGTAGCAGGCGGGGATCGCGTTGACGTCGTTGGTGAAGCCGTACAGCGTCAGACCGTCTTCGCCGACGAGGATCTCGCCGAGGTCGGACTGGCCGGCGGTCGCGGCCGGAGTGACCGGGCCGGAGTCGGCTGGCGCTGCGGCGGGGGCATCGGTCGTGGGCGCATCGGCGGCCACTTCGGCGGCGACGGGCGCCGGGGCGGTGATCGGTGCCGGGTCGCCGCCGCAGGCGGCGAGGACGAGCGTGCCGGCGACCAGCGCAGTCGCTGCTCGTCCTCGGGTCAGGTGGCGCTCGACGTCGCGAAGCGGTTGGCGGGAGGGGAAGAAGATGGGCATGGCGGTGTTCCTGTCTGAGTTGGTGGGGTGGTTGGTGGTGGAGATCGGTGAATCGGGCGTGATGTGCGTGGTCATGTGGTTGCTCCTGGCGCTGTCATCACGACACGACGGTGAGCTGGCCGGTCATCGACGGGTGGATGGTGCAGATGAACGAGTACGTGCCGGCGGCGCTCGGAGCGACGAAGCTGCCAGCGGCGCCGCCGCCGAGCGTTCCGGTGTCGAAGCTGCCGTCGTCGGCGGTCACGGTGTGTGGAGCGCCGTCGACGTTGGTGACCTCGACGACCGCGCCGGCTGCGACCGTGAGGTCGCCGGCGAATGCGAAGTTCACGATGTCGATGGCAGGAGCTGCGGGTGTCGCAGGTGCTGGTTCGGGATCGGCGGCTGCGTCTGCAGGCGCCTCACTCGGCCCGTCGGCGTTGTACGGCGAGTCGCTCGCGGCGTCGGCAGTCGGTACCGCGTACTGGCTGTCGTCTGAGGGGAGTGGCGAGATCGCCGGGAGAAAGAGCCCGACAGCTGCGATGCCTGCGCCGAGCAGGCAGAGAGCGAGCGTGGGGGTCATGCGGTCGATGAGGGCGCGCGGGGAGAGGGTCATGGCTGTCCTTTCGGGGACGGGGTGGAAGCGGTGGCGAGAAGCTCGCCGGGAGAGGGTTCAGGCGGAGCCGAGCGGTCGGCTCGTCGGATGGTTCGTCGAGGTCAGACTCCGGGGAAGCCGAAGTTGTCGAAGTACCAGAGCGACGACGTGTACCAGATGCCCGTGAGGATCGCGACGAGCAATCCGCCCAAGACGGGCAACGTCCAGCTGGGGACTCGCTTCGAGTGCAGGACGAGCATCTTCGTCGTGAAGGCGCCGTAGAAGGCGCAGCCGAGGATCGAGTGGACGAGCACTCGTGTCGTGGTGTCCTGGAAGCCCAACGCCCACAGGCAGTGGTAGGCGATCGGCAGCGTGAGGACGAAGGCTGCGGTGCCGAGCCATCGGTGGGCGAGTGCGACGCCGGCGCCCGCTGGACCGGCAAAGGGGAGCCGACCCCACATCCAGAGCGCCGACAGCAACTGGCCGATGGCGAGGGTCGCTGCACCGGTGCCGAGCCAGGCCTTCATCGGGAGTACGGCAGGGAAGCCGAAGGTCACGATGCCCTGGCCGGTCGGGGTGTGGATCCGGCCGTAGGCACCGAGGGAGAGCGAGACGGCGCCGCCGATGGCAGCGGCGATGAGCAGCGTGCGGATGCCGCCGGATCGCTCGGCGGGCTCGCCTGCGGTGCCGGTCGTGTCGGTGTCGGTCTCTGTGCCGGTGTGGGTGGTGGTGACGGTCGAGTCGTTGGCGGGGTGCATCGTGGATCCTCCGGATCGGTTCGTTCGACTGCCTGTACGGCGCCCGTCCCCAACCGGTTCGCGAATTCCCGAAATTCTTCGGCGGAGAGACGAAGACAGGGTTGCTGACCAGGGCAGATGCTGGGGACCCCTGTCGCCGCGTCCGACATCTCGGGAACCGGATGGAGTCCGCGAGCGTCCAAACCCACATGACCAGGAAGTTCCCCGTGCACCAGCTCGCTCTCCCGCTCGTCGCCGCACTCGCTTTCGCTGCGTGTGGTTCCGACGATCCGGCGTTCGAAGAACTCCCCGCGCCGAGCGACACGGACGCATCCGTTGGCGACGAGCCGGTCGACGAACCGTCGGGCGACGAAGCCGATGCACCGGTCGACGACGCGACGATGGTCGTCATCGGCACCGGGAACATGGGCGGGACTCCGGTCGATCCGCAGCCGCACTCGATCGACGCGATCGCGATCATGGAGTCGTTCCCCGAGCAGTTGGCCGTGACGTTCACCGGAGCCGACCCGAACTGCACCGCCGCCGATGCGACGGCGTCCACCAACGGCGACATCGTGCTGGTCGAGCTCGAGGTCGGCATCACCGAGGACGCACTCACGCGCTCGTGCCTCGCCGGCGAGTTCGAACACACCATCTCGATTCCGCTCGACGAGGGCCTGAACGGTCGCGACGTGGTCGCCGCCGAGGTCGGCTGACCCGGCACCCGGGTCTGTTCCATCGCTCGACCGAGCCGTCGGTTCAACGCGTCCCCGGATCGAGGGTCGCGGATCGCACACCTGCGGGCTGCGGAGTGACAGGCTGTTCGGGTGTACTTGGAGACTGGCGACCGGCGCCGCATGATCGTCACGGTCGCCCAGAGCGTCGCGATCGCGATCGGATGTCTCTTCGTGTACTTCATCGCGCCGCTCGACGCTGACCGCGGCGCGCGAGGCGGCGTCCGCGCCGCCCTCGCGCTGACGCTGTTGGTGATCGTCATCGTGGGTCAGACGCTCGCCGTTCTCCGCTCTGAGACGCCGCGACTCCGCCTCATCCAGGCGTTGGCGATCATGGTGTCGCTCGTGTTGACGGTCGCGGCGGCGAGCTACCTTGCGATCTCGGCGTCCACTCCGACCGCGTTCACCGAACGGCTCGATCATGTCGATGCGCTCTATCTCTTGATGATGACGATGACGACCATCGGCTTCGGTGTCATCGGAGCGGTCTCGACGCTCGCCCGTGTCGCGGTGATGATTCAGATGGCGTTCAACTTCATCGCATTGGGTGTGGCGGCGAAGGTCATGCTGGGTCGAGTGCAGAACACAGCGCTGGTCGAACGCTCCTGATCTCATCGGGGAAGTGGTTTCCGGCACGGACGCGAGGCCGGATACCGTGTCAGCCTTTCGCGGCACCGTCACCGTCCGGCAACCCCAGGGAACCTCGATGATCCCACATGAGCTCCCCGACGATCGCGTCGAGGCCCGTCGCTACGCCAGCGCGCTCGTGGTCGAGGCCCAGACCGACGCCGATTGGGTGTCGGGACGCATCGACGATGCTCGCGAGATCGCCGTGGCTCGCGGCTGGGACGACATCGACCTCGCACTCCTGCACGCTCGGGTGGTGCACTCCTGGAAACGCGGTGTGGGGAGCACCTCCGAACTGCTCGATGAGCTCGAAGACGGCGCGGAGCGGATCGGTTCCAGCGGCATGCTCGCGATCGCTCTCGTCGACCGCATCCGGTATCTCCGCAAGCTGAACGGACACGCACCGTTCGAGCTCTACGCCACCGCTCGTGCCCGAGTCGGCGATGGAACAGGGACCGGGGTGGACCGCTTCGCAGGTCTGCTCAACCTCGCTGTCGAGCTCGAGGTCATCGGATTGTCGGGCCTTGCCGCGAAGACCCTGGACGACGCCGAAGTCGCCGCGAAGAGCATCCCGGGGCATCACCAGGCGCTGTCGATCCTCGCGAACAACCGCACGCAGCACGAACTGTGGCGCGCATTCGACGCCGTGATGGAAGGCGACCCGGAACTCGCGGCGCGATGCGTCGATCTGAGCGACGAAGCGTCATCGGGCATCGGGCCCGACCTGCCCGCGAGCTGGGCCGTGCGGATCGCCGCCGATCGTCGAGTGGTCACGGCGTTGCTCGCCGACGAAGACGTCGCGCCCGACGAGGTCGAGGGCCTCGTCGCAGGGCTCGACGCGTTCGACGAAGAGCGTCCGATCCGACTTCGCCTGCTCCAACCGCTGATGCGTCAGGGGAGCGCGCCGACCGCTGAGCAACTCGACCGGCTCGAGCAGCCGCAGTTCGGTTGGTATCTCCTCGTGCGTGCACTTCGCCGCGGGAACGCAGGTTCCGCTGCGATCATCGATGCACTCGACGGACTCAATCGAGCCCTGTTCGCTCGCTGGGCGCGAACCCGCTCGGAGACCGAAGACGGCATCGGCGCGATGATCGAAGCCCAATCGCTGGCACGCGAGCGTGGAGAGTTGGCCGTGCAGGTCATCACCGACCCGCTGACTCGACTCGGCAACCGCCGGGCCTGGGAGCAAGCTCTCGATGGCGTCGACGGCGGCTCCTCGACCGTCGTGCTCACCGATCTCGACTGGTTCAAGTCGATCAACGATTCCCATGGGCACCTCGTCGGCGACATCGTGCTGCAGCGTTCCGCTCAGACGATCGGGCGGATCGCAGCCCCATACGATCCGCTGGTCGTCGCGCGCCTCGGTGGTGACGAGTTCGGCGTGTTGCTTCGAGGCCGCGCTCGTGAACTGGCCGATGAAATGGTCGCGGAACTGCACGCGGCGATGGCCGACGCCGATTGGCCGACCGAGCTCGGCACAGCACCCACGCTGACGGCGGGCGTCGGTGTCGCCGATTCGAGCGGTGAGGTCGTCGATGCCGCAGATCGTGAGCTGTACGCCGGGAAGCGTGCCCGCCGCGGCCGCGTCGACGATTGAGACGGCAGCTCGAACGCGTCAACCGAGCTGATTTCGACGGAGCTTGCCCGTCGCGGTGCGGGGGAGTTCGTCGAGGAAGTGGACGTCACGAGGTGTCTTGTGACGCGCCAATGTCTTCGACACGTACTTCTTGACGGTGGCTGCCGACAAGGTCGCGCCGTCACGCACGACCAGGTGTGCCACCAGACGTTGACCCAGCGACTCGTCGTCGACGCCGACGACCGCGGCGTCCTCGACGTCGGGGTGTCCGAGCAGGAGGTCTTCGACCTCCTGAGGGAACACGTTCTCCCCACCACTCACGATCATGTCATCGGCGCGGCCCGTGATGAACAGCAGTCCGTCGTCGCGGACATAGCCGACGTCACCCGTCGACATGAGCCCGTCGACGATCTCCTTGCCACCGCCACCGGTGTACTGCTCGAACTGGTTTTCGTTACCGACGAAGACCCGACCGATGTCTCCGCTGGCGACTTCTGATCCGTCGTCGTCGAGGATCGCGACCACGGATCCGCTGATGACGCGCCCCGCCGTCGACGGATCGGCGAGCAGGTCATCGGGCGAGGCGAGCGTGGCTTGGCCGACCTCGGTCGATCCGTAGAGGTTGTAGAGGTTCGACCCGCCGCGTTCGAGCCAGTCCGTCACCACGGGAACCGGGAGTGCGGATCCGCTCGACGCGACGATGCGCAGGCCGCTCAGATCGGTGTCGTCGAAGTTCGGCGACGCGAGCAACCGTTGCAGAATGGCGGGGACGACTGCCAACACCG
>JBGCFW010000075.1:0-11217 GCA_045107155.1 Ilumatobacter sp. | reverse complement strand
TCGCCCACACGCATGCCTCGGGCTTCGCGGCCTTCGCACCGATCGCTGCAGGAATCGAGAAGCCCATCGTGCCGAGCCCACCCGAGTTGACCCAGGTGTAGGGCTCGTTGAAATGCCAGTACTGGCTTGCGAACATCTGATGCTGACCGACCCCTGAGGTGACGATCGTTCCGGCCGGAGCGTGATCGCGCAACTGCTCGATGCAGAACTGCGGCTTGAGCGCCTGCCCCGGCTCCGACGGGGAGTAGGTCATGGGGAACTGCTCTTGCCAACCGGACACCTTGCTCTTCCAGGCGCCGATGTCGGCCTGCACCGCACCGCCCGCGAGCAGCGACCTGATCTCGGCGATGATCTCTTCGATCACGAGCCGAGCATCGCCGACGATCGGCACGTCGGGTCGACGCACCTTGCCCTGCTCGGCGGGGTCGATGTCGACGTGGATCACCTTGGCGCCGGCAGCGAACTCGTCGACCTTGCCGGTGATCCGGTCGTCGAAGCGGCTGCCGAGCGCGATCAACACATCGCTCTTCTGCATGGCGGTGATCGCCGTTGCGTTGCCGTGCATGCCGGGCATGCCGAGGTTGAGTTCGTGATCGTCGGGGAACGCACCTCGCGCCATCAGCGTCGTGACCACGTGGATACCGGTCAGCTCGACCAGTTCGGCGAGCGCTTCGGCCGCCCGAGCCTTCAGGATGCCGCCGCCCGCGTAGATGACCGGGCGCTCCGCATCGAGGATCATCTTGGCGGCCTGCTTGATCATCTTCGGATGACCCTTGACGTTCGGGCGGTAGCCCGGGAGGCTCGCCTTCACGTCGTCATCGCTCGGCCAGTGCCAATCCATCTCGGCGACCAACACGTCCTTGGGCACATCGATCAGTGTCGGACCGGGCCGGCCGGTCGTCGCGATGTGGAATGCCTGACGCACAGCCATTGGGATGTCGTCAGCGGAGAACACGAGCTCGTTGTGTTTGGTACACGAGCGGGTGATGCCGACGGTGTCGCATTCCTGGAACGCGTCGGAGCCGATCGCGGCGGTGGGGACCTGACCGGTGATCGCGACCATCGGGATGGAGTCCATGTAGGCGTCCATCAGCGGTGTGACCATGTTGGTCGCGGCCGGGCCGGACGTGACCATCGCGACGCCAGGACGTCCCGTGAGGTGTGCGTACCCCTCGGCCATGGGTCCGGCGCCCTGCTCGTGGCGCACGAGCACATGACGGATCGAAGAATCGAGCAGCGGGTCGTACGCCGGGAGGATGCAGCCGCCCGGGTACCCGAACATCGTCTCGACCCCCTCCATCTCGAGCGCGCGGATGAGCGCCTGCGCTCCTGTGATCCGATCGCCGCGCTGCTCGGTGGCGCTGTCGGCTGAGTTCGTTGTAGGTGCCATGGTGGGAGTTCGCCTCTGGTTGGTGACAGTCGGGGTTCAGTGTGGTGGGACGGACTGCGGTTTCCGAGCCGAATGCGACCCCGAAAACGCAAAAGGCCTCCCGAGTGGGAGGCCGAGCACGCGAAGTATGTGACAACGCGTGCTACTGGAGTACGACGAGAATTCGGGTCGAGGTGCTCACGGCCAACCATCCAACCACGGTTCGGTCCGTTCTGCAAGCCCTGCGCCACGCCTGATGCCCGGGTCGCTCGCTGCAGCTGACCTCGCGGCACGACACGGAGGCACGGGAGGAAGTCCGGTGTTCATCTCTCCCACCCACGCTGAGGAGGTTCTTCGCGGGTGGGAGAGATGGACACCGGCAGCCACCGGCGCTCAGCCTTCGGCGAGGATCTCGGTCTTGACCTCGGCGCCGGTCAGCTCGGCCGCATCGGAACCCGAATCGAGTGACGCCACGCCGACCACCAGCGCGACGATCGAGGCGGCGGCGAGCAAGCTCGTCCAGCGAGGCCGACGGAAGGTCGCTGCCGAAGGTGCCGTCGCTGCGTCGTCTCCACCGAGACCAGCGACGTCACCCGACGGCCCGGTGCCGTACACGAAGTCGTTGCGACCGGAGCGGATGACGTTGGACGCCTGGTCAGCGGCGGCGGGCTCGAAGCGGAGGATCACGTTCATGCAACCCATGATGACGGCGAGCCGCCACCACGAGAATGGGTCGAACTCCCCTCCGGTCTCAGAGGCCGGAAACGCCCTGGAGACGAGCTGCGGTGAGCGTGTTCTCCATCAGGCATCCGATGGTCATCGGACCCGTGCCTCCCGGCATCGGCGTGATCCATCCGGCCACCTCGGAGACGGGCTCGTAGTCGACGTCGCCGACGATGCCCGCCTCGGTTCGCGACACTCCGACGTCGATCACCGCGGCGCCAGGCTTGACCATGTCGGCGGTGATCATCCGAGCCTGACCGGCAGCGCCGACCACGATGTCTGCCTCTCGCACCACTGCAGCCATGTCCGCGGTTCGAGAGTGCGCCATCGTGACCGTGGCGTCGGCGCCCTTTCGGTTGAGCAGCAGCGACAGCGGCAGACCCACCAGCGTCGAGCGGCCGATCACCACGGCTCGCTGCCCGGAGGTCGGGACCTCGTACTTCTCGAGCAGTCGCATCACGCCGAGCGGCGTACAACTGACCAGGCCAGGGCGGTTTCGAACCAGGCGACCCATCGAACGCTCCGTGAGACCGTCGACGTCTTTCTCGGCTGGCACGAGATCGAGCACCGGCTCGGGATCGAGCCCGTCGGGAAGGGGGAGCTGCACGAGGATGCCGTGCACCGCCGGATCCTCGGCGAGCTCGCGAACGATCGCCTCGACCTCCGCCTGCGTCGCATCGGCCCCGAGCTCGTGGTGGCGCGACACCATGCCCGCCTCCGCCGCCTTCTTGTGCTTGGAGTTGACGTAGCGGCGCGAGGGACCGTCGTCGCCGACGAGGACCGTGGCCAGGCACACCTCGGGCGAACCAGCCGCGGCGATCGTGTCCGCGAGCCCGGCGACGATCTCGTCACGCAGTGCGTTTCCATCCATCACGATCGCAGGCATCGGGTGAGGTTAACCCCCCTCACGAACTGGCCGGAGGGAGGTTCACCCCGATCGTCGATGCGGGTCAGTCGCGTGGTGGTCGACCCTTCGGCCCCAGCAACGTGGGTGCACTCGACCCGCACGTGGCGCCCGGGACGTTCTCGGGCGTCACCACGAGCAGCGCGTCGTAGACGTTGTCGGCGATCGCCGAGTCGGTCACGAAGGACTCGCCGATCCGGCAGCCGTACTTGCCGAAGAGCTCCTGGTGGCACGGGAACGCATTGCCACCGGTCACGGCCGGGTCGAGCACCTCGAGGCCCCAGGTGTCCGAGGCGATGAGCGCGACGCCCTTGTCCGCGAGCCACCGGGCTTCGGCAAGGTAGATGCCGGGTTCCTGGGTGAGGTATCGCGCCGGATCGTCCCGAACCAGATGCGTCCAGCCGGTGTGCATGATCGGCACGTCGCCAGCACGGATCGGGAGGTTGATGCGCTGGCGAAAACGCGCGTTCTCGATGTCATCGATCGTGATGCGGTAGTTGTCGCGCAGCACCGGCTGGCCGTTCGGCGCGATGAAGAAGTCGTCGGTCGCACCGGCGGCGACCTTCAGCCCGACGATGTCGAGCACGACGCCACGAGTGGCGATCGGCCCCATCGTCTCGTTGCCGAGCGCCGACAAACCAGTGGGTGTCGCGAGACTCTCGGCGGTGTGGCCGTTGTAGTACGTCGGGCCTGTTCCGACATGGCCGAGTCCGTCGATCTGGGTGCCGATCTGCAGGGTGAAGTTCTCGCCGAACCGCTCTTCGAAGCCGGTGACCAGGTTGGGGCCGAGCGGGTCAGGTCCGGATTGGATGCCGCCACCTGCCGCGAACTCCGGGCCGGCGTCGAACCCGAAGGCGAGCAGGAACATGTCGTGCAGGCGCGGCGGGTCGGACGGGAACGCCGGGAAGCCGTTGAACATCTCTTCGCCGAGCTGGTAGGCGTTGACGTCACCGGCTCTCAGGCGCTCCATCGTGGCGGCGGTCCGGTTCGGTGTGATCTCGTTGAACGTGCCGCGCTGATCGTCGGGCCCGTACTTGCTCGTGGGCCACCCATTGGTCACCACATCCTCGCCGTCGAACTTCTCGTCGGTGAACTCGTGATCGTCTGCGTGCACGTGACTGCCGGTCGCGAGGTCGAAAGCAGCCACTCCGGCGGCCGCTGCTGCGGCCCCGGCCGTGAGCTTCAGGGCGTCGCGGCGACTGAGGCGACTGTCTCCGTCGCCCGCCATCTGCTCGAGATGGAACTGCGCGTGGTCGAACCTCATGATGATCTCCTCGTGACGTGTGCGTGAGATCACCGTAGGGATGTGTCGGGCGACACATCGAGTCGAACGGCGCGGCCGTTCGGGCGGCCGTTCGACTCGACTGGCTCAGCCGGCTTCGGAGTGCGTGACGGGCTGCTCGCCCATCCACTCGCGAAGCGTGTTCTTCAGCTTCGTCTGCTGGATGAACAGATCCTGCTCTGCGGGGCTCTCGCCCGCTGCCTGCGGCGCCTTCAGATAGAAGCTCAACCACTCTTGCACGCCCGACGAGCCGGCGCGATGGGCGAGGTCCATGAAGAGGGCGAGGTCGAGCACGATCGGTGCGGCCAGGATCGAGTCACGACAGAGGAAGTCGACCTTGATCTGCATCTCGTAGCCGAGCCATCCGAAGATGTCGATCGCGTCCCAGCCCTCCTTGTTGTCACCGCGGGGCGGGTAGTAGTTGATTCGCACGACATGGTCGATGTTGCCGTACAGGTCGGGGTAGACGTCGGGCTGCAAGATGCCGCCGAGCACGCCGAGCTTCGACATCTCCTTGGTCTTGAAGTTCTCGGGATCGTCGAGGACCTCGCCATCTCGGTTGCCGAGAATGTTGGTCGAGTACCAGCCGCGCATGCCGAGCATCCGGGCCTTGAAGCCGGGGGCGAGCATCGTCTTCATGAGGGTCTGGCCGGTCTTGAAGTCCTTGCCCGCGATCGGAACGCCGTTGCGCTTCGACAACTCGATCATGCACTCGAGGTCGGTGGTCAGGTTCGGCGCACCGTTTGCGTAGGGAACGTCGCTCTGCAGCGCGGCGTAGCAGTAGATCTGCGACGGCGAGATGTTCTCGTCGTTGTCCCTGAGGCCCTGCTCGAACGCCTCGACGCTCGCGTGAACTGCCGATGGTTCCTGGTACGCCTCGGTCGATCCACACCACACGATGACGAGGCGGTCACACCCGTTGTCCTCCTTGAAGCGGGCCATGTCGGCAATGAGCGCTTCGGCCTGGTCCCACTTGTTCGGGATGTCCTTGACGCGGACGCCGTCGAGGCGACTCACCCACCGCTGATCGAACACGGCCTCCATCGGCACGATGCCTTCCATCTCCTTGGAAATCGCGTCGAGGTCGTTGCCCTGCAACACGCCCGCCGTCTTCGCGGCTTCCATGGCGTTCGGCGAGATCGGATCCCAGCCACCGAAGACGATGTCGTCGAGCTCCGCGAGCGGTACGAACTCCTTGATGAGCGGGTTGCGACCCTCTTCCTTGGTGCCGAGGCGAATGTGCGCCATCTCGGCGAGCGATCCGATGGGCGGCGAGATTCCCTGACGCGCGGCGATGACGCCGGCGATGAAGGTCGAGGCCACGGCACCCATGCCGGGCGTGAGGACACCGAGCTTGCCGGTGGCGGGAGCGATCTGTCGTGCGGTCATGGCGCCAAGATAAGTGTGAGTGAATAGAAGCATGCTTTTGTGAAGCATGACTTCACTATGATTCGTGGGGTGGATCCCGCCAGCTCGCCGCTTCCCGATCTGACGATCCGCCAGCTCGAATACCTCGTCGCGGTCGCGGAGTCTTCAACTTGGGCCTCGGCGGCAGCTCGAGTCGGCGTGAGCCCGTCAGCGCTCTCCCAGGGCCTGGCCGAGCTCGAACGACGAGTGGGCGTCGAGCTGTTCGAGCCGGTGGGCCGGCGACGGGTCCTACGAGAAGCGGCAGCGCCCGTCCTGGACCATGCCCGGCAGGTCGTCACGCTCACCGCCGACCTCGTGGCGTGGGCCGACCGACGACGCAGCGGCGAGCAGGGTCGGGTCCGCCTCGGTCTCGTCGACGTGGCTGCCGTGGTGCACTTCCCCGAAGTCCTGCGGCGGTTCCGAGCGGACCGGTCAGGAGTGGAGATGACGATGTCGGTGGCACCCAGTCGGAGTCTCCTGGACGATGTCGCAGCCGGGCGCCTCGATCTCGCTGTGTGCGTCGAGCCGGAGAGGAACCCACCCGGCATCGAATTCACGCCGCTGCTCGAAGAAGACCTCATCGTGTCCGCGCCACCGGGCAGCATCATCGGCGAGCCCGGCACCTGGGGGCCGTGGGTGCTCTTCCCGACGGGATCCCACACCCGTTCGCTCGTCGAGGCAGCGCTGGTCGAGCGCGGCGTCGGCCTCGACGTGGCTGCGGAGTCCCACCAACCAGACGTGCTGCGCGAGATGGTCGCGTTGGGAATCGGCTGGACGGTGCTCCCGAAGACCCAGGGTCACACCGCCGACGCCGACGTGGTCGACGGTGAGCGCTTGGTGGTTCGCCGCCTCGTGCTGGCGCGTCGCGCCGAATCGATCCACGACCCTGCCGCCGACGAACTCGCGGCAGCGCTCACCGGATGGCGGCGAGGCGATCAGGCAGGCGTCAACGTCACGTCGTGACGCACGTCGCCGGCCTCATCGGCCTGAAAGCTGATGCTGGGACCGTCGCAGTCGAACCGGGCATCGTTGATCGGCGCCGAGCTGAGCAGCCCGTTCGTCATGTCCGCGATGTCGACCGCGACATCGGCGATCGTCACGGTCAATTCGAGGTCGCCCGAGCCGGGCGTCGTGACGATCCGTCCGTCGATCGCCTCCCAACTTCCCGACACGGAGCCCGACGACCCCCCGAGGCCCGTCGCTCCCGCCACTTCGAGCGAGACGTCGAAGTCAGCCGTGTAGGTGTACTCGCTCGCGGTCAGGGTGAGCAGGGTCTTTCCCTCGATGTCGAAGTCGACAGGAATGCCGTCGGAGAGACCGGTTGCCACGACATCGAAGTAGTCGTTCATCTCGGCGCCGGCGATCTCCCAGTCTCCGATGAGACACTCGGCGCCGCCGACGACTCGCTCGGAAGACTCGGCAGCATCGGGTTCGGGTTCGGCGGCCTCAGGCGCGAGAGCCAGCGGTTCGGCCACGACGGACTCGGGCTCCACCGACTCGACCGGCCCATCATCGACATCAGTCGACGCTGCGGTGCCGACCGGCGCTGAGCCGTCGCCGATCGATTCGCCGGCAACAGGAGCGGCCTCGTCGTTCGAGCCACACGCAGACAACGCGATGACGACCACGGACGATACGGCGAGAAGTCGACGGGGCGACGCGTTGGAACCCATGATCGTTCATCGGCCCGCAGCGCCGCCGAGACGAGTGATTTCTCAACAGCGGCCGTCACACCTGCGGGGTGTGACCGGCGAGGACCGACGCGAGCTGGTCACTGTCGACGTTGCCACCACAGAGAACGAACGCGCTGTGATCGCCCCGCTCCGACGGGGCCTCCGACAGCAGGCCTGCCAGTGCGATCGCCCCGGCGGACTCTGCGACGTTGTGAGTCGTTCGAAACACGACCCGCATCGCCTCGGCGACGGCGTCATCGGACACGCTGATCACGCGAGCCGCACCTGAGATGAGCCCTGCCATCGCTGCCGGGTCCGGACGCCGAGTCGCGACACCGTCGACGAAGGTGGTCGCCGACTCGGTCGCGACGACGCGACCGGCCGCGAAGCTCAGCTCCGACGCACGCGCCCGATCGGACACCACCCCGACGACCTGGGTCGACAGCCCGAGAAGATCGCGCACCGCGATGATCGCGTTCGCGCCCGAGCCCATGCCGACCGGCACGTAGACGGTGTCCAACTGCGTGGCACCGGCGAAGAGTTCGGCGGCATAGGTCGCGACCCCGAGCACGAGATCCCGATGGAACGGCGGCACCGGTTCGAGACCGTGCTCGGCGGCATGCGCCATCGCTGCCACTCGGGCGGCTTCGAAATCATCACCGTGCTCGATCACGTCCGCGCCGAGCGCACGCATCGCAGCGTTCTTCTCGACGCTGTTGCCGTGCGGCACGAAGATCGTCGCCGACCGACCGTGCGCACGAGCCGCGAACGCCATGCTCTGTCCGTGGTTGCCTCGGGTCGCGCTCACCACTCCGGCGACATCCGGACGATCGGTCACCAACCGCTCGAAGTAGACGAGCCCGCCGCGCACCTTGAACGCGCCCACCGGGGTGTGATTCTCGTGTTTGACCGTGACGCGAGACCCCGCGTGCTCGTTGAGCATCGGCCACTCGTACTCAGGCGTCGGCGGCACGTGACGACGAACGACACCGGTCGCCCACGCCAACTCGTCCTCACTCAACCGAAGCGGTTCTGGCAGTGCGTCGGGCACGGCGGCGTCATCCATCTGCCCACACTGCTCCGTCATCGGTCACCACGCAATCGAGTATCACGTCGTGCGGCTCGGTCGGGAGATCGACGACGATCTGCTCGCGGAAGCCGAGCCCGATGGTGACGGCGTCGCGACGTCGCAGGGGAAGGAAGCGGTCGTACCACCCACCGCCCTGCCCGAGCCGAGCCCCACTCGTGGTGAACGCGGTCCCCGGTACGACGATCACGTCGAATCGGTCGGGGACGAGTTCGTCGTCCTCGGGCATCACCACACCGACGCCGTTGGAGCCGCACCACGCCACGAGCTGCGAGGTCTCGACTTCTCCCGGCACCGACTCGTAGGCCAGTACGCATGACGCCGCTCGCACCGCCTCGATACCGAGCAGATGCTCGACGATCGCCTCTGAGCGTTCGCTTCGATTCGCGAGGCCCTTTCGCATCGAACGCATCTCGCGGCGAAGCGCTCGCTTTTTCTCGGCGACCGGCCGGTTCGGCGAACCGCCGGTCTCGTTCGGGCCGGGCACGTCGCGGAGCGTACAGTTCGCGGTGATGAGCGATCAGAGCAACGACAACCCGGGGTTCGACTCGGGACACTTCCGGACCGTCATGGGCCACTTCCCCACAGGCGTCACCGTCGTGGCCGGAATGGATGCCGACGGAGCACCCCACGGCTTCACGATCGGATCGTTCACGTCGGTGTCGCTCGACCCGCCGATGGTCGGCTTCCTCCCTCAGATCGGCTCCGAGACGTGGGAATCCATCTCGCAATCGGGCGCCTTCTGCGTGAACGTGCTCAGTGACCAGCAGTCTGATCTGTGCTGGGCGTTCGCGAAGGGCGACCCCGGCCCGTTCGACACCTGCGCCTGGCACACATCACCTTCGGGCTCACCGATCCTCGATCGAGCGGTGGCCTGGATCGACTGCACGGTCGAGAACGTGTACGACATGGGCGACCATCACTTCGTGCTCGGCAACGTGGCCGCTCTCGATGCCGATGCCGATCACGACGGACGGGCACCCGAGCCACTGCTGTTCTTCAAGGGCACGCTGGGCGGATTCGAAGCCGAAGGTTGACCGACACGTCGTCTCGATCTCACCGCTCGTTCCGATCGCCGGACGGAGCGACGATGGCCGCCTGTCTCGACACGGCCCTGGTCGTCACGTTCGCTGCGATCGGTCGGCGAAACCACGACGAAGAGCCCGGGCTCGCCGGCCTCGTCAGCACGGCTGCGCCATTCCTGATCGGTCTCGCTGTCGGCTGGATCATCATCCGGGCGTGGAACCGACCGCTGGACATCAGAACCGGCCTGATGATCTGGCCGATCACCGTGTCGGTCGGGATGCTCGGCCGTCGGATCATCGGTGACGGCACCGCGGTGTCATTCGTGATCGTCGCTGCGTGCTTCGTGGGCGCGACCCTGGTCGGATGGCGCGCCGTCCGAGCGGGCGTTGCCGCACGGCGCTCTCCCTCTTGACGAGCCGGACTCATCCAGCGCCCCGATCACGGCGCGACGAGCGACGCGTCGAGTCCTGTCGGTTCGATCCGCTGTGAGCCGATCGGCAAGGGTGACGGCCATGACCGACCTCTCCGTCACCGCAGATCCGTCGTCGCTCGGCTTCTCCGCCGACCGACTGGCACGGATCGACCGCCACTTCGCCAAGTACGTCGACGACGGCAGACTCGCCGGCTGGCAGGTCGCCGTGGCCCGAAGCGGCGAAGTCGTTCACCACTCGACCTACGGCAAGCGGGACCTCGCCACCGGCGCCGACTGGACCCCCGACACCATCGCTCGCATGTACTCGATGACCAAGTGCATCACATCGGTCGCGGCGATGATGCTGCAGGAGGAGGGGCTGTTCCAGATCAAAGACCCCGTCTCGAAGTTCATCCCGTCATTCGGAGAGTCACGCGTGTACCGAACCGGGTCACACGTGGCCCCGGTGACCGACCCGATCGTCGAACCGATGCGGATCTGGCATCTCTTGACCCACACCTCCGGGCTCACCTACGGGTTCCACAACAACCACGTCACCGATGAGCTGTACCGCAAGGACGGGTTCGAGTGGGGTATTCCGGCCGGACTCGACCTCGAAGCGTGCTGTGACCGTTGGGCGGCGCTGCCGCTCGCGTTCCAACCCGGCACCGAGTGGCTGTACGGCGTGTCGACCGACGTGCTCGGACGGGTCATCGAAGTGGTGTCCGGTCAATCCCTCGACGAGTTCATCCGTGAGCGGATCCTCCAGCCGCTCGGCATGGTCGACACCGACTTCTGGGTGCCGGCCGACAAGCGTGATCGCTTCGCCGAGCTCTACTTCCGGAACCCCGCCGACGGAACCGCAGCGAAGATGCCGTCGCCCGCACTGGCCGATCGGCCCGACATGATCAGCGGCGGGGGCGGACTGTGCGGCACCGCTGCCGACTACCTGCGCTTCGCACGGATGTTGTTGAACAAGGGCGAGCTCGACGGAGTGCGTCTGCTCGGCTCGCGCACCGTCGACTACATGACGAGTAATCATTTACCCGACAACCTCGATCTCGGCAACTTCGGTCGTCCGCTGTTTTCCGAAACCAACTACGAAGGTATCGGCTTCGGTCTCGGCTTTTCGGTGGTGCTCGATCCGGCGCAGAACAGAACCCTGTCTTCCGCCGGCGAGTACGGCTGGGGCGGCGCCGCAAGCACCCTGTTCTGGTGCGATCCGACCGAAGACATCGCGGTGGTATTCCTGACCCAGCTGCTACCCTCCAGCACCTACCCGCTGCGCACCCAACTGTAACACCTGGTATACCAGGCGCTCATTGATTAGCGAC
>JBGCFW010000074.1:0-9478 GCA_045107155.1 Ilumatobacter sp. | reverse complement strand
TCGGTGGGGTTTCTCGCGTTGTCCGCGGTCCTGCTCACCGTGAACTGGGGAAGCTATGTCTGGGCCGTGCTCGACGGTCGTGTGATCGAGACCGCGCTCGGGTACTTCATCGCGCCGCTCGGCACGATGGCCATCGGTGTCTTGGTCCTCGGCGAGACACCGAACACAGCGCAGCGCGTCGCCTTCGTGCTCGCAACGGTCGCCGTTGTGATCCTCACGATCTCGGCCGGCCGACCTCCGTGGATCGCTCTGGTCATCGCCGGCACCTGGAGCTTGTACGCGCTCTCGAAGCGGCAGGTCGCCTTGGATGCCATCGACGGCATGGCAGGCGAAACACTGGTCCTGCTGGTGCCCGCACTCATCGCGCTCGTGCTCATGAGTGGCGGTGAGACCAGCGTGGCCGCGACCGCCGATGCCGGCGATTGGGCGTTCGTGCTCGGTACCGGAGTCATCACGGCGCTTCCACTCACGCTGTTCGCCTCCGCAGCTCGCTCGATTCCATTCACGCTGCTCGGCCCGTTGAATCTCATCGTTCCGGTGATCGGCTTCGGTCTCGGTTGGCTCCTCTACGACGAGGAGGTCCCGCTGTTGCGGTTCGTCGGATTCGCATTCGTCTGGACTGCGCTGGTGGTGGTGATGTTCGATCGTGTCGCGTCGGCGCGCCGAGCGAGCGCTCTGCGGCGGATCGCGGCGCCGCTGTAGGGTCGGGCATCATGCGGAGAACGTTGCTCGCCGTCCCGGTTCTCGTCCTGGTTGCTGCATGCTCTGGGACCGAGAATTTCCGGAGCCAGACAGAGGCCTATCTGAACGACGACTCCGAAGTCGAACAGAACATGGGTGGCGACGTCACCGACGCCGAGTGCGTCGAACCCGAGAACACCGACGTCGGCACCCGCTACACGTGCACCGCCGTGGTTGACGGGGTCACGGTCGGCTTCGACGTCGAGATCACCGAAGCCGACCGCTTCGTCGTCACACCGCAGGGCTGAGACACCGCTCACCCAACGAGTCTCCCAGCGCGGCCGCTCCTCGCGACTCGGCCCCGAACGCGAACCGGCCGGCAACGCTCACGCGTTGCCGGCCGGCAGGATTCAGGGACGTCTGAGACGTCGGTGTCGGGGATCAGCCGGCGAAGCTGCCGCCCTGGCCCTCGACGTCGATGACCTCGCCGGTGCTCACGAACGAGAGGCTCTCACCGTCGTCACCGAGCACGATGCGCTGCAGCGCCGCCGCCTCGGTCCAGTAGGCATCGTTCACGCCGTCCAGCTTGAGCGAACCGCCAAGGAGGCTGCCGTTGTTGGTGTCGGCGTTCCACACTGCTGCCATCAGGTTGACCCGGTTCAGGCCACCTTCCATCGCAGCGGCGTCACGGAGCACGTCTTCGAGGAACTGGCCGTACAGCACGCCCGTCGAGAACGAACCGTCAGCACAGGTGGTGCCGTCGCCGTACTCGTCGAGCACCTGCTCGATCAGCTGGATGGCCGGATCGTCGGCGTAGGCCGGGTCACCACACACCTTGTTCGAGTTCGCCAGCACCGGAGCCGATTCGCCCAGGATGCCGATCTGCTCGGCAACCGGCGCGTAGAACGACGACAGGTTGTTGCAGGTGTAGGAGTTGTAGAACACCGGACGCCACTCGGATGCAGCGAGCGTTGCGACGACCTGCGGGCAGAACGCACCCGTGGTACCGCTGACCAGGACGTCGGCGCCAGAGCCGATGAGCGTGGTCATCTCGTTGGTCACGTCAGGTGCTGCCGGGTCGTGCAACTGCTCTTCGACGATTTCGATGGTCGAGCACGCCTCCGAGTTCTTCAACGTGTCCAGGTAGGTCGTACCAAAGTCGTTGTTCATGATGAGCGCAGCGACCGTGGCACCGTCACCGAGCTGGGCGACGATGTCGGCGCACCAGATGTCGGTCTCGGTCGCGTAGTTCAAGATGTTGCCGACGGTCCACGGGAAGTTCGCCGGGTCGCCCCAGAGCGGGAATCCGGTCGAGTTGAACAGCTGCGGGACACAGGCCTCGTCGGTGATCGGTCGAGCCGCCAAGTTGTTCGGCGTACCGATGATGTGGGCGAACGTGAAGATGTCGTCAGCATCGATCATCTCTTCGACGTTCGCGACGGTACGACCTGCCTCATAGGCATCGTCGGTGGCGACGAGCACGAGGCTCTTGCCGTCGATCGGGTCGTTGTCGTTGAGGTAGTCGAAGTACATCTCCATGCCTTCGCCGATCGCGCCGAAGGACGCGAGCGGACCGGACTGCGGCAGTGACTGGCCGACGCGAATCTCATCGCCGTCGACGCCCTGGAACGGATCCCAGTCGTCGGGGCACTCGCTGAGGTTCAGCGTGGTGCCGGCCGCGATGTCGACGTCACCCTCGAGCGCGAGGCCACCGCCGGCTGCGGCGTCACCTTCGTCCTCTTCCATGGCGTCGTCTTCTTCCATGGCGTCGTCGTCACTGCTGGCGTCGTCGTCTTCGACGACTTCTTCCGCGCCGTCGTCTTCGGGTGCGGCGTCGTCGTCGCTCCCACCACATGCTGCGATGATCAGGCCAGCGGCCATGATCCCCGCAACGCTGCGCTTAGTTCGTGAACGCATGTATCTCCCCTTGATGGTGTTGGTGCTGAAGGATTCAGCTCTTGTCGTCGGAGTCCGGCGATCACGCCGGGGCTCCGAACCCTTGCCTCGGCCCGCAGATACGACCCGAGTACGAACGTAGGTGATCAGTTGCCCGCAGCGGGCGCGCTCCCGGCTCCGATGGCTTCGTCCCCGGTGTCGCTGGCATCGGGAGTCGCCGTCGCCGGAACCGGTGCTCGTGGAATGACTACCATGAACTTCGCCTTGATTCGGCGATAGCCGGAGACCACGCCGCCCGGCAGGACGAACGTGAGGACGATCAGCAAGATGCCCATCAGCAGCGGGCCGACAGGTCCCTGCAGCCAACGCTCGGGAATACCAGGCAGTGACTCGGTGGAAGCCGCCCAGTCCGGGATGAACGTGATCGCGAGACCGCCGATGATGGCACCGGACAGGGTGCCGACGCCGCCGACGACGAGACCCACGATGAAGTAGATCGAGATGACCTGCGTGAAGTCGAGCGGTGCAGCAATGCCGAGCTCGGCGACGTACACCATGCCACCGACCCCACCGAGGGCCGAGGCGAGGCCGAAGGAGAGCGTCTTGTACAGCGGAAGATTCATGCCGGTGACCGCGGCGCTGGTCTCGTTGTCGCGGATCGCACGAAGCGCACGACCGGGACGGCTCTTCACCATGTTGCTCACGAGCTTGAAGCAGATCGCCGTGAGGATGACCATGATGAAGAACACCCACACCCGGTCAGATTCCTTCGACGTCAGGTCCCCGTCGCCGAAGTACTGGCCGATCAGCGGGATGGACTGCAGCACGCCCGCGATGCCGTCGAGCGGGAGCCAATCGGGAGCGACGAGGTCGGAATCGACGATCTTGCCGCCGGCGCCGTTGGTGTACGGCTTGAGGACCTCGAGTTGGACGATCGCCGGGAACACTGCGGCCAGACCGAGGGTCACGAGCGCCAGATAGAGGCCCTTGATCCGCAGTGCCGGGATCCCGAAGACCATGCCGAGGATGAAGCACACCGGCACCACCACGAGCAGCGTGGAGAACCACGCCCAGTTGTGATCAGCGACGAGCCAGGCCGAGATGTACGCACCGGTTCCGAAGAAGAAGCCCTGCCCGAGTGAGAGCTGACCGGTGAAGCCTGCCACCACCTGGAGCCCGAGGATGCAGATGATGAACGCAATGGCCTTGGTGAGGCGCGGCGTGCTGAGCGTGTAGTCGTTGCCGAAGATCTCGATCGCACCGGTGTCGTTGTACGCGAACGCAACGAGAATCAGCATCACGATGCCGAGGACCGTCGTGACGATCTTGTAGGTCTTGTGCTGCGAGGAGCCTTCGTTGAAGACGAAGCGGGGTTGAGATGGGGTTGCCATGGTGTTGGTTCCTTCTTCCTCAGACTCGCTCGACCTGAGCGGTGCCCAGCAGACCGGACGGCTTGAACAGCAAGACGAGCATCAGCACGACCACGGCGGTTGCGAGCGCCATTTCGTTGGGGATCGGGGTGTAGGGCACCAGGATCGATTGGACCATCCCGATGGCGATGCCGCCGATGATCGCCCCCCAGAGGCTGTCGAGGCCGCCCAGGGCAGCAGCGGACACCGCGAAGATCAGGACGCGGATCATGATCGAGGGTTCGAGCTGGAGCACCGGGTTCGCCATGTAGACCGCCGCTCCGAGAGCACCGACAGCGGCGGCGATCGCCCAACCGAACTGCAGCGTCGGGCCGACTCGAACGCCGACCAATTCGCTCGACTCGAGGTTCGACGACACCGCACGGAAGGCGAGGCCGATCTTGGTCTTGTTGAGCAAGAGGCTGAGGAGGCCAGCGGTCGCCAGCGTGGTACAGACCACGCCGACCGTGTACCAGGTGAGTGTCGCCGAGCCGATCGTCAGTGCGTTCCCCGATGGGAACAGCTCCGGGAACTTACGCGGGTCGAAGCGCCAGATGATTCCGGCGAGCGCGTTGATCGACAAGAACAGTCCGAGCGTGATGATGACCAACGGGAGGTGATCCGACGGATCGAACGGCCGGATCAGCGTGCGTTCGATGCCGGCTGCGCCGAGACCGGCAAACACCATCGCCAAGACCACGGCGATCCACATCGGAACACCCCAGTTGAAGAAGGTCAACACGATGAAGGCGCCGATCATCGCGAACTCGCCCTGGGCGAAGTTGATCAAGGTCGTGGCCTTGAAGATCATCACCAGCGCGAGCGCGATCAGCGCATAGGTGGAGCCATTCGACAATCCGTCGAACAGTCGGTTCAAGAAGAGGTCCATCGTGTGCTCAGACTCCCAGGTAGGACTTGCGGATCTTGTCGTCGTTCAACAACTCGTTGGCAGGACCGTCGAAGGAGATCTCGCCGGACTCGATCACGTAGCCACGGTCGGCGATGGCGAGCGCCAGCTGAGCGTTCTGCTCGACCACCAACATCGTCATGCCCGTTTCACGGTTGATCTCGGCGAAACGGTCGAAGAGGTCCTTCACGATCAGCGGAGCGAGACCGAGCGAGGGCTCGTCGAGCAGCAAGAGATCCGGACGCGACATCAGCGCTCGCGACACCGCGAGCATCTGCTGCTCACCACCCGAGAGACTGCCGGCGCGCTGGTTCTTGCGCTCGCGGAGCACCGGGTAGACATCGAACCACTTCTCGATGTCATCGTCGACCTCGTTGTCCTTGCGGATGAAGGCCCCGACTCGGAGGTTGTCCTCGACCGAGAGTTCCGGCAGTGTCCCGCGTCCCTGCGGAACGTGGGCGACTCCCTGTCGAACGATGTCGGGGGCGTTGGAACCCTGAATACTCTGGCCGCGTAGGTCGATCTTGCCGGTCGTCTCGATCATGCCCGACACCGCACGCAGCGTGGTGGTCTTGCCCGCCCCGTTCGCTCCGAGGATCACCACCACTTCGCCCTCATCGACGTGAAAGTCGAGGCCATGGAGCACCTGGATCTGGCCGTACCCGCCGCGAAGGTCGGAGACCTGCAGAACGGGCTTCGTGGATTCGTCGCTCATGCCGGTGCTCCCAAGTACGCCTCGATCACCTTCGGGTCGCTCTGCACGTCGGCCGGCAGGCCTTCGGAGATCTTCTGCCCGAAGTCGAGGACCACCACCTTCTCCGAGATGCTCATGACGAGCCCCATGTGGTGCTCGACCAACAGAATCGTCAGGTCATAGTCGGTCCTGACCTTGCGGATGACGTCGGTCAACTCGCCGACCTCGCTGTGCGTCAGACCTGTCGCCGGCTCGTCGAGCATCAGCAGCTTCGGGTGACCCATCATCGCTCGGGCGAGCTCGATCCGCTTGAGCGTGCCGTAGGGGAGGCCGCCGCAGGCTTGGAAAGCGAACTTCTCGAGCTCGAGGTTTTGGAGGATCGCATACGCCTCGGCAGCGAGCGCCTGCTCTTCCTTCTTCCGCCCGATCCCGAGCATCGCGGTGAGCATGGTCTGCTTCGACCGGACGTGGGCGCCCGCCATCACGTTCTCGATGACGCTCATCCGCTCCCAGAGGGCGAGGTTCTGGAAGGTGCGGAAGATCCCGATGTCGGAGATCATGTGCGGCGGCGTGTCGCTGGCACCTCCAACGAGGTCCTTGCCGCCGAACGAGATCGTTCCGGCCGTGGGGTCGTAGATCCGACTGATGACGTTGAACATCGTCGTCTTGCCGGCACCGTTCGGTCCGATGAGTCCACAGATGGAGCCCTCGTCGATCGTGTACGACACGTCGGTGAGCGCTTTGATGCCCCCGAACTGCACCGAGATGTCCTTCACGTCCAGTAACGCCATTGAAGCCCCCTTCGCCCCTTGACTGTGCCCTGCGGCACGCTGAGCCCGAACGTAACCCACCACCCACGTGGCCAACGAATCGATACGACACCGCTGCTGCCAGGGAGAAGACGCCCGAACTGCCGACCACCGCGCCCCGCGCGCACCTAGAGTCGGCGTCGTGCTCGCTTCACGTCGACACGTCCGATCTGGGGTCCTGCTCGGGACCGCTGCGCTGCTCATCGGCTGCGGGGTGACCGACGTGGAGACACTCGTCGTGTCGAACGAGTCGGACCTGATCGTCGAGAACATCGATCCCCCGTTCTCCGAGGCCGACCCGGAGCTCGTCCCCGAGCCGACCACCGACCCGGGCGCCGCACCCGTCGACGATTCGGCGGGCGACACGCCGCTGGTTCCCGACGACGCCATGGGCACCGAGACACCGGAGACACCCGAGATCGACCCGGCCGACATCGACCCGAACGCCATTGACTTCGGCCCGGCGAAACCCGAACGCGAGTACGACGACTTCCTCCTGGCCTCGCTCGCCGACATCGAGCGATGGCTGCAGAGCGAGTTCGAGCCGGCGTTCGGATTCCCGTACGAGCCGCTCCAAGGAGGCGTGTACGCGGGCTACCCGGGTCGCAATGACATCCCCGGGTGCGGAGGTGGGCCGTTCACCGACTATGACCTGCTCCAGCGAGCGGTCGCGTTCTACTGCCCGTTGGGCGACTTCGTGGCCTACGACGACGGCGACACCAGCCTGCTGACCGACCTCGCCTCACAGTTCGGCCCCGCCACGATCGGAATCGTGTTGGCCCACGAGTACGGCCATGCGATCCAACAGCGCACGGGCGCGTTGCGTCAGAACCTTCCGACCGTCGTGACAGAACAGCAGGCCGATTGCATCGCGGGCGCCTGGGCCGGTCGCGCCGCCGCCGGACAGGCCAGCGGCGTGCCGTTCAACGACAACGACATCCGCGCCGGGCTCATCGCCATGATCCGCGTGCAGGATCCGGTCGGTGCCGACCCGACCGCGCCTGGAGCACACGGCTCGGGCTTCGACCGCGTCGGGGCCTTTCAGGAGGGCTTCAACGGAGGCCTTGCGCGCTGCGCACCCCTCGTCGACGAGCCGCTGCCACTCACGCCGCTCCAGTTCTTGCCGGGCAGCCTCGACTTCGTCAACCAGGGCAACGCGCCATACGGCTACGACGCCGACCCCAACAATCCGCAGCTGTTCAGCTTCCTCATCCCGGATCTCAACGCCTACTGGGACGAGCAACTCGATGCACAGTTCCCGAACTTCAACCCGATCACCGTCGTGCCGGTGCAGTCCGCTGCCGAGATCGTGTGTGACCAGCCACGCGGTTACGCCACATTCGGCATGGAGCTGTGTGCCGAGACGTCGACGGTGTTCGTGATCGATCCGATCATGCGCAGCGTCTACGACACGCAAGGCGACTTCGGGCCGGGCTACCTGCTCGGCATCGTCTGGGCGGAAGCCGCGCAGATCTCGAACCAGTCTCCGGCGGCCGGCGAAGGCCGCCAGCTGCGCAACGACTGCCTCGTCGGCTCGTGGGTCGACACGCTGATCCCCGACCCGACGACGGGCCAGCTGCCTGCGCCGCGACCCGAGTCACGTACCGCCAGCGTCTCGCCGGGTGACCTGACCGAAGCGGTGCTCACCGCCATCGCGATCGGTGACCGCACCGCCGACTCCGACGTGCTCGGCTCCGCGTTCGAGAAGGTCGACGCGTTCCGCATCGGGGCCCTCACCGGTCTCGGCGCCTGCGGCTGAACACCCGTCGGCGCCGGGGCGTTTCGCCGCCGGTGACGGCGTCTCGCCGACCGCCGGAGCGGTGCGGCCGAAGACCCGTCAGCGCCGGGGCGTTTCGCCGCTCGACGACACCAGCGCAGCATCGCAGTGTCCGTCCGCGCGCGGCCAGTGCCGATAGGCCCGGTCAGGGAACGGTGGTTGTCGGCGCGACGGTGGTCGACGGGGCGACGGTGGTCGTCGTGGTCGTTGTCGTGGTCGTCGTGGTGGTAGACGCCGGCGGCTCCGTGGTGGAGGGAGCAGTCGACGGTGGCGCGGTCGTCGCCGGCGTCGTGCTCGCGGGCACGGTCGTGTCCGGCGCGGTCGTCGTGGTCGACTCGGGCAACGTGGTGGTCGCCTCGGTCGTTGTGGTCGTGCCCTCGTAGTTCGGATCGAGCCAGTTGAAGGTCGGCGGCGGCGAGCCGTTCTCCTCGGGCTCCTTCACCCCGTCCCACACGAACACCTGATCACCCATGCTGAGCAGGCCCTGCAGATCTTCGGAGATGTTGAGCGGGATCCGGATACAGCCGTGCGACGCCGGCTGCAACGGCACGTTCAGCGCTCCGTGGATCGCGATGCCGTAGTTGAAATACACCGGGTTCCACATACTGCCGAGGGCGCTGTCGCGGATTCCCTCGACCTGTCGGTAGTACTCGAACACGCCGCCTGGGGTGTTCGAGATCCCGCACTCGCCGCGAACGAGAGGCTCCTCGCCGTCGCGGTTGCCGTACTCGCCCGGGCTGATCGTCACCTCTTCGCACCACTCCTCGTTGGTGCCGCTCGACATGTGCGTGATCATCACCGGCACATCGTCGTGGAACACCGCCAAGACCTGCTCGGGCAGGTAGACCTCGGTGTGGTTCGGGGTGGCATTCGGCCGGCGGGGCTGAATCACGAACGGGTCCTGCATCGCCTCCCACATCTCGGGCGTCACCTGACCGGTCGGCGCGCTGCTCTCGACACCGAGCACGAGCTTCTCGTATGCCCACACCGCCTTGCGAGTCTCGTCGCCGAAGATGCCATCGGTCGGACCCGGCACGAAACCGAGATCGGTGAGCCGCTCCTGCACCTCTTGCACATCGGAACCGGCGAGTCCTTTGGACAGCGTGCGATCGAGCACCGACTTCTGGATCGGACTGGAGGTCTCGACCGTGGCGATGACGTCCGGGATCGAGTCGGGCACCGTGAGCGCGGGAGCCTGGACAGATTGTGCCGCGACTGCAGGCTGGGCGCTCGCCCCCGTGTCGACGGGTTCGTCACCATCGCCACCGCCGAGCACGAGACCTGCGATGACCACCGTGCCCAGCA
>JBGCFW010000073.1:0-9916 GCA_045107155.1 Ilumatobacter sp. | reverse complement strand
GCGCTGGGGGCGTGCGCTGGTGCCGGTGCGGTCTCGCCCGGTTCGTCGATGCTGGGCACGGTGCCTTCGGGGGTGTCGGCGTCGGCGCCGGTGAACTCGTCGGCGTTGGAGGTGGGCACGTCGTCCACGGTAGCGATGCCGTCATCGGCTGACCCGCCGCACGCCGTGAGTGCGAGCACCATGGCCGAGGACAGCGCGATCGAACGTCTCATACCCACTTGGACGTTCCCACAGGACGATCGGTTCCCCAGCATCGCCGTAGCCTGGCTCACCGCATGGAACGCTTCGGACTCGTCGGCCTCCCAAACGCGGGCAAGAGCTCGCTCTACAACGCTCTGACCGGCGGTGGCGCGCTGGCCGCGCCGTACCCGTTCGCGACGAAAGACCCGAACATCGGTGTCGCGAAGGTCCCCGACGATCGACTCGACCGACTGTCGGTCATGTCGAAGAGCAAGAAGACCATTCACGCCCAGGTCGAAGTGGTCGACATCGGCGGCCTCGTCGAAGGTGCGAGCACCGGCGAAGGTCTCGGCAACAAGTTTCTCGCCAACATCCGCGAGACCGATGCGATCGTGTTCGTGCTCCGTGCGTTCGAGAACGACGACATCGTCGGTCCGTCCGACCCGCTCGAACACCTCCGGGTCGTCGAGATCGAACTCGCGCTGGCCGACCTCGAGACCGTCGAGAAGCGCCTCGCCTCCACCAAACGGCAGGCCAAGCTCGACAAGTCGATGGCCGATGACTCCGCAGCGCTGCAGGTGGCCTACGACCAGCTCTCCGAAGGCATCCCGCTGTACCGCGCAGGATTGTCGGCCGACATCCGCGAGACGTTGGCGCCGTACTTCCTGCTCACCGCTCGCCCGGTGCTCGCCGTGGTCAACGTCGGCGAGGACGACATCGACTCGATCGAAGAACACGAGCAACGCGTGCGCGACGAGTTCAACAACGCCGGCGACAACGTCGAGGTCATCGGAATGTGCATTCAGATGGAGGCCGAGGCGGCCGCGATCGAAGACCCCGCGGAACGAGCCGAGATCCTCGAGGGCTTCGGCCTCGGCGAAGGCGCCCTCTTCCGGATGGTGCGCAGCGCCTACCACCTGCTCGGCCTCCGCACCTACATGACCACCGGCGAGCAGGAGAGCCGTGCCTGGACCTTCCGCGAAGGCTCGACAGCTCCCGAGTGCGCGGGGCGAATCCACGGCGACTTCCAGCGCGGCTTCATCCGAGCCGAGGTCATCCAGTGGGACGAGCTGCTCGAACTGGGATCGTGGAACGCTGCGAAGGAAGTCGGCAAGATGCGGGTGGAAGGCAAGGACTACATCGGCCAGGACGGCGACGTGATGGAGTTCCGCTTCAACGTGTGACCGTCGAGCCGACCTCCTCAGCAGGTGCGACGGCGATCTCTGCGTGCCATGCTCACGCCATGGCTTGGTTGGTGAGCGAGGCGCGGGTCCTGGCGTCGGCTGAGTGCGCCGCCTCTCGGTCCACCCGTCGACGCGGGCTGCTCGGCCGCCACCACTTCGAGGGTGCGCTGGTGATCCACCCGTGCCGTTGGGTGCACACGGTCGGCATGAAGTTCCCGATCGATGTCGCATTCCTCGACGGAGACGGCGTCGTGGTGAAGACCGTGCACATGCCGTGCCACCGAGTCGGCCTTCCGCACCCCCGAGCGCGGACTGTCATCGAGGCTGAGGCGGGCGCGTTCTCGCGCTGGGGCATCCGAGTCGGCGACGTCATCGAAGTCCGCGAGTCGGCTGCGGACGACTCCGAGTGAGCACGCTCTGGCTGGTCGCCACACCGATCGGCAACCTCGGCGATCTGGCACCGAGGGCATCGCAGATCCTCGCATCGGTGGCCCTCGTGTGTTGCGAGGACACCCGGCGTACGGGCACCTTGCTGCGCCACGCCGGAATCCGTGCCGAGCGGCTCGCGGTCTGTAACGACCACACCGAGTTCGAACTCGCGGCCGAGGTCGTCGACGTGTTGTCGTCTGGACGAAACGTCGCGGTGGTGAGCGACGCCGGCACACCCGGGATCTCCGACCCGGGCGAGCGCCTCGTGACAGCGGCGATCGAAGCAGGTCACGAGGTCAGCGCGGTGCCCGGCCCAGCGGCCGCGGTCATGGCGGTCACGATCAGCGGCTTGCCGAGCGATCGCTGGGTGTCCGAAGGATTCCTCCCGCGCAAGGGTCGCGATCGCAGCGAACGGATCGTCGAGATCGCCCACGAGCGGCGCACCGTCGTGCTCTACGAGGCACCGCACAGGATCGAGCGCACGATCGCCGACCTGCTCGAGGCCTGTGGAGCCGAGCGCCCCGTGGTCATCTGCCGCGAGCTCACCAAGATCCACGAGGACGTCGTGCGAGCGACGCTGGGGACGATCGACCTCGGGACGCCGCGCGGTGAGTACGTCGTCGTGCTCGGCGGCGCTCCGGCAGTCGTTGTCGCCGCCACCGATGCCGACGTCCAAGTGGCCGTCACCCACCTGCTCGACGCCGGGATGTCGACGAAGGATGCCGCAGCCCGCGTGGCCGATGAGACCGGCCGCCGCAAGCGAGACGTCTACGACATCGCGTTGGCGACGCGCCGCGGTTCAGATCGTCCGACAGACTGAAGCAATGGGCACTCCGAGCGAGATCGACGAGGTACGTCGATGAGCGAGTACATGTCGGTCACGAGCGGGAGCAGCAACGCCGCGTTCTTCGACCTCGACCGCACGCTGATCTCAGGCTCGTCGGCATTCACGCTTGCGATCCAGGCGCGCAAGGCCGGACTCATCCCGACCCACGAGTTCGTGCAGGACGCCGGCGGAGCCCTCGCCTTCAAACTCTTCGGTGCCAGCGACGACACGAGCGACGAAGTCCGAAAGCGCATCCTCGGCGCCGTCACGGGTCAACGCCAAGTCGATCTTCTGGGTCTCAACGCCGAGATCCTCCCGCGACTGATCGAACGAGTTCGCCCCGAGGCGAAGCGCCTGCTCGAGCGACACCGCCGGGCGGGTCGTGACACGTTCATCGTCTCGGCCGCACCGCAGGAGATCGTCGAACCCCTCGCGCACTCGCTCGGTATGACGGGCGGCGTCGGGACCCGGAGCAGGGTCGACAACGGCGTCTACACCGGCGAGCTCGACGGGCCGTTCTGCTACGGCGAGGGCAAGGTCGAGGCAATGCAGACGCTCGCGAGCTGGAACGGCTATGACCTGGCGCAGAGCTACGCGTACAGCGACTCGGCGAGCGACCTCCCGATGCTCGAAGCGGTCGGACACCCGGTCGCGGTCAACCCCGACTCGAAGCTCGAACGGCATGCGCGGCGAAACGGTTGGCCGATCGTGATCTTCAGTCAGCGCACGAAGTCGGTCATTCGCCGCACGCTGTCGGGAGCGGCCACTGTCGGCATCGGCCTCGGCGGCTTCGCGCTCGGCACGCAGGTCAACCGCAAGAACTCCATCTTCCGCCGCTGACGCGTCGCGGCGGGCCTGCCCCACCGCGACATGGCCGCGACATCAGGAGCGCACTGGCCGAGGTCATCGCGCCGGGAGGTCACTCCGGGGGAAGGGGCATCAAAGCGAGTTGACGCGCTTGGCAGACCAGCGCTCCGGACGAGTCCCAGATCTCGCCCTCTTCGTCGGTCATCCCGTCATGGATGAACCGCGATCGGAACGAGCAGCGCAACGGGCCGGGCTTCGGGATGCCGCGGATGTGCACGGTGAGCTCGACGGTCGGCGCCCATGCGACGGGCAGACCGGAGTTGAACAACGGCGGCGGGTACGCGTCGGCTGCGAGTAGGAGTGCGAACACGTCCATCGGCTCGTCGTCGGCGAGCGCGAACCATCCGTGCATCTCCGGCGACCCCGACGGCGCACCGAGCCGGAACCCACGGTCCTCCTGGCGCATCCGAATGTTGACCTGGTCCATCAGTGACGGGGCATCTGGCGGCATCGCATCGGCACCTGGTGCCAGATCGTCCCAGCTCGCGAGGTCGATCGGTTCCTCGACGCGCCACGATGCGCCGCCTGGCGTCTGCTCGCCGAATGCGCCGAGCAGCGCGAGGATCGCCTTGCCGCCCATCGTCAGCGTCGCGGAGACCGTCACGAGCCGCCGGCCGGTCTTGATCACCGTTGTCTCGATCTCGCAGGGCCCGGGTGGCGCCGGACGCAAGTAGTGACCGGTCAGCGTGAGCGGTGAGCGACCGGCGGTGTCGGCCATCGCTCGTCCGGCCATCGCCATCAGGTAGCCGCCGTTCGCGTTGCCGCCGATGTCCCACCCGTCGTGCACCGTCGCCGTGTATCGCCCGTCGTCCACTCGCGTCACTGCCGTCGCCTCGTCGAATCGCACGCGCTCACCGTACGAAGGCAGCTCGCCGCGACGCGAACCCATCAGGTCTGTTGCGAGTGCCGATCGGTAGCGTGGCGCCGTGAGCACGTACGTGACGACCCCGATCTACTACGTGAACGCCGAGCCTCATCTCGGCCACGCGTACACCACGATCATCGGTGACGCGATCACCCGCTGGGCGCGCCTGATGGGCGAGCCCACCAAGTTTCTCACCGGCACCGACGAGCACGGACTCAAGATCCAACAGACCGCCGACGCTGCCGGCGTGTCTCCGCAAGCGTTCGTCGACGGCATCGCCCCGAAGTTCGCCGCTGCCTGGGACCGACTCAACATCGCGAACGATGACTTCATCCGCACCACCGAGCAGCGCCACAAGGATGCAGTCGCCGAATTGCTGCAACGTTGCTACGACGCCGGCGACATCGAACTCGACACCTTCGCCGGCAAGTACTGCGTGGCGTGCGAGGAGTACTACCAGGATGATGAGCTGATCGAGATCGATGGCGTCGCCGACTGCTGTCCGATCCACCAGCGACCGGTCGAATATTTCGAGGAGGAGAACTACTTCTTCCGCCTCAGCCGCTTCCAGGACCGACTCCTCGACTGGTACGCCCAGCACCCGAACGCACTGGTCCCCGAGCACCGCGGCAACGAAGCGCTCGGCTTGATCCGCGGTGGCCTGCGCGACTTCTCGATCAGCCGCACCTCGCTCGAGTGGGGTATTCCGCTCCCGTGGGACCCGCAGCACGTCACCTACGTCTGGTTCGACGCGCTCACCAACTACTTGGCGGCGGTCGGTTTCGGCGACGAGTCGCAGGACTACACCGAATGGTGGCCAGCCACGCATCTCATCGGCAAGGACATCGTCCGCCAGCACTGCGTGTACTGGCCGGCAATGCTGCTGTCGGCCGGTGTCGAGCTTCCCGAGCGGTGGGCGATCGGCGGCTGGCTGCTGTCGGGCGGCGAGAAGATGTCCAAGACCTCGGGCAACGTGGTGAATCCGCTCGACCTCATCGACGACATCGGGCTCGATGGCTTCCGCTACTACGTGCTCGCCGACACCGCCTACGGCAATGACGGCGACTTCACCTACGAAGGCCTCGTCGGGCGCTACAACTCGGATCTGGCCAACAACCTCGGCAACCTCGCTGCGCGCGTCGCGACCGTCGTGGCGAAGAAGTGCGACGGCGTCGGCACCGCGCCGTCCGCCAACAGCCCGCTCGCGAGCGCTGCGGCCACGGCATACACCGATACGAAGGCCGGGTGGGACGACGTCGCACCCAGCCGTGCCCTCGAAGCCACATGGGGTCTGATCCGAGCGACGAACGCCTACCTCGAACAGAACGAACCGTGGAAGGCCGAGCCGGGTCACGCCGTCGACACGGTGATGGGCGACGCGCTCGAAGCACTGCGCATCGTCGCGATCCTGTGTTCGCCAGCGATTCCCGACACCGCCCAGGCCGTGTGGGAGCGCATCGGGATGACCGGCGAGGTCGCCGGCCAACGACTCCCCGAGGCAGCTGCATGGGGCGGCTACGAAGCCGGCGCGACCGTCACCAAGGGCGATCCTCTCTTCCCACGTATCAAGCTCTGAACCTCCCGACGGAGTGGCTCGACGACGAAGCGACCTCGTCGTCAGCTGGCCCGCCATGAGGTCTGCATCCCATGACCGACACCGACATCACCTTCATCGACAGTCACTGCCACATCCACGACGAACGCATCCCCGACGGACCCGACGGAGCGGTTGCGGCCGCGGTGGACATGGGCGTCACGACGCTGGTCACGGTCGGCTGCGATCGGGCCACGTCGCTCGCGGCCATCGACGTCGCCTCGCGTCACGACAACGTCTTCGCGACGGTCGGGCTCCATCCGCACGATGCCACGAACGGCACCGACTCGATCGCCGACCTGTTGGACACCCCCGGCATCGTCGCCGTCGGTGAGGCCGGGCTCGACTACTACTACGAGCATTCGCCGCGAGACGTCCAGCGCCGGGTCTTCGCCGAGCACATCCGACTCGCACACGAGCGCGAACTCACCCTCGTGATCCACACTCGAGACGCATGGGACGAGACCTTCGAGATTCTCGACGTCGAAGGGGTCCCCGATCGTACGATCTTCCACTGCTTCACCGGCGGCCCCGACGATGCGGCACGAGGCCTCGAGCGCGGGATCTATCTGTCGTTCTCGGGCATCGTGACCTTCAACTCGGCCAAGCCGACTCAGGAGGCTGCCGTGTTGTGCCCGGCCGAGAAGATGCTCGTCGAGACCGACAGCCCCTACCTCGCCCCCGTGCCGCACCGGGGCAAGAAGAATCGGCCCGCCTGGGTGCCCCACGTCGCACAGTTCCTCGCGGATCTCCGCGACGAACCGCTCGCACGCGTCGCCGCGGCGACCGTCGCTGCCACCCACAGCGCCTTCGGTGGTGCGCTCCGCTGACCGGTGGCCGCCCATCACGGGCGATGACGGCGCGGTAGCCTGCCCGCCGAGGCTGCCATGGCGTTCGATGAATCCGACAGGCGGCGGACCTTCGTCCTCGCCCTCCTCACCGTCGTGGCCGTGCCCGTGCTGATCCTCGCGGCCCGCCCCGACGAGGTCGAGACCACCACGGCGCCGGTGGCGTCCGTCGCGGCGAATCGTCCGCCGATCGATTTCGTCCAGGACGACCCCGTGTTTCTCGACGGTCCCGTGGTCGTCGAGGACAACGATCCAGCAGCGATCGCTGTGCCGCAACGCCCAGCCCAGGAGTCAGTACGGCTGGAAGCGAGTTTTCGCAGTTCGGTCGCCGGGGCGCGGTCCTGTCTCGTCCGTGACTTCGAGATCGGCGTGACGGTTCGAGTCGAGAACCTCGACAACGGCCGTTCGATCACGTGCGTCACCGCCATCGCGCCCCTCAACCAGACGGTCGACGTGGTGGTCCAGACCGCCACGTTCTCCCGCTTGGCGGACCTCACCGAAGCGCCGATCACGATCGAACTGACGCCGACATGACCCACAGCCGCCCGGTGCTCAAATCGCTGCTCGAGGAGCATGGCCTCGCACCACGTCGAGACCTCGGACAGAACTTCGTGACGGATCCGAACACGGTGCGCCGGATCGCCGAGCTCGCGCGGGTGGGCGAAGGGGATCACGTGGTGGAGATCGGTGCAGGCCTCGGTTCTCTGACGCTCGCGCTCGCCGAGACAGGTGCGGACGTGACCGCCGTCGAAGTCGATGCAGGCGTGGTTCCTGTCCTGCGAAACGTGCTGGCCGATGCGGGCCATGAGGACATCGAGGTGATCCACCAAGATGCGATGGAGGCCGACTGGTCGACACTCCTCGACCCGGATGTCGAGGGCGGTTGGACGCTGGTCGCGCATCTGCCCTACAACGTCGGGACTCCCCTGGTCTGCGACGTGCTCGACGAGGTACCTCACGTGACTCGCATCGTCGTCATGGTGCAACGCGAGGTCGCCGAGCGATTCGCTGCCCGCCCGGGAGATCGAGCCTTCGGGGCAATCAGCGTGAAAGCGTCGTTCTGGGGCATCGCGCGCATCGTCGGACACGTTCCCGCAACGGTTTTCTTCCCGAAGCCGAATGTCGAATCGGCACTCGTCGAGATCACCCGGCGCGCTCCTCCCGATGTCGACCCCGATGCGCTCTTCGCACTCGTGCGCCAGGCGTTCGGGCAGCGACGCAAGATGCTTCGCAAGTCACTCGGGGGTGTGGTCAGCGCTGAGCAGTTCGAGGAGGCCAACGTGGCCGAGACCGCTCGACCCGAGCAGCTCGGCGTGTACGACTGGGTTCGGCTGACCACCGTCGTCGAGGCCGCGACGTGAACCCCCCGGCCGGTCCGGCCGTCATCCGAGCGCATGCGAAGCTGACCCGCACGCTGAAGATGACCGGCCTGCGCGATGACGGCTACCACCTGATCGACGCCGAGATGGTGAGCCTCGACCTGCACGATCTGGTGACGATCGAGCCGGGAGGCACCGGCATCACCGTGACCGGGCCATACGCCGCCGGCGTGCCGACCGATGCCACCAACCTCGTCCACGGCGCCCTCGAGCTGGTGGGTGCCGCCGCACATGTCACGATCGACAAGAGAATTCCCCACGGCGGTGGACTCGGCGGAGGTTCGACGAACGCTGCGGCGGTCCTCCACTGGGGCGGCTTCGGCACGACAGCCGCCGACTTGGTGACCGCGTCTCGCCTCGGCGCAGATGTGTCGTTCTGCCTCGTCGGCGGCCGAGCACGCGTCACCGGCATCGGTGAGGTGGTGACACCACTCCCCCACGTCGACCGGGCGATCACATTGGTGATCCCACCGCTCGGGGTGTCGACGCCCGCTGCGTACCGGGCGTGGGACGAACTCGGCGGCCCGACCGTCGACGGCCCCAACGACCTCGAACCGGCTGCGCTGGCGGTCGAACCACAGATGCGTGCGTGGCGAGACCGCATCGAGGCGTGCCTCGGTGAGCCTCCCGTGCTGGCGGGCAGCGGCGCGACGTGGTTCAGCGAGCGGGTGTTCGAGTCGGACCACGAGCGCGACAACGCCCTCGGCGAACTGGTCGACGAGGGCGCACAGATCGTGGTCACGCGAACGACGGGATCGCCGTTCGACATCTGACCAGATGTCGAGGAGGTGACTACTTGCGACGCTGGTGACGCGTCCGACGCAGCATCTTCTTGTGCTTCTTCTTGCGCATGCGCTTGCGGCGCTTCTTGATCAGAGAACCCATAGGGCACGCAACGCTATCGGGCGTCGTCGGGCGACCCACGCGCCGCTACGGTGACGCCTGGTCATCACGACTTTCCCGGGTCGTCTAACGGTAAGACAGCGGTTTTTGGTGCCGAGAATGGGGGTTCGATTCCTCCCCCGGGAACGAGAGGCGCTGACCTGCCTGCCGGGCAGTAGCGTCGTCGCCATGAGCGTCTCGGCGATCGTGTTGGCGGCAGGCGAAGGCACCCGGATGCGGTCGAGCCGACCCAAGCCGCTGCACATGATCTGCGGCCGGGCGATGGTGCTCCACGTGATCCATGCCCTCGAGAAGCTGCGGCCCGAGCGCACCGCCGTCGTCGTCGGCCACGGCGCCGACCGCGTCACCGACAAGGTGCAGGCGAACGCACCCGACTGGGCCAACGTCGTGTTCGTCGAGCAGCTCGAGCAGAACGGCACGGGCGACGCCGCATCGGTCGGGATGAGTGCTTTCGATGGTGACGACTACGACGACGAGGCCACGATCATCGTGCTGAACGGCGATGCGCCCCTGCTGCGAGCCGACACCCTCGACGAGCTGGTGGCCACGCACGTGGCGAACGGCAACGCCGCCACGCTGCTCACCTCCGTGATGGACGACCCGACGGGCTACGGCCGCGTCATCCGCAAGCCCGATGGGCAGGTGATGCGCGTCGTCGAGCAACGCGACGCCTCGCCCGAAGAACTCGACATCAAGGAGTGGAACACGGGGATCTATGCGTTCCGCCGTGCCCTCCGCGGCCCCGCACTCCGCAGCCTCACCCCCGCCAACACCCAGGGCGAGCACTACCTCGCCGACGGGGTCGCCGCCCTCGGCAGCATGGGACGTCGAATCGGCGGCG
>JBGCFW010000072.1:0-13942 GCA_045107155.1 Ilumatobacter sp. | reverse complement strand
GCCTTCGTGCCCGAGAGTCCGAGATCCATGGTGTTGCTCCTGTGTGCTGGTGTGAGACGTTGAGCGCGTGATGCGCTCGGCGCGAACTTAACCGAACGACCCTTAAGTTTCTCCACCGGACGTCTACGGTGCCGGTATGCCCGGTGATGCCTACGACACCATCAAACGATTCTGGGAGATTCAGGATCACGGCGACTACGCCCCGCTCGCCGCGCTCTTCGCCGACGAAGCGCAGGTCGTCGACCCGGTGTACGGAACCTTCGTCGGCGGCGAAGCGATCAGTGGCTTCTTCACGATGATGAACACCGAGATGGCCAAGGTCGGCGCGACGTTTCGACTGGTGGAGCTCTCGGGTGACGACGAAACCGCGTGGGCGCAGTGGGTCGTCACCACGAAGAATGACGATGGCAGCGACCGGACTCGCCATGGCGTCGGTGTGTACCGCGTCGCCAACGGGCAGCTCACCTACTACAAGGACTACATGAACCCGTGAGCACGCGCGTCGCGATCGTCACCGGTGCAGCATCGGGCATCGGCCGCGCTGCGGTCGAGAGGTTCGTGGCGGCAGGAGGGTCCGTCGTCGCAGTCGATCGCGATGCAGATCACCTCGACTGGGTCGGGGCCCACGACGAACCGAGCCGTATCGCCACCGTCGTGGGCGACGTCACGAGTGAGGCCACGAACGCAGCCGCCGTGGTGACCGCGCTCGAGCGATTCGGTCGTCTCGACGCGGCGGTCTTCAATGCCGGTGTTGCGATGAGCGGCGATCTGATCGGGCTGTCACTGGACGACTTCGATCGGTCGATCGATGTGAACGTCCGCGCTGTGGTCCTGGGCATTCGTGCCGTGGCTCCGACGATGCGGGAACAGCGGGCCGGGCGCATCGTGGTGACCGCGTCCACCTCGGGTATCGCTGCCGACCCGAACATGTGGGCCTACAACGCTGCGAAGGGCGCAGCAATCAACCTGGTCCGTGCGGCGGCGATCGATCTCGGTCCCGCCGGGATCACCGTGAACGCGGTCTGTCCGGGGCCAACCGAGACATCGATGACGTCGCGCATCCAATCCGTCCCCGAGGTGTACGAGAGTCTCCGCGAGGTGATCCCGCTCCAACGTTGGGGCACGCCCGACGAGGTCGCGGCGGTGATCGAGTTCTTGTCGTCGCCCGATGCGTCGTTCGTCAACGGTGCGGTCGTCCCAGTCGACGGTGGGATCACGGCGAGTACCGGCCAGTTCCGGCCACGCCCCAGCGACGACGTGCGCGGCTGACCTCAGACCCCGAGCGCTCGGCTGAGCGCCGCCATTTCGTCGCGGTGCCAGCGTTGCGAGGCGTCGGCGTGCGGGACCATCGAGGTCGATCCGTGGAACGCCTCGGGGTAGACGTGCAGTTCGACGGGGACACCGGCGGCCATCATCGCGTTCGCATAGGCGATGTCCTCGTCGAGAAACATGTCGAGCCCGCCGACGGTGATGATGGCAGGCGGGAGTCCGGCGAGGTCGGTGGCCCGAGCGGCTGCTGCGTATGCGTCGACGGCGTCTGAGCCGGCGGCGTCGCCGAGATACGCCGCCCCTCCGGCGAGGTTTGCCGACCGGCTCCACACCCGCGTGTCGGTGATCTCGTAGCTCGATGGGGTGGTGTTGCGGTCGTCGAGCATCGGGAATCGCAGGAGTTGGAAGCAAGGTTGGGCCGTGCCCTGATCGCGCAGTCGGAGGGCGAGCCCGGCGGCGAGCCCGGCGCCGGCGCTCCCGCCGCCCAGCGCGATCCGGGCGGGGTCGACGCCGAATTGCTCATGCGCGTCAGCGAACCATTCGAAGCCGAGCGAACAGTCATCGAGTGGCGTCGGGTACGGATGCTCGGGCGCGAGCCGGTACTCGACCGATGCGACCACGATGTTCAGGTCATCTGCCATTGCCGCGCACCCGGCGTCCTCCATCGCCACGTCGCCGAGGACGAGTCCGCCGCCGTGCATCCAGAACAGCGCCGCGCCGGTCGGCGTCGCCGGCCGATACAGCCGGACCGAGACCTGATGACCGTCGGCTGCATCGACGAGATGATCCTCGATCGTCACCGTCGCCGGGAGTTCGACCGGTGCGGCGCCGAGGAGTGCGGCGACGCGAGCTCGCGCGGCGCCGATGTCGGTCAGGTCGAGGAGATCAGGCGGCATGAGGGCGATGATCTCGCCGTGGGTGTCGTCGAGGCGTGCTTCGAAGTCCATGAGGAACCTTTCGGGGTGATGGCTCGGGATGCTGTCGAGATGGTGCCGGTGGGCGCAGAGGTCAGGCCGAGGACGTCGTCTCGGTGGTGTTCGTGCCGGCGCCAGCGGTGGTCGACGTGGGAGATGAGCCCGCCGTCGGGTCGGGCGGTGCGTCTGGCGATGGTGCATCGTCGGCGACGTCACCACGTCGCTTGGCGACCTTGATGACCGCCTGGCGGCTGGCGATACCGACGGCGATGATGAGGGTGAGTCCTTCGAACATCGGCTGCATCCAGTCGATCTCTCGCGGGTACCGGAGGCCGATGCCCTTGATGCCGAAGGCGAGGGTGTACACCGCGATGATCGTGCCCCACACGTTCGGACGGCCCTTCAGTTGGCTGGCGCCGAAGAACACCGCACCGACGGCGGTGAACAGCAGGGGCGGGCCGACCGACGACGTGTACACCGCGAACTTCCACGAATACACGAGCCCGGCGAACCCGGCGATGGCGCCCGAAGCGACGAGCGACATCCACGACAGTCGATCGACGCGCACGCCGGCAAGGCGTGCGGCCTCCCGGTTGCCGCCGGTGGCGAACATGTGGCGGCCGGTCGGGGTGTGTTCCAGGACGTACCAGATGATGAAAACGACGACGAGGCCGTACACGAAGTACCAGGGCAGCGAGATCTCGCTGCCCGAGCCCGGCCACGTGAACGAGAACACGCTTGCCTTGCCGAAGTCGACGTAGGCGTCGCTGAGCGCCGCGGTGATGTTGCCGCCGTCGTGGATGCGGCGGATCAGTGCGGCGATCACCTGACTCATCCCGAGCGTCGCGATGAAGCTGTTGACTCGGAAGCGCACCACGATCAGCCCGTTGAGCGCGCCGACCATCATGCACGCAGCCATGCCGATCACCGCACCGATCCAGTCGGGATAGTCGGTCTCGAGCGCCCACTTGTTGACGATGACCAGGCTCAACGCCATGTTGGCGCCGATCGACAGGTCGAAGGTCTCGGTGGTGAGCGGTACGAGGAATGCGAGCGCGAGCATGCACACGATCACCTCCTCGGTGAGGACGAACTCGATGCTGCCGTTCCACAGCAGGAAGTTCTCCTCGGTGAGTCCGAAGAAGATGAAGAAGCCCGCGAGCAGATAGAGCCCGCTGAACTTGTTCAGCTTGAGTCGCTCGACCCATCCGGGTGGAGGTGGACCAGCGACTTCGGACGTGGTTTCGGTGTCGGGGGTCGACGGCGGTGCGTCGGACGTGGTGGTCATCAGGATGCTGCCTTCGCCGTCTGGAGCTGTGCGTGTTCGATGTTCTCGGTGGTGAGTTCTGCGCCGCTCAGCACGTGCACGATCTGGCCGTTGACCATCACGAGGACGCGATGTGCGAGTTGGACGAGTTCGTCGGTGTCGGTGGACACGACGAGGACGGCCGCGCCCGCCTGAGCTGCGCTGTCGATGAGTTGGACGATCTGATCTTTGGCCCCCACGTCGATCCCACTGGTCGGTTCGTCGAGGACGAGCACCGATGGGTCGAGTCGAAGGCTCCGACCGAACAACACCTTCTGCTGGTTGCCGCCGCTGAGCGCTCCGATCGGGACGCTCGTGCCGGCGGTCTTGATGCTCAGCCGTTCGATCCACTCGATGCACTCGGCGTCTTCGTCGCGGTGATTCAGCCGACCGCCATGCCAGTTCCGCTTGACGTCGGCGAGCGTGAGGTTGTGCGTGACCGTGTCGAGTGGGAGTACCCCGTTGACCAGTCGATCTGCGGGAACGAACGCCATCCCCGCAGCGAGAGCTGCCGCAGGGTCGTAGTTCGCCACGGGCGTGCCACTCACCGACACCGTGCCCTCGGTGCTCGGGATCTGCCCGGTGACAAACGGTGCGAGCATCTCTCGACCCGACCCGGTGATGCCGGCGACGCCGACGATCTCGCCCGGCAGCACGTCGAGGTCCACGCCGTGCACGGTGCCGCCCGACAGGTTGCGAACGTGGAGACCGACGTCGCCGTTGTGCTCGGATCTCGATCGGCGTTCGGTGCGTTCGAGCTTGTGACCGATCATCAACTCGATGAGCCGGGAGTGGTCGAGTTCGGCGGTGTCGACCGTGTCGACGCGCTGGCCGTCACGCAGGATCGTGACCTCGTCGGCGATCTCGAAGACCTCGTCGAGATGATGCGACACGTACAAGATCGCGACCCCGCGCGACTTGAGGATGCGGATCGCGGCGAACAGTCGCTGAACGTCGTCGCCGGGCAGTGACGCCGTCGGCTCGTCGAGCACGAGCAGGTGGGCGTTCTCCTCCCAGTTGTTGAGCGCTCGGGCGAGCGCCACCGCCGTCTTCTGCGACGGGGCCAGCATGCCGACCGGGAGGTTCACGTCGATGTCGGTGAACCCGAGCGAGGCGAGGTCGTCACGGGCCCGTTGCGTGTCGGCTTTCCAATCGATCCGACCGCCTCGCTTGGTCGTGTATCCGACGCCCATCGAGATGTTCTCGACGGCGTTCAGAACGTCGACCAGCCCGAGGTCCTGGTGGACGAATCGCACGCCAGCGTCGTGCGCCGCACGTCCGTCACCGAGATGCAGCGTTCGCCCGTCGAGCATCGCTGTGGACCCGGGATCAGGCTGGTGATAGCCCGCGAGGATCTTGATGAAGGTCGACTTGCCCGAACCGTTCTGGCCGACCAGGGCGTGAGTTCGGCCGACACCGAGGTCGACGCCGAAGCCGTCGAGAGCGAGTTGGCCAGGAAAAGTCTTTGACAGATCGCGAACGGCCAGCAGCGGTTCCATGCCACCCCCCAGTGGATTTCGTGCCCCGGGCGTCGCCCCGCTGCGATTCAGCGGCGCCCTACGAAATAGACTAATCAATCAATTACTTGCGGGACCAAGTGGACCCGAAGTTCCGAGCAACACATCAACATGGGGGAACAATGAGAAGACTCGTCAAGGGACTCGCAGCGCCGCTGGCGTTCGCGATGGTGGTCGCGGCATGCGGCAGCGATGACGGAGGTGACTCCGCGACGACTGACGCGCCGTCGGCCGACTCGGTCGCAGAGTCCGAAGAGCCCGAGGCCGCTGAGGACGAAGGCGCCGCAGACGAAGGCGCGGAGGACGAAGGCGCTGGAGGTGAGGGACTCGCACGCGCCGAGGAGATCGTGGCGGCCAACCTCGAGATCCCGACTGCGATCGGTCCGACGATCCCGCTCGACGGAACGCCCGACACCAAGACCGTCGCCTGGCTCGAGTGCTCACTGCCGTCGTGCATCGCAATCGGCGTCGGCTTCCAAGAAGCGATGGAGACGATCGGTTGGAACCTCGAGGTCATCTCGTGGTCGACCGATGCAGCCGCCGCGTTCCAGCAGGCGATCGATCTCGGCGTCGACTACGTCGCGCTCACGGGCACCGCTCCAGCACTCGTGCAGGATCAGATCGACGCCGCTGCCGAGGCCGGCATTGCGTTCTTCAGCTGCTTCGACACGGCCGACCCGATGGGTGAAGAGAACAACATCTGGATGCAGTGCGGCGACGAAGCTGGCGTGGAAATTGCCGGCAACCTGCTCGCCAACGCGATCATCGCCGACTCCGGTGGCACCGCAAACGCGCTGATGGTGAACATCCCTGACTTCGCTGGGCTGCAGATCGAAGCGGAGGGGGCCCAGGCCGCCTACGACGCGCCCTGCCCCGATTGCACGTTCGACCAACTGAACCTCACGCTCGACCAGCTCCTCGCTGGTGAAGCTCCTGGTGCGGTGGTTGCAGCGATCCAGAACGATCCGACGATCGACTACGTCCACTTTGCCTTCGACGGTCTCGCCGGCGGCATGTCGTCGACACTCGCCGAAGCGGAGCTGCTCGACGGCCGCAACCTCGTGGGCGTCGACTACAACGGTCCGATCCTGCAGGAGATCGTCGACGGAACGCAGCAGTTCTGGACCACGAACCCGAAGGCGTACTCCGCATGGTTGATGGTGGACGGCATGGCTCGTCACGCTCTCGGCCAGGAGAACACCGAGGAGCGCTCCAACGCCGTGCTCCCGAGCTTCCTGGTCAACGATGCTGCGGTCGCAGAGCCGCTGATCCCAACCGACGGCTGGCCCGGGCCGAGCGACATGGCCGCTCAGTTCGCTGCGCTGTGGGGCGTCTGATCGAAGCCTGAGATGACACGGTGACACGAGTGGCGGGCCCGGCAGCGCGGGGCCCGCCACTCGCGATCACCTCGATGAAATGAGAGAGGGAGGTTCGCGAGATGGTGGACAGTTTGCTGAGCGGCCTGGACCTCACGGGAAGAGTCGCCGTCGTCACAGGGTCGGGGCAAGGCATCGGCCGTGCCATCGCATGGGGGCTCGCTGACGCGGGTTGTGATGTCGTGCTCAACGCACGCCGACTCGACGACCTCGAAGTAACGGCCGCAGGTGTCGAAGCGCGGGGCCGATCCGCGCTCGTCGCCCGCGGGGACATCCGTGACTTCTCCGAAGAGATCGCTGACCGGACCATGGAACGGTTCGGACGCCTCGACATCTGGGTCAACAACGTCGGAGGCTCCGACGAAAAGACGACGCGAGCACTGGTCGACACACCTGACGATGTCTTTCGGTCGCAGCTCGAACTCAACCTGACCTCCGCGTTCCAAGGGTGCAAGGCGGCAGCGGCACACATGCAGCCCGGCGGAGCCATCGTCAACATCAGCTCCGGTGCCGGCACGCGCGGCTCGCCGTTCACCGGGCCGTACGCAGCGGCCAAAGCCGGCATGAACAACCTGTCGCAGACGCTCGCACTCGAGCTCGCGCCGAATATCCGCGTGAACACCGTTGCGCCCGGGCCCGTGGCCACCGAGGCGTTCGACGAAGTCCTCAACACCGCAGGCAAGCTCGACGCAATCGCCGCGACGATTCCGCTCGGCCGGCTCGGGACCCCCGACGACATCGCGGGCGCTGTGCTCTACCTGGCGTCCGACCTTGCGGCATGGGTCACAGGCCAGTTGATACTGGTCGCCGGCGGTCGAACGCAGCGCACTCACAACTACACTCCTCGACCCGAATGAGCGCCGCCCGCAAGACCTCGAGCCCCCGCAAGAAGTCGCCTGCGGGCGAGACGAACGCAGCCGAAGCAGGAGTGTCGGCGGCGACCAAGCGGCTTGGTCGACCTCCGGCGTCGGACTCGGGCGACACCCGCCGGCGAATTCTCGACGTAGCCCGGACGGCCTTCGCGATCGGTGGCTACGACTCCTCGACCAATCGCGAACTGGCGGCCGAAGTGGGCATCACCGCAGGGGCGCTGTACCACTACTTCGGTTCGAAGCTGGACCTCTATCTGGCAGTGCACGAGGATGTGCAAGCGTTGGTCTACGGCCGCTTCAACGAGGCCGTCGAGCCGCACGAGGGTTTCGTCGACAAGTTCGAAGCCGTGCTCGACACCGCGCACAAGATGAACCGCGAGGATCCGACGCTCGCTGGCTTCGTGGGTGTGGTGCGGTCCGACATGCGGCGACATCCCGAGATCGACGATCTGCTCAAGGGGCACGCGGAACGTCGCGACCACTTCTTCGTCCGTTTGGTCGACGCCGGCGTCGCCGCCGGAGAGATCGAGCGGAAGGATCGCCTGTTGGTCATCGAGTTCGTGCGCATTGTGCTGGTCGGTCTGACCGACGGCGTCTCCCACGATGCCAAGCGACACAAGCGGGCCGTGACGTCGCTGAAGCGAGTCCTTCGCAGCGATCTCTTCGTCGACCCGTCCTGAGGGACAACATGTCGGTCCTGGTGCCACGTCGGTCGGACGAGCACGCGCTGCGGGACAAAAGAATTGACCGGTTGGTGAGTTCCGACTCTTCATGGCGCTCAGTGGCGGGTTACGTTTCGCTCTGAACACGACACAGGGGGTTGTTCATGGGAGAGCTCGACGGGCGCGTTGCCTGCATCACCGGTGGGACTCGAGGCATCGGTCTCGGTATCGCCAAGGGATTCCTCGCCGAAGGTGCGAGCGTTGTCCTCAATGGGCGCGACGAGAGTAAGACCGAGCGAACGCTCGCTCGGCTCGACGCCGGCGACCGGGTTCACTACATCGCTGGCGACGTGAAGATTCGTGAATCGTGCGAGGCCATCGTCGACGGCACCGTCGATCACTTCGGCCGCATCGACATTCTCGTCGCGAACGCTGGCGGCGCGTCGGGCCATGCCCCGATCGTCGACCTGACCGATGAGGCGATGCAGGACTCGCTCGTCTGGAACTTCTGGCACACGTTCTGGACGATGCGCGCCGCGTTCAAGCACATGATTCCCCAGGAGTCGGGCCGCGTGATGAGCGTGAGTTCACTCGAGGGCAAGGTCGGCAAGCCCGGGATCTCGATCTATGTGGCTGCCAAACACGCAATCAATGGGCTGACGAAGTCGGCAGCGCACGAAGTGGGCACGTTGGGCCTCACCGTGAACGCACTGTGCCCGGGCGCCATCGAGACCGACATCATGATGGCCGAGGGGCCGCCGGCGGCCGAGTCCATGGGCATGGACTACGAGGGTCTGCTCGACATGTTCGCCCAGGAGTCGGCGATCAAGAAGCTCAACGACGTCGAAGACGTCGCTGCAGTCGCGACGCTGCTGGCCTCGGACGCGGGCGCCGGCATCACCGGCTCACTCATCTCGATCGACGGTGGCACCGCTCCCTACTGAGCGCGCCAGATCGCACCGGAACGAAACGAACAAGGGAGACGCTCATGGGAAAGCTCGACGGAAAGGTCGCCTGCATCACGGGTGGCACACGAAGCATCGGCCGCGCGATGGCAGAGGCGTTCATCGCTGAGGGTGGCAAGGTCGTGGTGAACGGCCGCGACCCTGCGAAGGGACAAACCTGCCTCGACGAGATGGACGCAGGTGACGATGCGGCCTTCTTCGCAGGCGATGCATCGAAGCAAGACGTGGTGGAGGGTCTCATCGACTTCACGATCGAGAAGTACGGCCAGCTCGACATCTGCTGTCTGAACTCGGGCGGCGTCCTGAACACCGCACCGGTCTTCCAGATGTCTGACGAGGAGTGGAACCTCGAAGTCGACTGGAACCTCAACCACGTCTTCTGGGGGATGCGCCGGGCGCTGCAGCACATGGTCCCGCGTGAGTCCGGCCGCGTGATCGTGACGTCGTCGGTCGAAGGCAAACTCGGCAAGCCCGGGATCCCCGGCTATGCGGCCACGAAACATGCCGTCAACGGACTCGTCAAAGCGGCGGCTCACGAAGTCGGCACGCTTGGCATCACCGTCAACGCGATTCTTCCCGGACTGATCGAGACCGACATCGTGCGAGCGACCGGGCCGGATTCGGCGGTCGCGATGGGTCTCGGTTCCTACGAGAACTTGATCGAGGCGTTCAGCGCGGAGTCGGCGATCAAACGGCCAAACAAGGTCGAAGAGGTCGCCGCCGTTGCGGTGCTGATGGCATCGGATTCGGCCAAGAACCTGACTGGCTGCATGTTCCCCGTCGACGGCGGGACGATGCCTTACTGATGGTGCGATGCGAGTGAGCTACTCGCACCTGGCCCACGCCAACGAGGTGGAACCAGCCGAGGGCCACCGATATCTGCGCGAGCACTGTCCGCTCCATGCCGAGACCACGCACGACCCGACGTTTCATGTCGTCAGCCGGCATGCCGACGTCCGCGACCTGTTGTTGCGACCCGGCGAGTGGCGAAACGGATCTGGCGTCGGCGTCCACGCTCAGCCGAGCGGCGTGCTGGGTACCGCCGACGATCCCGATCATCGCCGTCACCGGCGAGTACTCCGCGATGCCTTTCGGCCGGTGGCCATCGAGCAGCTTGCCGACGACGTTCGTGGCGTCGCCGAGGAGCACTGGGAGCGAGCGTTCGGTCGAGACGGCGAGGGTGATTTCGTCGAGCTGTTCGCATTCGCGTTCCCGGCAGCGGTGATCGCTGTGCTGCTCGGTGTTCCGACCGATCGGCGCGATGACTTCGCTCGCTGGTCAGACGACATCGTCAATGTCCTCGGGGGTGCGGACGCGGGCGCCGCCGAGGAGGCGAACCGTCAGATCTTCGCGCTCGTCGACGAACTGGTCGCCGAGCGCACGGCACTCATCGACGCTGGCGCTGCACCTCCCGACGACGTGCTGTCCGTTCTGACGCGCGCCGAGATCGCCGGGACCCTGAGCCATCACGAAGTCCGTCGACTCAGCCAGCAGCTGCTGGTTGCGGGCCACGAGACGACGGCGAGTCTGATCTCATTGATGTTGTACCGGCTGATCGAACAGCCCGACCTGCGCAAACGGCTCCGCGTCGAGCCGGGCCTCATCCCGGCGGCGGTGGAGGAGTTCCTCCGGTTCGACTCGCCGGTGCAAGGGCTGTTCCGATCGAATGCTGAGCCCTCCATTGTCTGCGGCGCCACCTTGCCTGCGGGTTCTCGGGTGCAGGCGCTCTACGCATCGGCCAATCGCGACGCGTCGGTGTACGAACGGTCGGAGGAGCTCGTCGTCGATCGATTCGCTCCAGGAGGCGTGTCGCACCTGGCGTTCGGATGGGGCGTGCACCACTGCATCGGCGCGGCGTTGGCGCGCAGCGAAGCGCGTCTCGCACTGGAGCTGATCGTCGACCGCTTCGACACCGTCGAGCGCATCGGTGACGTCGCGGTGAACGAGCCGTTCATCCTGCGCGGGTTGACCACGTTGCCGATCCGGTGGACCACGTCTCGCGCCTCTACAACGTCGACTCGCGACGCTCCCTCGAAATCCTCAACCACCCAGCCACCGAAAGCAGACCAATCATGAGCGAACAATCCGTCGACTACGAAGACTTGACGACGATGAAACTCGACGACGACGCGCTGGCCGAGCTCCTGGATGCGGGTGGTGAGTGCGTCTTCAACTGGACCACGAAGGACGGGCACCCCGTCGGCGTGGTCGTGGCGTTCGTGTATCACGAGGGCAAGTTCTTCACGACGTGCGCCGAGCGGCGCAAGCGCGTGCCGGCACTGCGAAAGCGGCCGCACTCCGGGATTGTCATCAACAACGGCGGCAAGACCGCGACGTACAAGGGCGAGTCGGTCGTGCACGCCAACGGCGATCCGGGATTCGACGAATTGAAGACGTGGTTCTACCGACGCCTCTCGCGCCTCGACCAGAACCCGGACGATCCCTACGTCCAGAGCTTCGCAAAGTTTCTGGACTCACCGCATCGCGTCATCATCGAGACCGACGCCCGGCTCGTGGTCGCATTCGACACCGCGAAGTTCCGTGCGTTCACCGTCGAGGCGATGGCTGCGAACGACGAATCGGCAGGCACGTCGTGAAGTTCGGTCTCGCATTCGCGAGCAGCATCGCAATCGGTCACGACTCCGCAGCGGAGGTCTGCCAGCGTGCCGAAGCCGCCGGGTTCGAATCGCTGTGGGGAGGCGAGCACGTGATCCTGCCGAGCACGATCGACTCGAAGTACCCCTACACCGCTGACGGCAAGATTCCGGCCGAGCCCGAAACGCCGATTCCCGACCCTTTGATCTGGCTGGCGTTCGCTGCAGCAGCAGCGCCGACGATGCGTCTCGGCACGTGCATCCTCATCGTGCCGCAGCGCAACCCGCTGGTGCTCGCGAAGGAATTGGCGACACTCGATCAACTGTGCGGCGGCCGCGTCGAGCTGGGTCTCGGTGTCGGCTGGCTCCGAGAAGAGTTCGATGCGCTCGGTGTGCCGTGGGAACGGAGAGGTGCCCGCAACGACGAGTACATCGACGCAATGCGGGCGCTCTGGGCTGGGCCACACGCCGAGTTTCACGGCGACTTCGTCGACTTCGAACCGGTGACGTGCAGCCCGCGTCCGATCCAGGAACGGATCCCGATCCTCGTTGGCGGCGACTCCGAAGCAGCGATCTCGCGAGCGGTCCGCCTGGCCGATGGCTACTTCCCGGGCGAAGGCGATGCCGACCGGCTTCGAGCCCTCGTCGAACGCGTGCGCACCGGTGCCGAGGCAGCGGGACGCGACCCGAGCAGCATCGGCATCAACGCGATGTTCGGGGCGCACTTTCGTGACCCGCAGGCCGGCGTCGAAGAGCTTCGTGACATCGGCGTCGATCGCATCATGGTTCCAGCCTTCGCCTTCGCCGGCCCCGGCGGACTCGACCGGCTCAGCGAGTTCGGCGAGCAGGTCATCGCACAAGCCGACTGACGTTCACTCGCTGTGCGATCGGTGCAGCGCCCACCATCACCAGCGCGGCCGCCCAGCGGCCCGCTTCGAAAGGAATCACCTCATGCACTCATTCGAACTCGACGGCAAGGTCGCCGTCGTCACCGGCGGCGGCCAAGGCATCGGCGAAGGCATCGCCAAGAATCTCGCCGCTGCCGGCGCAGCGGTCGTCGTCGCAGCGCGACATGTCGATCGCGTCCAACGTGTCGTCGACGAGATCGTGGCCAGTGGAGGAACGGCGTCGGCGGTTCCCACCGACGTCACCGACCGAGCTGCGCTGGTCGCGCTCGCCGATGCAGCGATCGAGAACCACGGCGGCCTGCACGTCTGGGTCAACAACGCAGGCGGGTCTCCGCTGCGTCAGCCACTTCGTGAACTCGACGACGACGGATGGGATGCCTGCTTGAGCCTCAACCTCACGGCGGTGTGGCGCGCCTCGGTCATCGCTGCGGACCGCATGGCCGACGGGGGCGCGATCATCAACATCTCGTCACCCGCTGGCGACCGTGGCGTTCCCGGCAGCGGTCACTACGCAGCAGCGAAGGCCGGTGTGAACTCGCTGACCAAGACGATGTCGCTCGAGCTGGCGCCGAAGATCAGGGTGAACGGCATCTCGCCGGGCTACGTGCCGACCGAGGTCATGATGACTGCGCTCGATACCGACGAAGAGGCGCTCGAGGCGATGGCGCTCAAGCGGATTCCTCTGCAGCGGCTCGGAACCCCCGACGACATGGGTTCGACTGCGGTGTTCCTCGCCAGCGATGCCGGGAGCTGGGTGACCGGGCAGACGATCATCGTCGCGGGCGGCAACTGACGCGAGGCGTTCGAGGCCTGACGGGCCACATCATCGGTCACGCAGTGTCGTCTCGTCATCGGTTGGTCTGTCTGACGGATCTCTCAGCGTGAGTCCGCCCTGTCGTGCTCGCCGGTCGCGCAGGCCGCACTCGCTGTTCGCGCACGTCAGTCGAGCCCGAGGGCCCGACGCGTTGTCTGCAGTACGTGTCGAGCCCGATCGGTTGCATCGGGGAAGTCGGCGCGTAGTGCCGCCGACCGAATCTCCATCGAGAGCGAGGTGTGCGCCGGGAGCGCGTCGACGAGCTGGCCAACGGGGAGCCCACCGGCGCCGAGCGTGAGGCGTCCGTCGACGGCCTCGGTGTACAGGTCGTGAGGTGCGGCCCGCGGGGCGTCGCAGAGTTGGGCGTATGGCAGGCGCGCGGGACTGATCGTTCGAACGTCGTCGACCGTGCCGCCGGTGCGATCGAGGTGCAGGTTGTCGATCAGCACTCCGCCGTTGGCTCGGTTGGCTGCGTCGAGGACGCCGAGCGTTTGCGGAAGGTCCTTCACCGACATGAACCGCATGAACTCGACGCTGCAACCGATGCCGTGCGGGAGCGCGAGATCACAGAGCTCGCCGAAGCGGTCGGTGAACTGTTCGTCGCTGACTCCGCGTGACACGACGAGGAGGTTCCCCACGTCGAGCGCAGCCGCGGCCTCGATCATCCGATCGCCGTGGTCTCCCTCGGGCATGACGAAGATCGGTTCCATGTCGAGCGCAACGAGACCGGTGTCGTCGAGTCGTT
>JBGCFW010000071.1:0-6585 GCA_045107155.1 Ilumatobacter sp. | reverse complement strand
GCGCTGGCGCCGCGACGAGCGGATGACGCCTGCGTGGTCAGGCGCGCGGGGGTCGTGCTCGGGAACCCGCGCCCTTTGGCGCCGTGCCCGGCCAGCTGTCGCGCGGCGCTCTCGTCGGTCTCGGGCAGGAGCGGCTCGTGGACTCGTGCTCCGTCTGCGCTCTGCAGCGCGGCCCAGTCGAGAAACGATCGGAGGTCACCGCCCACCGACTCTTCGAACATTCGAGCCTGATCGAGCAGGAATCGGAGGCGGCGCCACACCTCGGCCGGGCGAGGGTCACCGAGGCCGACGAGAAACGCTCGCCGCTCGCGCAGCGCTCGCTCGAGCAGCGTCGCCGGACTCATCCACCAGCGTTGCGACCACAGCGAATGGAGATGACCGATCGCGGCGGCCGCGGGGTGGTCTGCGGAGAAGTCGCCCTGTGGGGCCGCCCGGAGCGACCAGCTCCGATGAGCTCGGTGATAGGTCGCGAGGTCGACATCGGAGCACCCGTAGAGCGGCGAGCGAAGTGCCGTGATGAGGCTCAACGTGTCCCCCGGATCGTCGACTGCTCGCAGGAGCGCCAACGCGTCGCGCACTTCCTGGGTGTCGTAGACGAGGGTTCCGGTCGCGAGGCGATACGGCACCGCTGCGCCGTCGAGGGCCTCGCGGAGATACGGGAGCGACGTGCGGGTCGGAATGAGAATCGTGACGTCGTCGAGGCGAGCGGGCCGCCACGCACCGTCCGACTCACTCCAGACCGGCCATTCGTGAGGCCGTGCAGAGATGTGGGCGACGATCGACGCCACGTCGGAGGCTTCGGCCTCACGTAGTGGAGTGGCCTTCACCTTTGGGTCGGGGTGGGCGCCGCCGAACACGATCGGTCGATGATCGTTGCCGACCTCTGGCTCGCGCCATGCGTGGAGCGGTTCGTAGCGGGGCTGAGCGCCCGCGATCTCCTCGGGCATCGCGACAGCGAACAGCTCGTTCACCCACTCGATGATCGGACCGACCGTCCGGAAGTTGGTGGTGAGGCGAACAGGCCCGCCTCCGGCATCGGTCGCATCGCCGAACACTGCGCGGGCGGACAAGAACAACTCGATGTCGGCGCGTCGAAAGCGATAGATCGACTGTTTCGGATCGCCCACGAAGAACAAGCCACCGTCGGGCACGACATGCTCGCGCCAGTCGAGCGGTTGCTCGTCAGACGGCTCGGCAGCGATGAGCGACGCAACCTCGATCTGGATCGGGTCGGTGTCCTGGAACTCGTCGAGCAAAATGTGGCGGTAGCGCTCGTGCAGCGAGCGACGCACCTCGCTGCTGTCACGCAGCACCGTTCGAGCGAGCACCAGCAGATCGTGGAACTCGAGCCCGCCGTCATTGCGCCGGCTCCTGGCTGCGGCCAAGACCTCTTGGGCGGTGAGACGCCACAGGCGTTCGACGACCTGGGAGGTGACATTCGCACACACGTCGACCACGGCTTCGTTCACCGCGCCGATGTACCCGCGGACCTCGATCGGCGGCAGATCCCAGTTGTCCTTCTTGCCGCCACCCGCCTTGCTCCACTTGAGGCCCGAGGCGAACAGCCGCAACTTGCGGTAGGGGTCCGCGATGGCTGCCACCTCGCGCATCGAAGGAAGGCATGCCTCCTCGATGTGCGCGATCAGCTTGTCAGTGGGGTCCTTGCACGTGGCGGCGATCGACTCGAGTGCGTCGATCGCCGACTCGAAACTGCTGAAGTCGAGCTCGACCAGGGGTTCGCCCGCCGCGCCGAGATCGATGTCGACCAGGCGGTCCCAGTTCTGCGCGAACGCAGCCGCGACCTGCTTGAACGATCCCTGGCCCGAATATCGCTCGGTGAGCGGCACGTCGAGCACCGCCGCCCGGTACAGCAGCTCCTCGTTCGCCGGGTCGCCGTGGAGACGATCGACGAATCGCTCCCATCGGCGTTCGTGCGCCAACTGAGAGGAGACTTCATCGAGCGCGGTCACGCGAGGCGGGAGCCGAGCGGCGATCGCGAACTCACTGAGGATGCGGCTTGCGAATCCGTGCACGGTCGAGATCGACGCCCGATCAGCGTCGACGATCGCCTGGCGGCAACGCTCCCGCAACGCATGTGTCGTCGACTCGTCGGCGACACGGCGTTCGAATGCGATCCGAATCCGGGCCTGCAACTCGCTGGCGGCAGCTTCGGTGAATGTGATCGCAGCGATGTCGACGAGCGAGACGTCGCGCTCGAGGACCGTGTTGACGATGCGATCTACCAGCTGCGTGGTCTTGCCGGTGCCGGCACCCGCCTCGACGAACAGGGTGCTCCCGAGGCCAGACCGGCTGATCAACTCACGGTCGGCCTGATCGACCGGCTCCGGACGCGCGGTCACGACGACGCCGCCTCGGTCGGCGACGGCCGCGGCGACAACGCGACACGAACTGCGAGCTCCGGCGCGGCTGACTTCAGCTCGGCGTGCTCACCACGCTCTCGCGGACACACCGGGTCGTACTCACAGAACGCACACTCCTCGTTGGTCTGGCGATACAGATCCCACTCCCCCGGCACCGCGGCGAACACGCCGTCGGCGATGCCGTCGGTGATCGCGACGAGCAGTTCGTCGAAGCGCTGCCGCAGATCGTCCGACCAGCGATACCCGAGGCGTCCGACGCCAGGGCGCTCGACCAGCCAATACGCCGCCGACGCGGTCGACTTCGCCGTCTCACGCATCGCGCCCTCGGAGTACATGGCGAGCTGCAGGGTTCGACCAGCGACGAACGGGTCGTTCGGCAACTCCTCGAGCTTCCGCTGCTTCCCGGACTTGTAGTCGCTGACGATCACGCCGTGATCGCTGACATCGACACGATCGGCCTGACCCCGCATCGAGACGACACGACCGTTCGGGAGGGCAAAATCGACCGGGGCACCGGTGCGAACTCCCAGATCGAGCTCCACCGCGTGCGGCGTGGCCCCGTTTGCCGACCGGAACTCGTTGTCGTCGACGAGGAACTGATCGAGCAACTCGGCCAGGACATCACGCTGCAATCGCCAATGAACGGCGCGCCCGGTGCGACCCGTTGCTTCGTAATCGGCCGACTCCTCGTCGGCGATCTGATGGAGGCGCTCGCGGTGCTCGGCGCTCCAAGGAACCCCGGGGTTCGGCGGACCCTGCTCGATCGCTTCGTCGATGAAGCGTTCGAGGACACCGTGGATGAGCGAGCCGCGGTCGAGCGCGGAGATGTCGTCGAGGTGTTCCGGGTCATCTCGATCGGTCACGCCGAGGACGTACCGAAGGAAATAGCGGAAACCGCATGCCGCCCATGTCTCGAGGCGCGATGGGGACATCGGCCGCTCGTCCAGGAGGCCCTCGACTCCGGCGAGGTTTCCGTCGAACTCCGTGAACTCCGAACTTCGTCGCTTGCGATGTGTGTCGAGGCCTGCGGCGACGACAGCGGCGAGTGGATGGCTCGGGACATCCACGGCCGTCGCGAGCATGGCGAGGTCGCGTTCGTCGACCGATGTGGACGCCGAAGACCGGGCAGACGCGACGATGCCCGACGAGAACGAGCTGACCTCCTCGACGAACGGCTCACCGAGCTCGGCGAACTCGGTGGCGTGGACCGTGCGCCCGACGAGTGCCGAGGCGGTGTCGAGCAGCCAACGTGACGGCAGCGCCGACCGACTCGACCGAAGTGAGCCGCGAGCGAACGTGATCGTTCGATGTCCCTCGGGCGCCGCGGCGAGTGCCGCCAAGTAGGCACGTTGCTGGTGTGCGAGGCGCGCGCCGCGCATCTCGAGCTGATCGAGGGATGCACGACGCAGACGATCGGGAAGCATCGCGTCGTCACGCTGCTGGGCAGGAAGGAGGCCCTCGACCGCCCCCAGGATGAACACTTCATCGAGGTCATGCCCCACGGCTGCCGAGATCGGCCCGTAGAGCACACCGCTCCCGAAGCGGCCACGACGTCCGCGGGCAACATCGAGTTCGGCTCGCAGCGCGCGTACGAACGTCGCCGCACCGGCCTCGGGCTCGATCTCGTCCAGGGTGGCGAGGCGCACCAGCGCCGCTTCGACGCCTGCGAACGCGTCGCGCTCGCGGTCGGGCCACGTGGTGTGGAGGTGCTCGCGACCGAGGAGTAGGTGGAGGAGCTCGGTGGCGGCTTCGCACCGGGCACGCCAACCGCTGGCAGCCGTGACCGCGCGGACGCCCGTGACCAACCCGTCGATGAACGACTCCAGCTGTCGTGTGTCGCTGACCTCGTCGATGAGCCGACCCCGTCGCCAACCGTCGGCGTCGTCGGACGGGGCCACCTCGTCAAGCCGACTCTGGGCGCCCGCACGGAAGAGCGCGAGCTTCGTACGCCAATCGCCGAGCTCAGCAACCACGCCGGCTCGACGCGTGAGCGAATCCCAGACCGATGGTCGAGCGAATCCATCACCGGCCCGCACGGGGCCACCGCTCAGCAACGCCATCACCCGATCGCGACGCCACCGCTCGGCATCGAGCTCGAGTGCCGCGAGCAGCGTGCGCCCAGCCACCGACTCGGTGAGCCGCCGCGGATCCGGGCCGTTCGCGACCAACCCCGACGCCTCGAACTGCTGCTCGAGGACGCGGAGATACGGCGAGGGCGTTGGGTAGAAGACGGCGATCCTGTCGGGCCGCACCCCATGTTCGACCGCTGCAAGCACCCGAGCGCACACCTCTCGGACCTCCTCGGCTGCGTCCGTGACCGACACGATTCGATCCCCCGAGGGCGATTCGATGGTGTCGTGTGGTGCCGGCGCGACGCCGACCTCGGCGCACGTGCGCCAGACGGGCTCGTCAGCCTCCTCGGACCCGGTCGCACCGACGATGACCGTCGCAGATGCCGCCGCACGCAGCACACGGCCGAGGAACACGGCGAGTGCCGGCGAGACCGGCGCCGGGAGGTACCAGATCAGGTGCCCGAGCGACGCGAGTCGGGCGCCGAGCTCCGGGTGCTCCGCTGACTCGAGCGCGAGGTCGCGTTCGGTGTGAAACCCATCGAGCTCGGCCGAGATGGCACGGTGATACCGGATGGCGAGCTCGGCTGCTGTCGATCCCTCTTCGAGAATCGCCTCGATGCCTTGCTCATCGACGTTCGACAGCTCCGCGAACAGTGCCGCGAGCGCCTCCTCGGTGGCCTCGTGTTGACGCACCGGTCCGAAGGGGCCCGGATCGGTGGCGAGCACCCGTCGCACGGCGGCGCCGAGCACCGGATTCGTGATCGGCCGCCGATCGAGCAGCAGTTCTGCGCCGACCTGCTCGGCCAACCTGAAGGGCGTGACGAACGAGATGTTGGCGATGCCGACAGGCCCCTCGTCGGACTGCGAACCGAGCTCGCACGCGAGCAGCCGCCGGGCCGAGAGTCCGACGAAGTTGCTGGACACGATCACGGTGACCGGCGACAACGGATCGCCGCCCTTGGCCGCCGCGACCGAAGCCGCCAACGCCTCGGACGCAGGACGGCCGTACCCGACGACCTCGACCGACTCGATCACCGCTCGGACACTACCGACGGGGTGTCGCAGTGGTCACCGGTCACCGCGAACTGATGTGGCCCCTGCCGTTTGGTGCCGCGCGCCGAACCGCAACTACTTGTGGGAGAGGCGGTCAGGTGTTCCGTTTTCTGCGTCGAAGTCACGGAGTCGCCGCACTGTGTCCTCAGCCGCACTCGCTTCGACTGCCTGCCACCTGACCATGCCCTTGATCAACATGTGCTGCCACTCCTGGAGCGATTGGACGTACGACTGGTTCGGATCATCGAGGATCACGGGACTGAACCCGAACTCCACGAGAAGACGATTCAACACCACGAGATTCGTCCGAGTGTTCGCGTCCTTGAACGGATGCAGGTACTCGAGCTGCTTGTGGAGCCGAGCGATGGGGACGAGCTTGTTGGGAGACTCTTCCACGTCCTCGTAGAACTGATCGAACAGCAGCTGCAGCTTGGCACGGACAGTTTCCTCGTGCTTGTCGTCGAAACTCAGGCTGAACGTGAACGCTTCCTCGCTTCCACCAATTCCTGAGATCGATTCCTTGAACGGCACGCCGATCGCACGCAGACCTCCGATGAGATCGCCGCTCTCGGCTCTGACCGCAGCCATGAAGTCCTGGCCGGCCATGTCGCGTGGGATACGCGCCGCGTCGCCTCCAACCGACCAACCCTGATCGTGCTCTTGACCGTGGCCGAACGCGAGGTCGTGCAGCAGCTGATACTCATCGGGATCGAGGCGGGTGCCGAGCCGCTCTCCAGCCTCGAGATGCGCAAGCGCGATGCCAGGTTCGAAACCGCGCTCGGGCTCCTTGCCGTGCAGCCCTCGATCGAAGACGGATCTCCCGAGATGCTGCTGCTTCAAGTCGATGTATTGACGCCAGATGTCAGCGTGGATTCCATCGAAGGTGGATCTCAGCCTCGCCTTCTCTTGAACGAGCGCCTGTTCCTCGCGTTCGACCTCCGCGATCAGCTGTTCGCTGGGATCGGCGTTGCCGATGTAGCTCAGCAACTCCCACCGACGGATAAACGAGGCGCCCTCAGCGACAGCGGTGTTCTAGTCCCGCACAGCCCGTCCGGCACCGGGCTCACCCTCGACCGGGG